>NZ_CP013021.1:3727200-4071900 GCF_001420915.1 Agarivorans gilvus | reverse complement strand
GGCGCATTTAGTACCTTTACTACAAAACTATGCCCAAGCGGGCGAGCAGCTAGACCAGCTATTTGATAACGACTACAGTCAGAGTTTACTCAGTCAGCGCGAACAAGTATGCGCTTGGTTAAATCAAGGGCAGCAGATCTTTAATCCAGAACAGTTGTTTTTTAGCTATGGTGCTCAACATGGCTTAAACCTGAGTTTAATTGCCTTGCAACTAGTAGGCGAGCGGATACTCTGTGAAGAGCTTTGTTACCCCGGCCTAATCACTCTTTCTAAGCAACTGAACATTGAACTAAAAGGGCTAAGTCTGGATCAGCATGGAATATGCCCCGACAGTTTATTAAGGCAGATAGAAAAATACCGCCCGCGGGCGATTTACTTAACGCCGACCTTGCAAAACCCCACCACCGCCATCATGCCAGAAGCTCGCCGCCAGCAAATTATTGATATTTGTCGCCAGCATCAAGTCATCATTATTGAAGATGACGTATGTGGCTTATTGCCCGACCAACGCCCTCCCACCATGGTTGAGATGGCGCCACAACAAGTGATCTACTTAAATAGTTTTTCTAAAGGGGCCTTCAAGGGCCTGCGCTTCGCCTACCTACACGCTCCCGCGCACCTACAAACCGCATTTAACAGTGCGATTCGCGGCAGTAGCTGGAACATAAGCCCGCTGTTGGTCGACCTCGCTGTTCAATGGATACAGGCGGGATATGCCGACCAAGCCTTAGTAGAGCAACGCCGCTTAATCGGCCAACGGGCACAATTGCTCCACCACCACTTAGCAGGCTTAGACTATGACTATCAAGACGGCGGGCTGCACTGTTGGTTACGCCTACCGGCCAGTTGGCGCTGCGCCCAATTTGTTAACGCCGCGCGCGAACAAGGCGTTGAGGTGGCTTCCGCCGAGCATTTTGTGGTAGATAACCAAGCTAGCCCCAATGCGGTGCGGCTCTCTTTGGGCCAAGCGGATAGCAACTTGCAGCTCGATCAAGCCCTAAGCATAGTGGCCAAGTTATTAAAAAATTCACCGCCAGCAAGCCCGCAGCTTTTCTAAGCTCTGGGCTAATAAACTTGCATCTAAGGGGTCTCTACCTAGACTAGCGCTGTATTCGCAGCTTAGGCTGCGACCCTTACTCCCCAGATCGAGAAAACACTTTGTTAAGCTATCGCCACTCTTATCATGCTGGAAACTTCGCCGACGTACTAAAACACCTAGTGCAACAGCGCATTCTTGCCTATCTGACTCAAAAAGATAAACCGTTGTGTTACATCGACACTCACGCTGGAGCTGGAGCCTACAGCCTGAACAGTCCAGAGGCGCAGAAAAAAAGCGAGTTTGAAAACGGCATCGGCAAGTTATGGAGTGCCGATGACTTACCCGAGCTAGTTAAAAACTATCTCAAATTGGTGAACCAAATTCACCCTGAGAAGACTCGCCAGCATTATCCGGGCTCTCCGTGGATAGCCAAAATGATGCTGCGCCGTGAAGATCGTTTATTCCTTCACGAACTTCACCCTAGTGAACAAGCGCCGCTCAACAGTCTATTTCAGCGCGATAAACGAGCCAAAATCCGCCAGCAAAATGGTCACCAAGGGCTGATTGAACTGCTACCGCCAAAAGAGCGCCGAGGCTTGGTATTAATTGATCCGTCCTATGAAGTGAAAGATGAATATAAGACGGTGGTGAAAACCCTTAAAGAGGCCTACAAACGTTTTGCCACTGGTAGTTACGCGCTGTGGTACCCGGTGGTTGAGCGCTACCGTATCGACAACTTAGAGAAGCAACTGTGCAACAGCGGCATTCGTAATATTCAGTTGTTTGAGTTAGGCATTCGCCACGACAACGAAGACTTTGGCATGACCGCCAGTGGCATGATAGTGATTAACCCGCCATGGACGCTACTCAAAGAGATGCAAACCGTACTGCCCTACTTAGCCGAGACCTTGGGTGAAGAAGGTGAAGGCAACTGGCGCGCCGAAGTACTGGTTGAAGAGTAGAATTTAAAGCTGGCACGATAGTGCCAGCCTCTAAGCAAGCGCTATTCAAGGCTTAAGCATAATCAGCCAGCCATTGATTAACCGTGGCTAAAAACGGTTCGGTAATTGGCTTGGCTGAATCCACCGGCTGGTGAATGGCGCTGGCATCCCCGGTGGTCTTGTAGGCTTTCATACCCGCCGAGTTCGCCCAGTAGTACAAGCCCCAATGAGCTAAATCCCACTGCTCTTCATAGGGATTGGTTTCGTAATCAAGGTAGTACAAGCGGCCCTTATTCAGAATAAAATTATCTGGGTAGTAATCAATATTTAAGCCCAGCGCTTTAATCCGTTTAGCCATCTGACAAACCTGTTGAACACAAGTTTGAGGTAATGCATCCCTTATCACCAAGTCGGTGACCAAGTCACCTTCGAGGAACTCCTTAACTAAATAAGCTTGCTCGGGATTGGCGTCCAACAACTGAGGAATAGCAATACCAGAGGCCTTCAGCCTAGCGTAGGCTGCCTGTTCCAGCTCCACCTTATTGTTATCACCAAAATCATAATACGGACAAGGCTCAGCATGCATTAATTTCACCACATACTGTTGCTCAGGCCCCTGGGCCAAATAAGAGTAAGCAGACTTACCTTTGCCTAACAAGCGCAGTAACTCTAACTCTCCTAACTGACTGCTTACTCGCTGTCCCACCGCATTATTCACCTGCATTCGCGACTCCTTAGCTTGATAGCTTTATTCAGCGAAAATTAAAAACACTTCATTTAGTAACTGAAAATATAAGTTGAAAAGTTTTAAAGCAAATATCAGCTGAGTCGAATAACCCTTAGGCTGCTATACATCCTTATTCGAAACTCTTGGCGCCATATGCTGTCATCAAGCTGTCAATTTTCATTCACTAAAAAGTCATACGAAAAACCTACCCTTTCGTTCGAACAAACAATGCTGAACTAAAGGTTTCTTACGAAGATGGAACTATCACCAAGACAGGTTGAAATACTAAGGCTGTTAAAAGCAAATGCGGGAAATGTTTCCAGCACTGAATTAACTGAACATTTTGCTGTATCTGTGCAAACCATTCGTAAAGATTTGAATGAGTTAAACCAACAAGGGCTAGTCAACCGTGTGCATGGGGGCATCCAACTACCAACCCAAAGTCACAATTTATCGTTTTCTAATCGACAAGTCATTCACCTACAAGAAAAAAAGCAGATTGCCATTAACTTGGCTGAGTTTCTCCCCGAAGGAGCCAGTATATTTTTAGGCATTGGCACAACTCCACAACAGTTAGCATTGCAATTACTGCATCACCCGGGCTTAACCGTTGTGACAAACAATCTAAATGCTGCGGTTGCCCTATGCTGCAACCCCAACATTCAAACCTATATGGTAGGGGGCGAATTCGTGCCACCGACCAAGATGTGGTAGGGGAAGATGCCACCAATTACTTTCGTAAATTTCAGGTGAACTACGGCATTTGTGGTACTGGCGGGATCTCGGCTCAAGGTGACCTATTAGACTTTTCCCCCGAAGAATCCCACCTAACTCAGACGATATTAGAAAACTGTGAGCAACGGATTTTAATCGCAGATCACCACAAGTACTTGCGCAGTGCTCCGCTAAAAAGCGGTCACCTGAAACAAATCGACCGTTTTTTTACCAATCAGTTAGACGCACCTCTCGCTGAGTTATGCCACCAACTTAGTATCAGAGTCCATACCGAAACTCCCCCAGCCGCTGACTTAAGCCAGCATGTGAGGCAACTATGAGCTTTCTCAGAGCCAGTGGATTGGCTAAACACTACCAGCAACAAATCGCTGTGGCAGGACTAGACTTCGAAGTGGAACAAGGCCAGTTTGTCGCACTGTTAGGCCCTAGCGGCTGTGGAAAATCCACCACTTTAAATATGCTTGCTGGTTTAGAACACCCCACCCGAGGAAAAATTCAACTTCAGCAACAGGACATCACTCACTTCCCCCCTGGCCAACGCCAATTATCGATGGTATTTCAATCCTACGCCCTGTTTCCTCATTTATCGGTGCAAGAGAATATTTTGTTTGGGCTTAAAGCCCGAAAAATGGCCCGTAGCGAACAACAAAAACGTCTCAAACACGCCTTAGAATTAGTCGATCTAGGGCAGCATATGCACAAAAAACCGGCGCAACTTTCCGGGGGACAATGCCAACGAGTGGCCTTAGCACGCAGCATTGTTTCACAAGCGCCACTGTGTTTAATGGACGAACCCTTGTCCAATCTCGATAGTAAACTACGTAATGAAATGCGTAGCGAAATTCGTCGCTTACAACAAAGTCTAGGCTTAACCGTTGTCTACGTAACCCACGATCAGGTGGAAGCGATGAGTATGGCTGACCATATAATCTTGCTCAACCGAGGAAAGATAGAACAGCAAGGCAGCCCAGAAAGTTTCTACCAACAGCCACAATCCACCTTTGTGGCCGCCTTCATCGGCCATCCACCAATGAACCTGCTACCCCATGCTGAAGGAATTTTGGGAGTAAGACCCGAACATATTCAACTAGCAGAGCGAGGACATCCGGTACGCGTCCAGCACTGTGATTACCAAGGGCCAAGTACCATTCTCAACGTCAGTATCAGCGATGGTCCCTATCGAGGCGCAGATAACGTTCAATTTTCGGTGTCGGGAAAACAACAGCTTACTTCCGGTAGTCAACTAAAGATCAACTGGGATCCCAATAAAGAACACTCTTTTTGCTCCACTAACGGCCAACGCTTGGCCAGCTCTTATACAAACTTAAAATCCGCTATTTAAAGGAACTAACATAATGCGTGTAAATGTAAAGCAGTGCCTTAGCACCGGACTACTCGGCTTGGTCTTATCCACTACCGTCCAAGCCAAAACTGAACTGACTATGTATTATCCAGTATCTGTCGGCGGAGCCCTTACCAAGGTAGTCGACTCGATGATTGAAGAGTTTGAGGCCAGCCACCCAGACATTGATGTCAATGCAATCTATGCCGGTAACTACAACGATGCACGAGTAAAAGCCTTGGCTGCACTAAACAGTGGCCAGCCCGCTCAACTGTCCGTCATGTTTTCCATCGATGTTCATGAACTAATGGACCTGGATGCCATCGTCGCATTTGACGATGTAATCTCCACAACAGAAGAGCAGCAGTGGCTTACTAGCTTCTACCCTGCCCTAATGGAAAACAGCATGGTGGAAGGCAAAACCTACGGAATTCCTTTCCAGCGCTCCACCATTGTTATGTATTACAACAAGGATTTATTCCGTGAAGCTGGGCTAGACCCAGAGAAGGCTCCTAGCAGTTGGGACGAACTGATTGAAATGGGTCAGCAACTCACCAAACGTGATAACAACGGTCAAGTAAGCCAATGGGGAGTGATGATCCCTTCAACGGGTTACCCCTATTGGATGTTTGGTGCTCTAGCCAAGCAACAAGGCAAAACCTTGATGAACCAACAGGGCAATCGCACCTATTTCGATGACCCCAAAGTGGTGGAGGCGTTAAACTACTGGCATGATTTGGGAAGCAAATATCAAATAATGCCTAGCGGCACCATCGAGTGGGGAACTTTACGCCAAAACTTTTTGGAACAAAAAACCGCGATTATGTGGCATTCAACCGGTAACTTAACCGCAGTTAAAAACAATGCCAAATTTGATTTTGGTGTAGCAATGTTACCTGCTCAGCAACAGTTAGGCTCCCCCACTGGAGGAGGCAACTTTTACATCTTTAAAAAATCCTCGCCAGCAGAGAAAAAAGCCGCACTACAACTGGTTCGCTTCATGACATCTCCGGAGCAAGCGGCTAAATGGAGTATCTCAACCGGCTATATGGGTGTCAGCCCTGCCGCCTACCAAACCTCGGAACTACAGCAATACGTGGTCGATTTCCCCGCGGCGGCAGTCGCCCGCGACCAGCTAGATTATGCTACTGCGGAGTTAGCTACCCACCAAGCTGGCAGAGTACGTAAAACGCTGGATGACGCGATTCAGGCTGTATTGTCAGATCAGCTCAGCGCCGAACAAGCTTTAAGTAAAGCTCAGCAGCAAGCTGAACGGATCCTTAAACGTTATCAATAGCCACCAATCAACAGAGCGGCCCAGCCGCTCTTTGTTGGCATCAGGAGCAAAGATGTTTCACTCTCGACAAGTCCAGGCATGGTGCCTACTCGCCCCCGCCTTAGTGCTACTGGTTTGCTTTACTTACTACCCTATTAGCAACACCATTTGGCGTAGCTTATTTGGCTATGGTGTACAAATGGGTGAGCAGTTTAGCAGTGAACACTACCGTTTTTTGCTGGACGATGAGGTATTTTGGCTGGTACTAAAAAATAATCTTCTATATGCCTTAATTACAGTTCCGCTCTCTCTGGCCATCGCCTTAAGCATGGCACTGTGGGTTAATCAAAAGCTTGCAGGTAAAGCCTGGCTTCGTTTGGCCTACTTTACCCCAACCATGTTACCGATGATTTCAGTGGCCAATATTTGGCTGCTATTTTACAGCCCGGAAATTGGCATACTCAATAAAATACTGGGATGGTTTGGCAGCAGTGGCGTAAATTGGTTAGGAGACCCAAGCGTTGCCCTGTATAGCCTTATGGCTATGAGTATTTGGAAAGAAGCTGGCTTCTTTATGATATTTTATTTGGCTGCGCTGCAAACCATATCGCCCGACCTCTATCGAGCGGCGGCCTTAGACAATGCTTCACGCTGGTACATCTTCCGCCGCGTTACCTTTCCCCTGCTAATGCCGACCACTTTATTTGTGTTGGTCAATGCGGTGCTAAATGCGTTCAAACTCGTGGATCACCTATTCATTTTAACTAAAGGTGGCCCCAACAACGCCACCAACCTGCTGCTTTATTACATCTTTGAAAACTCTTTTGCCTTTTTCGACACCGCCTATGCTTCCGCACTCACTGTGGTACTGCTGGTTTTACTCATGATCATGGCGCTAATTCAATTTGCACTGGTCGAAAAAAAGGTGCACTACCAATAGCTTTTAACCAAGAATGATTGAGGTTTACCTTGACTAACAGCAATAGCTTAACAATATTTTCCAACATCGCCGCTTGGTTATTAGGCATATTATGGGTATTACCATTAGTCTATGCTTTTTGGGCCGCGTTTCATGGCAGCGAGTTCACCACTCGTTTTGAACTACTAGCGCCCATAGAACTAACTAATTTTCAAAGAGCATGGCAGCAGGCGCCGTTTATCCGTTACATCATCAATACCGTGGCGATCAGCGGCCTTATTTTAGCGGGGCAACTGCTAGTGTGTACCCTTGCGGCTTATGCTTTAGCCCGCATAGCTTTTCGTGGTAGAGCACTCATATTTAGTTTGATCATTCTGCAACTGATGGTCACGCCAGAAATCTTAATTGTTGAAAACTACCAAACACTGTCTTTCCTCGGGATCATTGACAGCTACTCAGCGGTAGCCTTGCCCTACATTGCCAGTGCTTTCGGCATTTTTTTACTGCGCCAGAGCTTTAAAACCATTCCCAAAGATCTAGAAAACGCCGCCAAGCTAGAAGGCTGCTCGTTGCTGCAAATCATTTGGAAAGTCTACGTCCCTCTGGCCAAGCCTACCTATTTTGCCTATGCGTTGGTCTCTATCAGTCATCATTGGAACAATTTCTTATGGCCTCTGGTGGTGACCAATACCGATAATAGCCGCCCATTAACTGTTGGCTTATCCATCTTTGGAGCGCCAGAATCGGGGGTAGACTGGCCAATTATTTGTGCAGGCACCCTAATCTCCATCGCGCCCTTACTGCTGGTATTTCTAATGTTCCAGCGCCAATTCATCCAATCGTTCATTAGTGCGGGAATTAAATAAGTAATGCCAATCACTTCAAGCCAAAAAATCCAGCAACCCTTAGCCCTACCACAGCGCTTTCCATTTAAACCACGAGTATTATTTAGTGATGTTGATGATACGTTAACTTGGCAAGGTGAATTGCCAGGCGTCGCCTTTCAAGCATTACTCACATTACGCGATGCAGGAATAAGCGTGGTGCCAGTCACTGGAGCCAGTGCAGGCTGGTGCGATTGCCTACTAAAAATACTCCCTATTCGCTATATTGTCGGCGAAAATGGGGCCTTCTGGATGGAACAACACGCTCGCGGTTATACCCAGCTACATTTACTCAAACCTCAGCTACAAATGCAGCAGCAACAACAACAGCTTAAAGACATCGCCACCCAACTAAACCAACAATTCCCAGAAATTCACTTTGCTCAAGACCAAGCCTACCGAATTAGTGATGTTGCACTAGACATAGCTCAAGCGGCTCAAGTCGATATCACTAGAGCTAAGGCCGCAACAGGCTGGCTTAAATCACAAAACGTGCAAGCCCAACTAAGCTCGATACATATTAATCTCTGGATGGGACAGCACAATAAAGCCAGCGGCGCCTTGGCCTGGCTTAAAGCAAAAAACATTAAGCTGGATGAAGCGTTATTTATTGGTGACTCTGGCAATGATGAGGCCATGTTCCAGCAGTTTAAGCCCAGTGTCGGAGTCGCCAATGTGCAACCTTTTATTGCAGACTTAAGTCATGCGCCAACTTACATCACCGAAAAAAGTGGTGGTTGGGGCTTTGCCCAGTTGGCCAGCAGTTTATTAGAACACCATTAACTCACACCGCTAGCACTTAACTTAGCCAACCAGCCTTCACTGCGCTCTGCTAAGGCCGAGTAACTAGGTTGATATTGCCAATACCAAGCTAAGTCTAAGAGCTCAACTGCCACTTCTAATTGGCTAAAGCACTTTTCAGAAAAACCGCTAAGCGCAATTAAATCGGCGCGCTGCTGCGCATTCACCGGGCAGCGCTGAGCCACACTGGCGGCATCCCAACCGGGCATGGAGGTGGCGGCGTACTCCCAGTCTAATAGCAGTAACTGTTGCTGAGGGCCAAGCAGCATGTTGTCTAAATGTAGGTCGTGATGATTAAAAGCGCGGCCACTTGGCCACGACTGAGCAGCAAACCAGCGCAAGGCCTGCTGCTTAAAATGTTGTGCCGCAGGGTGAGTAATATCTAATAAATAGCGCTGTAGGTAATGGCACATATCAAATTCAGGCAAGCCTTTACCTAAGCTAGGTAGGCTGCCTAACACTTGCAACAGCTGTTGCCATAGCTGAGGTGAAAACTGGCTTAAATCACTCAGCACTTGTCCCGCCTGATAACGGTACAGCAGAAAATCGCCCGCTAAACTGAGCGGATGTTGCTCAATCATCCACGGCTGCCCTTTAAGCTGTTGTAATACAGCCGATTCACGTTGATAATCCAAGCCATAACAAGGCTGCTGTTGATTAAGTCTTAATACCCAAGACTCGCTTTGGGTGAGCAATAACCATGAATGCTGATGTCCAGCCGCAAAACGGTCTATTTTTAAAATGCGGCCTAAGTGTTGTTGTAGTTGCTGAACCAGGCTTGAAGGCAGTACAGAATCGAGCAAAGTGGCTTCCCACAGGGTCTTAAGTAAATGTTCAAGGAGTGTAAGATGAAAAAATGGCTATGGCTAGCTTGCTGTACCCTTAGTGTGTTGGGCGCAAGCGCTCAAGCCAAGCAACAACTCACCGTGTATACCTACCAAAGCTTCGTTTCTGATTGGGGGCCGGGGCCTGCACTAAGCGAAGCCTTTGAAGCACAATGCGACTGCACCATTAATTGGCTCGGTTTAGACGACGGCGTGGCCATTTTGAACCGCTTAAAATTGGAAGGTAAACGTAACCAAGCCGATGTCATCTTGGGCCTAGATACCAACCTTATTCCTGAAACTCAAGCCATTGGCGCGGTGCAAGATCATCAACTCGAGCTCCCCAAACTTGCCATAGATTGGCAAGACCAGCAGTTTATTCCCTATGATTACGGCTATTTTGCCTTCATCTATAATACCGACATTCTGCAAGACAAGCCGACCTCCATGGAGCAGCTACTTAACGACTTTAAGGGCAGCGTGCTGTATCAAGACCCTCGCACCAGCACTCCTGGACAAGGTTTAATGTTATGGCTTAAAGCCTTGTATGGAGATGACGCAGCCCAAGCTTGGAACAAGCTGCAACAAAAAACCGTCACCGTAACCAAAGGCTGGAGCGAAGCCTATGGCATGTTCCTTAAAGGAGAAGCCGATTTAGTATTAAGTTATACCACCTCGCCTGCTTACCACATGGTGGCCGAACAGGAGCATCGTTATCAGGCGCTGCCTTTTAGCGAAGGCCACATGACCCAAATAGAAGTCGCTGCAATTAGCGCTACCAGCCAGCAAGTCGAACTGGCACAACAATTTTTAAACTTTTTGTTAAGTGCCCCTGCACAACAAATTATTGCCACCAGCAACTGGATGCTACCAGTTAACCCCAACGCAGAACTACCAGCAGCCTTTTCTAGCTTAATTCAGCCTAAAGCCTTAAGCATTGAGCAAAACACGGTTAGCCAGCAACGTAAAAACTGGATCAAAGAATGGCGTAATGCGGTGAGCCAATAAGCCGACATGAAGCAAAATGCAGCAATTGCAGGCTATAGCGCCAGTGTATTTTTAGCACTGGTAGTATTAGCCGCATTCTGGGGATTAGCCGAACAAACTTCGGCTTTAAGCTGGCAAGCCTTTAACGACGTGTATTTATGGCGAGTATTACGCTTTAGTCTGTGGCAGGCATTATTGTCTGCCTTACTGGCTTGTATGGGCGGCATATTAGTCGCTCGCGCTTGGTTCTATCTACCCGCTCGCGCCATTCATTGGCAATTGCGTTTGGCTAATCTGTGTTTTGTTTGCCCGGTGATTTTAGTGGTGCTAGGTTGCGTTGGTAGCTTTGGCACAAATGGATTTTTACAACATTTATCGCCATTTTCCTGGAAAATATACGGCCTTCCCGGCATTTTGCTGGCACATAGCTTTCTCAACATGCCCTTAGTGGCACGTTATGCTTATCTACAATACCAAGCCATTCCCGCCAGCTATTGGCGACAGGGTAAACAGTTGGGCTTTAAGCAAGTTCATTACTGGCGCTTGATAGAATGGCCAATGTTGCGTAACCGCATCGCCGGCTTATTTGCCTTAGTATTACTGCTGTGTTTTGGTAGCTTCACCATCGTACTCGCACTGGGCGGCGGCCCCAAGAGCACCACCCTAGAGGTAGCCATCTACCAAGCGCTACGCTATGACTTTGACCCGCTATTTGCCCTACAATGCGCACTGCTGCAATTGCTGATAGCAGCCAGTCTAGGTTGGTTATTACTCGGTCGCGAACAACAAGACACAATTCGCCACCAACAAAACCTAACACAAACTCCAGTGCTTGGCGGAGCTGCCCGCCTACTGCATTACTTAATAATATTGGCCTATTACGGCTTCATTATGTCGGTGATGGCCGGCATGTTTAGCCCCTTAAGCGAACTAAACTGGCGAGACTTACCGTGGCAGCAATGGTTAAGCAGTAGCTTGTACTCTTTGAGTATTGCCGGACAAAGCGTGTTATGGGTAGTCTTACTGGGTTCGGCGCTGCTATGGCAATACGCCAGTAACCTTGGCCTTAACAAGGGCATAAAGCGGCATAAGGGGCAAGAGCTATTGGCCTCTGTGATGTTGCTCGCTCCAGCCATGGTGATCACCACTGGACTATTTTTTTTGTTGATGTCGCGTGGCGATATTAGCCGCTATACCGTGCCCTTGGTGGCGCTGATTAACGCCTTAATGAGCCTGCCGTTTTACATGCGCAGCCTTAAGCCGGCGCTAAACGATGCCGTTAAACAATATGGCCGGCTCAATCAAAGCTTAAACCTGCCCGCCTTAAGCCAATTACGTTTCATTTATTGGCCGCTACTGCGCAAGCCCTTAAGCGTAGCGCTGAGCCTGTGTATGGTATTATCTCTGGGTGATATGGGGGTTATTGCGCTGATTGGCAGCGTTGATGTGACTACCTTGCCACTATTACTGTTTCAGCAGTTAAGTAGTTATCAATATGCCTCGGCCAGTGCAACAGGGCTAATCATGTTACTGCTCTGCGGCCTGATTTTTTACCTACTCGATATTAGCCTAGGACGACACCATGCTGAGCATCGCTAAGCTACAATGCCAACGCCAGCTTCATCATTTTAACTACTCGCTGGAAGTTAATCCCGGCGAAGTGGTCGCCCTGCTAGGGGCCAGCGGTAGCGGTAAAAGTACCTTATTGGAGCTGATTGCCGGCTTCATCCCAGCCTCTGCTGGAGACTTAAATTGGCAAGGAGAAAGCTTATTAGCACTGCCTATTGCTCAACGCCCGGTGACTAGCTTATTTCAACAACACAACTTATTTCATCATTTGTCACTGCAACAGAATATCGCCCTCGGCTTGAGTAAAAAGCTCAAGCTGAATGCCAAGCAACAAAAACAAATGATGCAAATCGCCGAGCAACTCGGCATAGCATCAATACTCAATAAACGCCCCGACCAAGTCTCGGGCGGGCAACAACAACGCGCCGCACTAGCCCGCTGTTTGGTGCAAAACCGGCCAATATTATTGTTAGACGAACCCTTTAGCGCACTTGACCCAATGTTGCGTCTAGAGTGCTTAGAATTGGTAAAACAGCTGGCTGAGCAATATCAGTTAGCGGTATTGATGGTAACTCATCAATGGCAAGATGCCCTGCGCGTAGCACAGCGAGTCGCCTTTGTTGAGCAAGGGCAAACCCAGCAGTTTGCTAGCGTAGAACAGTTACAACAAGCGCCAGCGAACCCGCACATTGCCCATTACCTTGCTTGCAGCTAAAGTTTATTAAGACTCGGCCGATAAGGGGCTTAATGAACGCCATTCACTTTTATTTCGAGCGCGATTATGCAGGTTAATTACAATTTACAAGTCGCATCCTATGAGTCGCCCTATCTGGCGCGTCAGCGTATTCAAAATACCGCCCCTCGACAAACCATTACCGAATTCACCGCGCAAAAACAAATGAGCAATCCCGGTAGTCCAGTGTTTGGAAATAACGACGTACAACCCGGCATGAGCGCAACCCAACTACGCGATAGTGATGATGCCAAACAAGCTAATCGCAAGCAGATCCGCGAAGCCATGGGCCGCAGCGTTGACCAAGCAGCCACTCATATTCGTTTGTACTACCAGTACATGGAAGAAAAAGGCCGACGCGGTCCTGAAATACTGGCTAGGGCCTAGACCAAGCAAAAAAGATATAAATTCAACAAAAACACAAAACAAATAACAAATAACAAATACGGACTATGGATTCACAAAAAGGAGTGCATGGCTAAATACATAGATAGCCGCGGTATTGCAGAAGCAGGGCAAGTTCCCGCCTTTAGTGATGCTAATGGAATTATTGTTGAGCCTGAGCAGCAACAAAACTTAAACTTAGGGATACTAAAAAATAGCCTTAGCTTAGTACGTCAGGCCAAATAACTTGTATTCGATAAACAGGTAGTCTTAAGCTGCCTGTTTGAGTTAATCAGCTAAGGGCTCGCTCTGTTCCAAGCGTCGCGCCAGCAAGCTATCAACACTCTCTCCATCACGAGGATAGCTGGTCCAACCGAGTTGCAATTCCTCTAAGCCCACTCCTACTAACTGCGCTTGTAGCTCATCACGCAGTTTGTCCACCACCAAATTCACCGAATTAGCACTAGTACCGTAGAGCAAGGCCAACAGTTCGTTGTCTTCCCATCGGCCTACGCTATCTGAGCGACGCAGTTGCTGCTGCAATACTTGAGCAATAATGGCGGTCACCAGAGACAAGTCACTAGCGCGATAACGAAGACTCAACACTACAAAAGACTCATAGTTACGCTGACTCAAACGAATAGCCTGAATTAACAACTGACGAAACAAGGTCGCTGACAACAAACCGGTTTGTGGATCGCGTAATTGGGTTTCATCGGTAATCACCGGCATGGTTAGTGGCAAAACACTAGCCAACAAATAGCTTTGTTGTTGGATCTGCATCGGCACGCCATTGAGCCGCAACCACTCATCCTCGCTATGGCAATAATGACATACCAGCGCTTGCTGTTGGCGTAAGCTGTTCGCCAAAGCTTGCTGAAAGGCGCCACGGCAGCGCTTGTCGAGCATTTTAAGCCACTGCTCTAGAGGAAGTTGCTGAGCTTGAGTATGTTGCCATGGGTAATGCAAAGATACGCTGCTATCGCTGGCTTGATAGAGCCAATAGCCACTGTCGGGTTCAACTATTCCATGAAAAAAGCTTACTAAATCTAGCTCCGCCACACACACTTCCTTGTCGTTGATTCTGCTCTGAGTATAGCAAGGCCGTTAAGCAAATCGCTTATAAGCCAAGCATAAAAAAGGCCGAGCAAGCTCGACCTTTTAACATCGGCTTAGAGTCTTTAGATAAGCTCTAAACTTTGCATCACATTTTTAATACGTGTTTTAGTGGTCTCTGATAATTCTGTCACTGGCAAACGGCAATCTGGCTGACATTTATTTAATAGCGACATCGCATATTTAGCACCAGCCGGACTAGGCTCAGCAAACATCACTTGATGTAAGGGGATCAATTTATCTTGAATCTGCCTTGCTTTAGCATAATCACCATCTAAGGTGGCCTGCTGCATTTGTGCGCATAACTTAGGCGCCACGTTAGCGGTCACCGAAATACAGCCCTGGCCACCACTGATGTTGTACGACACCGCCGTGGCGTCTTCACCACTTAACCAGCAGAAATCTTGGTCAACTAACTGGCGCTCAAACAAGGGCCGCGATAAGTCACCAGTGGCATCTTTAACTCCCACAATACGTGGTAGTTGAGCAAGCTTAGCAATGGTTACCGGGCTTAAATCAACCACGGCACGAGGTGGAATGTTATATAAAACAATCGGAATGTCGGTAGCATCATGCAGCATCTTAAAGTGCTGGTATAAGCCTTCTTGATTTGGGCGGTTGTAATATCCCGCCACATGCAAGGTGGCATCGGCTCCCGCTTGTTGAGCCGCCTTGGTGTATTCGATAGCTTCGATGGGGTTATTTGACCCAGCACCGGCGATAACAGGCACACGCCCTTTAGCTTGTTCCACTACCGTTTTAACCACGGCAATGTGTTCGTCATGGGTTAAAGTTGGGCTTTCTCCCGTTGTTCCCACGGGCACAATTCCGTGCGTGCCCTGACCAATATGCCACTCAACCAACTCGCGAATCGCGGCATAATCTACCTCACCTTCAATAAAGGGAGTTACCAACGCGACTATCGATCCTTTAAACATGCCCGCTCCATCTCTCACTTCAAAAATAAAAAAACCCGGTCACAGTGGCCGGGTTCAAAAATACACTTTCGATTTATTCACACCCAGCCATCAACCACCCGCGTTTTAGTTCGGGCCGTTTATACTTCTTAAGTTTCAACGAAATTGGCTGCATTACTGTCTCAATAAATCAAATTTAGTGCTAGCTAGTTTCCTTAGCTTTCACTAAAAGTCAAGTAAGCTGAAAAATAAATCCGCATATCTTGTGATGAGATAGCCTTTTAGTTGAAAACTTTTTATTATTGCCGCCAATTATTGCCAGTAAGCAAACCTTATGAATACAACGCTACATGCCACCAGCCAAGTACTTGAACGCCACGACAATCTATTTGAGCAACAACACCTCGTTGTAGCGGGCCAACTGGCCGATGCTTACCCTCTGCAATTGCTAGAGCAAGTCGCATCCTTGCAAATTTGCTGTAATCATTTTGGCCACTACCAATATTTCTCTGAGCAATCTCATTCTAAGCTCAGTTGCCAATTTAGTGCTCAAGCTCAGTTGCAGGAAAACAGCAATGCGTTGTTGTTTTTCATGCCTAAAGCCAAACAAGAAGCAGCCTATTTATTCGCCTGCATTCTGCCGCAATTGCAGCAAGGCGCAGAAATTTTTGTGGTGGGTGAAAATAGAGGTGGGGTTAAAGGTTGCGAAAAACTATTAGCCAGCTATGGCATAAAACTCAACAAAATTGACAGCGCCAGACGCTGTAGTTTGTACTTTGGCACTCTTAATCAAACTGTGCCAGCCTTCCAACTAGAGCCGTGGTTCGAGCATTTTGAAGTAGCACTACCCGCCAAAACCTTACAGGTGAAATCGTTACCGGGAGTGTTTAATCACGGCAAACTCGACGAAGGTAGCCAACTACTCTTAGAACAGCTACCAGCGATGCACGGCGCTGTGCTCGACTTTGGTTGCGGTGCGGGCATTATTGGTGCAAGCCAAGCGCTACTTTACCCCATTCAAATTAGTCTGCTCGATGTCAGTGCCTACGCCATCGCTAGCACCCAAGCCACCTTAAAAGAAAACGCTATCGCTGGAACAGTAATTGCTTCTGATGGATTGAGTGAGGTGAAGCAGCGCTTTGATTTTATTGTAAGTAACCCACCGTTTCATGCCGGTATAGCAACTCAGTATGAAACTACCGAAACCTTTCTTGCTCAAGCTAAGCAACATTTGAGAGAGAACGGCGAATTATGGATAGTGGCCAATAGCTTTCTGCAGTATGAATCGCTAATTAAGCAGCACTTCTCACGTTATGAAACCAAGCTCGACAACAAAAAATTTAAAATATTACGCTGTTGTGTATAAAACGGTCTTTTTTAATGTGGATTAACAAAAGCCTTAATTGACTATTTACATCAAAGGTAAATATAAGGACACTAAGCCAAGCCACTTTGAAAACGATTTCAATTCCAACATAACTTTAGAGGTAAAGGTCTTATGGCTGGCATTTTAACAATGATACTCGCAGGTGGAGAAGGTACTCGCCTCTACCCCTTGACCGACAGCCGCACCAAGCCAGCGGTCCCTTTTGGAGGAAGTTATCGGCTTATTGACTTCGCCCTAAATAACTTTGTCAATTCAGACTTTCTCAAAATCTACGTACTTACCCAGTTCAAATCTCAGTCTCTTAACATCCACCTACGCCAAGCTTGGCATTTGTCTGGCATTATTACCGACAGATTTATTGATGCGGTACCCGCACAAATGCGTGTAGGCAAACGGTGGTACGACGGTACAGCCGATGCGATTTATCAAAACGCTCGCTTCATTGAGATTAACGAACCCGAGCATGTATGTATTTTTGGTAGTGACCACATCTACAAGATGGATGTGCGACAAATGGTAGATGAGCATCGCCACAATAAAGCCGACCTAACGGTTGCCGCCATTAAAGTGCCTAAGGAACAAGCCGACCAGTTTGGTATTATCGAGGTGGATGAAGAAGGTCGCATGATCGGCTTTGAAGAAAAACCCAAGGTAAACCCTAAAACCATTCCTGGCGACCCAGACCATGTTTTAGCCTCAATGGGCAACTATGTATTTGAACGCCAAGTATTGTTAGATGCCTTAGAAGCCGATACCGACGACCTTAATTCAAACCACGATTTTGGTCACGACATTATTCCTAAACTCTACCCCAAAGGTAATGTATTTGCCTATGACTTCACCAAAAACGAAATTGCTGGTGAATCAGCTAGCGGCTATTGGCGCGATGTAGGAACCATCGACTCCTACTGGGCCGCGCATATGGACTTGTTGGAAGAAGAACCTCCATTCTCACTGTATAACCCCAAGTTTCCACTGCACACCCATTACCCACCACTTCCCCCTGCCACCTTTAAAGATGTAGGCGACAAAAAAGTTAGCGTAAGCCAATCGTTAATTTCTGCGGGCAGCTTTATTCTTGGCTCGGAGGTTAATCGCAGCGTGTTTGGTTTCAGAAGTCACGTGCGACCAGGCTCAGTGGTGAGTGAATCGATTTTAATCGGTAACTGCCGCATCGGTGAAGGCTGTCAAATTCGTCGAGCTATCATCGATAAAAACGCAGAAATTGCCCCCGGCACCATCATTGGGGAGAACATAGAAGACGATCGCAAACGCTTTACCGTTTCTCCAGAAGGAATCGTGGTAATTGCTAAAAATGCCAAGGTTGGCTTTTAAGCATAATTTGGCTTGAAAATGAACAAGTAATAACCACATAATATGAGCATCATCTAAGGCACCCTTCGGTGCCTTAATCGTTAAGGAGTACTCTGTGACAGCCCATCCTGTCAAGATTCTGTTTCTTGCCTCAGAAGTTGAAAGCCTCGCAAAAACCGGTGGTCTCGCCGATGTTGCCAAGGCTCTTCCGCTTGCACTAAAAGAACACGGCCAAGATGTTAGAATTATCATGCCGTTCTACAAGACCATTAATCGTCACGATGAAGCAGAAAAACTGCTCGATTTGTGTCTGCACACGGGCAACGATTGCCAAGACATCGACTATGCCGTTTACCAGTTGATGTTAGAAGATGTGCCCGTTTACTTAATTCAACAGCACAATTATTTTGAACGCGACCAGCTGTATAGCGAAGGCGAATTTGCTTACGACGACAACGGTGAACGCTTCACCTTTTTCTCGCGCGCTATCTTTCAAGTTACTGAGGCCTTGGGTTTTAAGCCAGACATTTTCCATTGTAACGACTGGCACACCGCCTTAGTACCTTACCTACTCAAGCAAAAATACGGCCATCACCCTTTCTTCTGCAACAGTAAATCGGTGTTATCGATTCATAATGCCGCCTTTCAGGGTATTTTTGAAAAACACCAGTTTCAGCTGCTTGAAGACTTAGCCGACGGTTTAGTCGACCAAATATTAGACGGTTACAACTGCATTAATTTACTCAAAGCGGGGATCCGTTTTGCAGATAAAATCAACGCGGTAAGCCCCACCTATGCAGAAGAGCTACTGACGCGCTTGGGTTCGCACGGTTTATGTGATTACTTTCAGCAACGCCGCAGCGATTTAGTGGGCATTTTAAATGGCTGTGAATATTCCGATTGGGATCCCGCTACCGACCGATTTATTCCTGCCAACTACTCTAGTAGCGACCTGAGCGGGAAAAGCGTTT
This sequence comes from Agarivorans gilvus, assembly GCF_001420915.1. Lineage (NCBI taxonomy): Bacteria > Pseudomonadati > Pseudomonadota > Gammaproteobacteria > Alteromonadales > Alteromonadaceae > Agarivorans > Agarivorans gilvus. Next base: position 4,053,034 of record NZ_CP013021.1, on the reverse strand, counting down.
GTCGCCAAGCGCTGCAAGTGAAAACCGATTTAGCTCAACTCGATGTCCCTATTTTTGGCATGGTATGTCGTCTTACCGAGCAAAAAGGATTTTATTTACTGCTACCCGCTTTAGAGCAATTCCTACGCCATCGAGTTCAAGTCATCATTGTCGGTACCGGTGACAGTGGCATCGTGGCCGAACTAGAAGCCTTGCAACAAAAGTGGCCAGATAAACTGCGCTTTATTCACGCCTATAGCAATGAACTCGCTCATTTGGTGGAAGCCGGCGCCGATTTCTTCCTAATGCCTTCATTATTTGAGCCCTGCGGCTTAAATCAAATGTATAGCCTAGCCTATGGGACTTTACCCATAGTGCGCGGTGTCGGCGGGTTAAAAGATACCGTTAACGATTATGATGAACAGCCAGAGCAAGCGACTGGCCACATATTCTATGATCCCGAGCCTGCTGACTTACTGAATATTTTGCGCCGCGCGCTGTTACTTTACTTGGAGCATCCAGAGGAGTTTCAAGCCATGCGCCACCGGGCTATGTTGTCGCGCTTTAATTGGCAACAATCGGTATGGCAGTACGAAGCCTTGTACAATGACGCACTAAATGTGAATTCCATCCAACAACCATAACAATTAGCCGCCCGCTAGTGGCGGCTCAGACTATTCTTATATAAGCTCAACATAGACACCTAACTAAGGATATATAAATGCGCTTATCAGAGGAAATTCATAACTTTACTGAGTATCTGGTTGGTGAACAGCTGCATCATTTGGAAATCACTAAAGAATATGATGCCGATACCTTACAGGATTTAAGTTGCTTGGTGTTAAACCGCCTTCCGCCTCGCTATATTCGCCACGATGTGGATGTGCTTAGTGCGATAAGTGACGAAGAACGCGCCCAACTGGTGGAAAAAACTAAAATCGCGATACAAGAAGCCTTGAAGTTTTTAGAACAAGATCGCCGTCAGCAGCCTCGCGACTAAGAGCTTGGGGCCGCCATTTCTAATTCGATTGCCGTACATCCCTTAGCGCAATAGATACCGGCAGGCTTTGACTGACCGGGCAATACCACAAACAAGGCTTGTTGGCAGTGCTCACAACAACGCGACTTACCCGCGAGCACTTGCTTAATTAAATTTCGCTGTTGCTGATAAGCCTTAGCGTTACGTTGATTAAACTGTTTAAATTCGGCCACGGGTTTTCCTCTTATAGCGATGGGCATACTCTAGAGCGTCCAGCTATAACTCACAAGTTAAACCACAAGACTATTAGGCTAGACGCTTAAAGCTTGCTCACGCTATTCCCTAGCCTGCTTAAATTGAAGTAATGTATCGCAGATCTGATACCAATTGGCTTTATTGCCAACAAAAATATGCGCATCAGGCCGCGCATCAATATCACAATCCAAGGTCGCTAAACTAAACTCAATCACACTGCCGTCATCATTCGCTGTAGCAAAACTTAAGCTAGCGCCACACTCTCGGCAGAACTGGCGCACAGTGCCATTATCCGCCTTATATTGTTGCAATAAGGCCTCACCGCTTAACCAACGAAAATTTTCGGCTTTGGCTTCGCCATAAGTGGCAAATGCAGCTCCATGAAACTTGCGACACATCGAACAATGACAATGCGCCATCTGCGGCTCCAACTGAGTAACTTGATAACGAATTTTTCCGCACAAACAACTTCCCGTCATAATAGCCATTTTGATGTCCTGTTTACTGATTCTATAAATTCGCCTTAGTCGCGAAGCAAAATTTGTTGGCCATTAGAAAATATGCCAAGATCAACCTTCGCCCCCCAACAAGGCCACACTAGCAGGAAGCCCGTTCATGTTGAAGATCATCAGCTCTCAAGATTTTTCCGAATTTAGCCAACAAGCCAAAGCTGCGCCTCGCCAACGCAGCCACCACAACCTTCACGAAAGCTTAGACGCCGCAGTACAACGCCTATTTATTGCAACCGAGCCAAGCACTTACATGCGGCCTCATCGCCATAGTGAAGCCCATAAATGGGAACTATTTTTGGTACTACAAGGGCAACTTGATTTGCTGATTTTCGATGAACATGGAAAACTCAGTCAACGTCATAGTCTGTCTCCTGAAACTAACCGCGCGATTGAGATCCCTCCCAATACTTGGCATGGCTACGTTTGCATGCAAAGCGGTACCGTTGGATTAGAAATTAAACAAGGGGCATATAGCCCAACGCCAGCCGAGGATTTTGCCCCTTGGTCTCCGGCTGAAGGAGAAGAAGGTGCCGAGCAATATCGAGAATGGATGCGTCATGCGCAAGTAGAATAAGCCGAAACATTGCCGTACCGACGACAAAACACTATTTAATAAGCTTACAGATTTAACAAAATATCTAGAAATGTTAAGTGCTTATTTCGTAATCAGTAAAAAGCCGCTACTATCAATAGCTGACCACAATGACTAAATGGAGTAGTCAGTTCTCAATGCGTTATTTGGTATTACTGCTCGTCACTGGCTTATGCTTCCAAGCCAGTGCCGCTCCCCCTTCCCAAGCAACCGAGCCGAAGCTTAGCTATAGCCAACAATTCCAGCAGGATTACTTCAGCGCACTTGAATTAGACGATAAAAAAGACTGGTTGCAATTGGATTCCGGCGAGGTGATCCAAGGCGAAGTAGAAGAGCTTTACCAAAAAGCATTGTTGTTCGACAGTGATGAATTAGGCGATTTAACCATAGACATGAAAGATATTCGCCGACTGCGCACCGCTAAGCGCTACCAGGTTAACCTACGCGGCCTTGGAGTGGTAATGGGGCGTTTGATGATAGACCAAGATAAGGTCACGATTATTGGCGAGCACACCCATTATACGAACAAAATAGACCTTATTTCAGTCTACCAAGTGGCTGAGCGAGAAGCAGACCGTTGGCAAAACAAAGCCGCACTCAGTGCCAATATTGCGCGAGGCAATACCAATACCTTAGAAATCAATGGCAAAATACTCAGTGAGAGAAAAACCGCGCTAAGCCGCACCAGTGCCAGCTATCTTGGAGTAATTTCCGCCTCCAACAGCGAAACCACTGCGCGCAATCACCGGCTGACACTTTCTCATGATTTATATAAATTTCACGATTGGTTCTTTCGTCCGCTCTTAGCCGACGTTTACCACGCCCCCTTAAAAAATATCAGGCTGCAATCTCAGCTCGCTTCTCAAGTGGGTTATATCGTATTAGAACAGGATGAAATAGAGTGGGAGCTGGCTGTGGGCCCTTCTTGGCAACGAACTCGCTTTGATGAAGTAGACCAAGGAAGCTCATCCACCGAAAGTAGCTTCGGTGTGTCTTTTAGCTCACGTTTGGAATATGACTTAAGCCGTGATATCGAGTTTAACCACGATTACCAAATGACCCTGACCCAACGTAAAGTGGGCGGCTATCAACATCACAACTTATTCAACCTAGCAATTGATATTACCGACGATCTAGATTTAGATATCGACTTTATTTGGGATTATACCCAATACCCCACTGCCGATGCCGACGGTATCAGCCCCAAGAAGAACGATTACCGACTCGCCTTTGGTATAGGTTTAGATTTTTAAATTGCAGCTCTAATTTAATCGAATAAAAAACCAAGCCCGTATTACACGGGCTTGGTTTTATAGGAACAAGTTTATTGGGCTTTAAATTTACGTCGCCATTGATGCAGCAAGGGTTCGGTGTAGCCGCTAGGTTGCTCGGCGCCTTTAAATACCAAGTCTAAAGCGGCGAGATAGGCACAGCTTCTATCAAAGTTGCCCGCCATATTTTGATATGCGGGATCCCCTGCATTTTGCTGATCCACTAAGGCCGCAATCACCTCAAAACGTTGTTTTACCAACTGTTCACTGACAATGCCATGTTTCAACCAGTTTGCCACATGTTGGCTTGAGATCCGCAAGGTAGCGCGGTCTTCCATCAAACCAATGCCATTGATATCTGGTACTTTAGAGCAGCCTACTCCCTGCTCTACCCAACGCACCACATAACCTAAAATACCCTGAATATTGTTATCTAACTCATCAATCAGCTGTTGCTCCGTCCAACTAGTATCAGTGGCTAAAGGCGGTGTTAGCAAATCGGCAAGATAGTGCTGTTGCCCATCGGCCAACTGCTCTAACAATTGTTTTTGAATGCTAGCCACATTCACTTGGTGATAATGAATGGCATGTAAGGTAGCGGCAGTAGGCGATGGAACCCAAGCGGTGCTTGCACCACTAAGCGGGTGCGCTTGCTTGGTTTCGAGCATTTCCGCCATCATCTCTGGCATCGCCCACATCCCTTTACCAATTTGTGCCTTGCCTTTAAGGCCGCAGTCTAAGCCCACCTGAACATTATTTAATTCATAGGCCTTAATCCAGGTGCTATTTTTAATTTCACCCTTCGGTACCATGGGGCCAGCCAACATACTGGTATGGATTTCATCACCGGTACGGTCTAAGAAACCGGTATTAATAAACACTAAGCGTTGGCTCGCTTGGGCAATACAGGCTTTTAAGTTAACGCTAGTACGGCGTTCCTCATCCATAATCCCCAATTTAATGGTATTGGGGCTTAAACCAATCAGCTGCTCCACCGCGGCAAATAAATTATTACTGAAAGCCACTTCCTCAGGACCATGCATCTTCGGCTTAACAATGTAAATGGAGCCTTCGCGAGAGTTTCTAAAAGGGCTGTTCCCTAGCAGGTCGTGTTTTGCAATTAAACTAGTAAATACAGCATCTAATATGCCTTCAGGTACTTCATTACCAGCAGTATCCAAGACCAAGTCGCTGGTCATCAGGTGTCCAACATTACGCACAAACATTAACGAACGACCACTAAGACTAAAGCCATGACCCTGGGCATTTTTATAGTGGCGGTTAGCTTCCAGCTTACGAATAATTTCACGACCGTTTTTAGTCAGCGTTTCACAAAGCGTGCCACGCATTAGGCCCAACCAGTTTTGATATACGGTGACTTTATCTTCGGCATCTACCGCAGCAATAGAGTCTTCACAATCCATGATGGTGGTCAGTGCTGACTCCATAACAATATCTTTGATGGCCGCGCTATCTTGCGCACCAATTTGGTGTTCAGGGTCAAACTGCAGTTCAATATGCAAACCATTATGTTGTAATAAAATGGCGCTAGGCTGCTCAGCCTCGCCTTGATAACCAGCAAAACAGGCGGCATTTTCTAAGGTGGTCTTCGAACCATCTTTTAAGGTAACCGATAAACCGCCATGCAATACGCTGTATTGGGTAGCATCACTATGGCTACCATGAGCGAGTGGACAATGTTGATCTAACAATGCTCTACCGTAAGCAATAACAGCGGCACCACGCACAGGGTTATAGCTAGCACCTGGGCCATGTCACCGCTTTGCTCAAGCGCATTGGTGCCATATAAGGCATCATACAAGCTACCCCAACGCGCGTTCGCCGCATTCAAAGCATAACGGGCATTCATTACTGGCACTACCAATTGTGGACCGGCGAGTAAGGCCAATTCTCGGTCAACTTTAGCGGTATCTAAACTGACGTGTTGGGGCTCATCAACAATGTAATTGATGTCTCTTAAAAACTGTTGGTAAGCCTGTGGCTCAATGGCCTGCGGGTTTGCTTGGTGCCAATCATTAATTTGGCTCTGTAATTGTTTACGCTTAGCTAATAAAGCTCGGTTAGTTGGAATAAATTCATTCAAATACCCCTCTAAACCTGCCCAGAAGCTCTCTTGCTCAACACCGCTCTCGGGTAATACTTGTTGATTGATAAATTGGTAAAGCAAAGTGGAAACTTGGTAGTTGTCCAATTGGTGGTAGCTTGACGTGGTGATGCTAGATTTACTCATCAATGATTCCCTTACTTTATAGTTATTATGTTTATCGCTCAGGCTAGCGCCTAACAATAATTTAGTGTTACCTTTAAATTTTAATCGCGAGCTAAGTTGTCAGAATGACTCTCAAACAGGCTTAGCATCCCATAACGCGACGGTGCTTAGCAATTGGCCAAATGTAGTATTTGCAATCATACCTCTGTTAGCCAAGCATTTTCAAACACTTGTTTAAACGTTTTTTAACAAAACATTAGCATAGTTTTTGACAACCGCTAAATAACCCACTTAAACAAATACTTATTGGAGCAAGGACTTGCTAACACTGATTTCCCGTTATTCAACCCAACTTTTAGCCAGCTGCGTATTAGTGGGATTTGCGCTGCCTACTCTAGCTAATACCCTGCTGCCCTTTTTACCGGCAATATTGTTTATCTTGATGTTATTTACCATTGTAAGCTTAGATATAAAAACCCTTATTAAAGACTTAGCTCAGCGCTCAGTCTGGCTTTACGCTATTTGGCATAGCCTTGGTGTAACAGTGCTGGTGATGTCACTACTCTGGCTTTTTCAAGTAGACAGCAAACTCTACTTGGCAATAGCCGCGAGTTGCGCAACTGGCTCACTGTTCGCAAGTCCAGCGATAGTTCGTTCAATCGGTTTAGATGCGCAACGATGTATGGCTATGACCATCGCCTCAACACTACTCATGCCGCTCGTGTTATTGCTTAATGGTCTAGTGTTTAGTCACTTCAGTGGCACAGAACAATTACAACTAGATATGCAGATATATAGCCAGCGACTGGCTATCTTTATCATTCTGCCGGTGTTCATCAGTGTAGTTGGTCACAAACTGATAAAACAAAGCCAAATAGAACGGGCTTTGTTAACCATTCGCCCTGTTACCATAGTGCTAGTGCTGTTTTTCCCCTTAGGTTTAATGGGAGCATTCCGCGAAACTTATGATCTCAGTCCTAATCAGGCTTGGCAATACTTAGCCATTGCCTTCGCCGTTTCAGGCTTATTATTTATTAGTAGTTTTCTACTTTATATAAAGCAGGGTAAGCAGCAGGCCTTGATTTCTGCGATCACCGCCACCAATCGTAACGTGCTACTAACTTACAGCATCACAGGTGGCTTTCTCGGCATGGAGTTTCTTGTCTACATGGGCGCTCTACAGCTGCCCATTTACTTGCTTCCACTTTTAGTCAAACAGCTATACCGCCCAAGTTAAACTAGACTTGGGTAAAGCCTTTACCACACAAGTAGAATAATGTCCTTACAAGCCCTTAAGCCAACCGAGATCGAAGCCGCCTTGAGTCAATTGCCACAATGGCACTACTTAGCTCAAGCGATACAACGAGACTTCCTATTTAAAGACTTTGCCCAAGCTTTTAGTTTTATGGGCGAAGTTGCTGAGCTCGCCGAGCAACAGGCCCATCACCCCGACTGGAGTAACAGCTACAACAAAGTGCAGATACGTTTAACAACGCATCAGATAGGCGCAGTGAGTCAACGCGATATCAGCTTAGCTAAGGCCATTGAGGCGCTCTATCACAAGGACTGAGCTCTCCTGCTAATCGCTCTGATCCCTATTAGTTAATGAAGCGTGTCGAGAAATGATTGTGGCTAACTTGGTTTGTAATTCCGGCAATACTTGAGCCTCAAACCAAGGGTGTTTAGCCAGCCAAAAACGATTTCTTGGCGAAGGATGCGGTAAGGGCCACAAAGCGTGTTCTGCAAAATCGGCATAGTTTGCGACATTTTCAGTCAAGCTACACCGCTTATTCCGCTGCAAATATAAAGCTTGAGCATATTGGCCCACCAACAGCGTTAACTCGATATTAGGTAAACAAGCCAGTAAACGCCGATGCCATGTATCAAAACAAATTTTAGGTGGTGCTAAATCCCCTTGTTTACCACGACCGGGATAACAAAATGCTGAGGGATAATGGCGAACAACTTGTCGTCATAAAATTGTTGCTCACTTACGCTTAGCCATTCGCGTAAACGCAGACCACTGGGATCATCCCAAGGAATGCCGCTTTGATGAACCTTACTGCCAGGCGCTTGCCCAATAATCAAGATTTTCGCCTCGCTCGCCACCTGTAACACCGGACGTGGCGAAAGCTGCGCTTGGCATAGCTGGCAAGCGCGAACCTCCTTTAACAGCGAGGTCAAATCCTCCGCTACTTTGTGATTCGTGGTAATCATTAAGGACAGGGGATCCTAAACAGCTCTCCCAACTCTTGAATGCGTTGTTCTAAGTCCTCAGAAATAACAACTTTTGCGCTAGACAAGTTTTCTTTAAGCTGTTCAACACTGGTAGCACCAATAATATTTGAGCCGACAAAAGAACGCTGATTAACAAAGGCTAAAGCCAGCTGCGCGGGGCTAAGTTTGAATTCCTTTGCTAGATCAACATAATGCTGAATAGCTTGTTCGGCCTGAGACGTACTATAACGGCCAAAACGTCTATACAAGGTTAAGCGAGCCCCTTCCGGCCATTGATTATTTAAATACTTGCCGCTGAGTGCGCCAAAGGCTAAGGGAGAATAAGCCAATAAAGGTACATTTTCTCGATGCGAGATCTCAGCCATCGCTATCTCATAGCTTCGGTTAAGCAGGTTATAAGGATTTTGGATCGAAACGATCTTCGGCAAATTATGCTTCTCAGCCAATTGCAGGTAACGCATGGTTCCCCAAGGCGTTTCATTAGAGATCCCCAAATATCTCACTTTACCGCTTTTTACTAAATCGGCCAGAGCCTCTAGTGTTTCAATGATGGGGGTTTGGCTCTCTTGCTCTTGATGAACATAGTTTAGTTGGCCAAAAAATTAGTCGCGCGGTCGGGCCAGTGTACCTGATACAAATCAAGGTAATCGGTTTGCAAGCGCTCCAAGGAGTTTTCTACCGCTTGGTGAATACTTTTCCAGTTTAAACTCATATCCGAGCGAATATAGCCCCCTCTATCAGAAGCAGAAGGTGCAGCCACCTTGGAAGCAAGAATCACCTCATCCCGACAATCTCGTTGCTTAAGATAACGACCAATGATGGTTTCGGTGCTTCCTTGAGTTTGCTGTTTCGGCGGTACCGGATACATTTCAGCGGTATCGATGAAATTAATTCCATTAGCCAGCGCATAATCTAGTTGTTCAAACGCATCAGCCTGGGTATTTTGCTCTCCCCAAGTCATGCTACCCAAACATATTTCACTCACCCTTAAACTAGACGATCCCAGCTGCTTATATTTCATTATTTATTCCTCATACAAAAGGATCAAACCACCATAATTACCTACAAAAAATTACAAGAAACTTAATAGTAATCTGACCACTAACCATCAGCAATTGGAGCTATGTCAATTTTTCTATAGAATTTAACATCATATTGGTGATCTAGTTGCTACTTCTATACTGTTTTTTTAGTTATTATGGCTCCATGCGACTTAAACAAGTTAATGGAGTAATTGTGCAAAGAGCATCCCTATTTTTAGTTCTATTTTGGTGCGTCAGTACAGTTGCCACTGCTGCCAATGTAACCATCCACTATAAAAGCCTTTCTGACAACTACGACGGTTGGGGTCTGCATATTTGGGCAGGTGAAGAAATGGTTAACGGCAAACAAGTGGGCGCCAGAACCGATTTTCGCCTTCGCAAGGGTACAACCCCGACCGATCCCCTAATGCCTAGCAAGTTTGATGACTTTGGTGTCGCTTTTACCATTCCCGTCAGACCCGATGCCAAACAGTTTTCTTATACGCTAACCAATGGTGAACTTCATCATATGGGGGTAGAAGAATGGAAATGGATCAAGGCAAAACATGGCTTGGATATTTGGCTCGTAGAAAACGATCCGAAAATTTACACTGATGTTCCTCGACAGTTTGCCAACGCTAGCCAAACCGCTAGTAACAAAACCGCTACGGAAACAACGCCAAAACCCCAGGCTGTATTACCGCCGCCTGTGCCCAAAGCAAGTCCTAGCCCGAAAACGGTAGCGGCTAAGGCACCTGCTCCGGCCCCTAAAGCAACAGCCAGCGCTGAGCCAAGTAGTGAGATGAAACGTACCTTGGCTTTATTAAAAGACGACCTTAGTAAAAAGAATCGTACTATTAATAAATTGCAGTCAGCCTTAAATGATACTCAAAAAATCAACCGCCGTTTACAAGATGATTTAAATAGTAAGCTAATTGACTATCAAGCACTGTTGCAACTTAACGATAAGATCAGCAATGAAAACCGCACTCTTACCGCGTCAAACCAAAGCCTATACAAACAGGTTGAGCAAGCTGGTAGCAGCAATGCGGAAGCTCAACTAATTGAACGTAACCAAGATCTTGAAAAACAAATGGCCGGCTTGAACGAGCAAATACTTGGCTTGCAAAAAACTATTTCAGAAAACAATGGTAATAGCGACCAATTGAAACAGCTGCAAGAACAGTTCAACCAGATGCAAACTCAACGTGATGAACTTCGTGAGCAAAATAACAAGCTTAGTGCCCACATGGTTGAGCTGGTGCAACGTTCAGAAAGCGGTGGCCAAGTTCAGCAATCAGGTATTGCGTGGTGGATGTTCGCGGCAGTAGTTGCAGTATTAGTTCTGCTAATCGGTGTAGTATTTGTGCTAACAGGTAAACGTTACAAAGAGCTTCAACTTGATATGGAAGATGCTTTAAAACGCAAAGAAGAAGAAATCAAAACCGAGAAAATCTACGCAGCAGCGGCTAACGAAAAACTTCGCAAAGTATTACATGGCGAGGCACAACAACGCAGCTGGGCCTCGATTCCCGACGGTTTACCGGAAAATCTCAAGAAAGATACCGCATAATTTTAAAGGCCAGCTCCGCTGGCCTTTTCTTTGGCTTAAAATCGACTGCCTCTTGTGTTTAGCAAGCGTTTTCCTTAGCCTGAATAATGCTGGCCTAGCCTAAATTTGGGAACACTATGGAACTGCATATTTTCGATCTAGATGAAACGCTAATCAATGGAGATAGCGGCGCATTGTGGCATCGCTACTTAGTGGAACAGGGGATTGTCACCGAACCAGACTTCTTAGCCCAAGATGCAGCAATGATGCAACAATATGCTCTGGGGGAACTCGCTTTAGAGCGTTATATTGAATTTAGTTTAGCACCACTACAGTACTACTCTCAGCAACAAGTGGATGATTGGGTTACTGAATTTGTAGATAACACGATTAGCCCTATTATCTATCCTGCTGGGCAAGCCCTGATTCAACAGCTTCAGCAGCAGCATCAAGTGATCATTATTTCCGCCACCGTGAGCTTCATTGTTAAGCAAATCGCCGCAAAGCTTTCGGTAAAACACTATTTAGGGGTGGATTTAGTGGGCCAGCAAGGACGCTATACTCCAACCATCGACGGAGTCGCCAGCTACCAAGAAGGTAAGGTCACCCGCTTACAACAGTGGCTGCAACAACAACCGATAAGCTACTCAAAACTTAGGTTTTATTCAGACTCCATCAATGACCGCCCCTTATTAGAGCATGTTGATCATGCCTATGTGGTCAACCCTTGCGCCAAACTTCGGCCATTAGCACGAAAGCGGCAATGGCCAATATTAAGCTGGGACTTAAACTAAAAAACGAAAGCAAGCTTTCGTTTTTGTCTAAGTTAATGGCCGAGCTAAATCTGACTCTGTAGGTAATTCTGCAAGCCAATTTTATTTATTAAACCAAGCTGTTGCTCTAGCCAGTAAGCGTGATCCATTTCGGTATCATCAATCAAGGTTTGCAACATATTACGTGTCACATAATCCTGCTTCACCTCGCATAAAGCCATGGTTTCTTTAAGCATGGCATCCACTTCATATTCAACTTTTAAGTCATTTTCCAACATGCTTGGCACATCTTTACCAACACGCAAAGGTTCACGTTTGCTAAGATCTGGAGTGCCCTCTAGGAAAAGAATCCGTTGAATTAACAAGGCGGCATGACCTTTCTCGTCGTCAAATTCATGATCAATTCGCTCAAACAGCTTGTTAAGACCCCAATCTTCATACATACGAGAATGAATAAAATATTGATCCATTGCAGTCAGTTCGTTCATCAACAAACGGTTTAGCGCATCAATTACTTCACTATCACCTTTCATTAGTCATCTCCTTCAGTAATTTGAGCCGCTAAATAGTTTTCTATGCCCATTTTTTCAATTTGATACAGCTGAGTTTCAATCCAATCAATATGCTCTTCTTCATATTCAAGGATTTCTTCCAATAAATCTCGACTCACAAAATCTTTAGCGGATTCACAAAACGCTATCGCATCTTTGATAATCGGCAATTGTTCCAATTGGAAATCCATATCACATTGCAGCATTTCTTCTGTGGCTTCGCCAATGCGCAAGCTGCCCAACATGTGCGCGTGAGGCAGCCCGTCAAGAAACAAAATCCGCTCCATCAACTTGTCAGCTTGCTTCATGTCTTTTATAGACTTCTTGTAATTGCGCTCATTTAGCTCTTGTAAGCCCCAATTACGGTACATTCTCGCGTGTAAAAAATACTGATTAATCGAAGTCAACTCGGTGGTTAAGACTTTATTTAATAAAGCAATAATACTTGGATCGGCTTTCATTACAGCGCTCCGTCATGAATTTATGCGTTGACAAAGTATATAACAAGCGGCCCAAACTAGCACAATCTTTTTACAATTCATTAACTTGAGTAAAATAGAAACAAAAACCATTCTTGTTTGCACTTGGCTTTGTGGGCTCGCAGATAAGTATAAGAAAGATAAGCAACATTCGACACCTAAAACGCTTGAACTAAGCGGCTCAAGCTTTATGCCTATCGCAGTGGCTCCAATAAACCAGCTTAGCTTAGTCGCTAAGAGCCAAACTGGACATAACCTAAGCCCAATTGGCGCATTTGCTGCTCTATCCATTGTATACGTTGTACTATATAGGCGGTTTTAGGTGACAAACGATAGCGATAAGGGCTAGGCAGCAAAGCAGCCAGGCTTGCAGCTTGATACGCCGAAAGCTGCTTAGCGGTAAGCTGGAAATAGTGTTGACTAGCCGCTTCTACTCCATAAATCCCAGGACCAAACTCAGCTATATTCAAATACAATTCGATAATCCTAGACTTAGGCAGGTTCAGCTCTAGGGCGAAACTTAACAGTGCCTCCACCCCCTTGCGCCAGTAACTTTGCTGAGGCCACAACCAAAGATTTTTAGCGGTCTGTTGGCTAATGGTACTGCCACCACGTAAGCGTCCTCCTTGCTGGTTGTTTTGATAAGCCATCCAAAGCGCCTGTATATCGATTCCCCAATGCAGAGGAAAACGTTGATCTTCAGCAGCCACCACCGCTAAGGGCAAGTAGGGAGACATCTGGTCCAAACTTTGCCACTGTTGCTCTACTTGCGTAGGGTAAGATTCGGGTGGAGACCACGCCCGGTGCAGCCGCCAGCTCCAAATAGGAGGGTCAAACCAACGTAGAGGAACAACCAGTAATTCCAGAATTAGGGCAACACAAATTAGTAATTTAAAAAACCAAACCGCGAGCTTCTTCAAAAGCTTAGCCTCCTAGGTCTTCCCTAGAACTCACCTTAGGTGAAAGCGCATCCTTTGCCAAGTTTAACTGTCGCCGAGCGAGTTCTGACGACTTAAAGCCTGAGCTAAATAGTGAACTAACAAACCAATGCTCAAGCCCCAAAATGCGCTAGCAATGCCAAATAGATTCACCGAAGAAGCAGTCACCAAGAAGGTGATAATAGCGGCTTCTCGTCCTTTCGGCTGTGCTAAAGAACCCGCCAAACTGTTAGCTATAGTATTCATTAAGGCTAAGCCCGCAATCGCCATCACCAACTCCTGAGGGAAAGAGGCAAAAACACTCACCACTGTAGCCCCCGCTAAACCAATTAATAAGTAGAAAATCCCTGCCCACATCGCTGCGTAATAGCGCTTAGTCGGATCGGCGTCGGCTTCTTTCCCCATGCAAATCGCCGCAGTAATCGCCGCAAGGTTGAAAGCATAACCGCCAAATGGCGCTAGCAACAAACCGACAAGCCCAGTGCAGGTAATCAGAGGAGAAATAGCGGGTCGATAACCATTACCATGTAGGGCAGCTATTCCGGGCATATTCTGCGAGGCCATGGTAACAATAAACAGTGGCAGGCCTACCCCGATAATGGCTTGCCAAGAAAAGGCTGGGCTTACCCATTCGGGGCGAGCCAACTGAACGTTCACCGTAGACCAGTCCAATATACCCAAGTAATAGGCTATGCAGCAGCCTAACAATAAGGTCACCAGCATGACATAACGGGCCGCTAGATGGCGTACGATTAAATAGCAAAGCAACATCAAACCCACTAATAAAAACTGAGTTTCCATAGCTTTAAATAACTGCAAACTAAACTGCAGCAATACACCAGCTAGCATGGCAGAGGCAATAGATTGGGGGATCCAGCGGATCAGCTTGTCGATTAAACCGCTCAAGCCACACAGGGTAATCAATAAAGAGCTAAATAGAAAAGCACCCACCGCCTGATTAATCGTTAAACCGGCTAAACTGGTAACCAAGAGAGCAGCTCCTGGAGTAGACCAAGCCGTAAGAATGGGCTTCTTGTTATACCACGACAAACCAATACTGCTTATCGCCATACCCACACCTAAGGCCCACATCCAAGAGCTAATCTGTTGTTCGCTAGCCCCCGCCGCCGCTGCCGCTTGGAATATAATCACCGCCGAACTGGTATAGCCCACTAATACCGCAACAAAACCAGCAGATATTCGAGATACCACAAACCACTCACGCATGTGCACGCTTCCTTCTGATCACTTACACGTCCTTCTACACGCCCTTCTACACGCCCTTCTTGTACGCTATAACGCACAGACTAGACAGGCTAGCACTTGTGCGCTATAACGTACAACAGAATTTTTTACTCAGGCGCGACAGTGGATCCACTTAAGCTCTTTCTGGCACAAGCCTTAAAACAACAGCGTCAACAACGCCAATGGAGCCTTGATACAGCTGCTCAAAAAACCGGTGTCAGCAAAGCCATGCTAGGGCAAATAGAGCGAGCAGAATCAAGCCCAACGATTGCCACACTGTGGAAAATCGCCGGCGGATTTAATACCTCCTTGTCGACTTTTCTGGCCCCCGAGCTAAGCCCACAACACACATCGGCGATCCGCAATGCCGATCAATTGCGTCAGCAGCCAGCCAGTGATGACATGCTCATCGCCATATTGTTTCCCTATGACGCAAAATTTGGCTTTGAAATGTATGAACTAACCTTATTGGCTAACTATCAGCGAATATCCGAGCCTCACGAAGCGGGCGTAAGCGAGCATTTAATCGTTATTAGTGGTGCAATGGAGGTATTAGTGGAGGGGAGCTGGCAAACGCTTGGTCAAGGGCAAGCCTTACGTTTTGCCGGTGACGAAGAACATGGTTATCGTAATCCCCACTCGCAACCCGCAGTATTCCACTGTTTAATTCACTACCCTGCTACCACCCAATAGGCGCTGAATGATAAAAACCTCATTCTTTGCTAAACAGCGACTCACTCAAGCGCTCTCTATAGCCTTGGCGTTACTGGATAAACTGAAGGGAGAAGAGAAAAGAAATAGGTGTTGCTATCGTGTTGCTAGCACGCATTTAGCCTAGGTTAGAGCCAAGCCTTGTGTTTTGCCGATGATGAAGAACATTATTATGGCAATCCCCACTCGCAACCCGCAGTATTCCACTGTTTAATTCACTACCCTGCTACCACCCAATAGGCGCTGAATAATAAAAACCAAGTTCTTTGCTAAACAGCGACTCACTCAAGCGCTCTCAAGAACTACCTATGGCCTTGGCGTTACTACGCAAACAAAGGGGGGAATAGAAATGAAAAAGGCCTGCTAAAAAGCAGGCCTTTATAATGTGGTGCCCGGAGGCGGAATCGAACCACCGACACGAGGATTTTCAATCCTCTGCTCTACCGACTGAGCTATCCGGGCAACGGCGGCTATTAAACGTTTTTCACCGAAACAAGTCAACCGCTTTTTCAAAAATAAGCGCTGAGTGCCTAGAAAGCGAACAAAGCTTGCAAAAATCCAACAATAGTCGAGCAATGTGGGGCAAATATGAGCAACGACAGGCCTTAGCTAGCATCTAACAAAACCCGCAGCAAAGAGTTAAATGGCTCTATACTGCTGCGCCCAACAATCTGCGTTCACGCTTTTTCGCCATTTCATCACCTAAGAAAAATTTACTTAGCTAACATCGACTTAAATAATGAGCCGAGGCTCACGTTTAATAAAACCACGGGAATTCCCGACTTGCGCAGCTGCTAGCAATGTTATAATGTAACGCTTTCAAATCAAGCAGGATAAACTGCTACTTTTTTCAACGAGCGTTTTGGTACCTATGTCTACAGTTAACTATATAAAAAGCATTCAAGCTTACTGTAGCCAGCACAAGCTTAATTTAACAGCCAATCGCAGTGCTGTGTTAGCCATTTTGCATCAACATCAAGGCGCTTTAAGTGCCTATGAAATCCTCGCAAAATTACAGCAACAACAAGCCAATACCAAACCGCCCACGGTATACCGCGCCCTAGACTTCCTTGTACAACAGCACTTTGTTCAGCACATTGAATCAAGCAGTCGGTATATTATTAATCGCCAACAACAGCCCTTTGCTCCTCATCCCCTGCTCATCTGCACTCAATGTGAAAATGTCACGCAGATCGGCTTATCCGCTTCGTTAAAGGCAGAACTAGAACAGTTTGCTGCCCAACAAGGATTTAGCCTGCATTCCCAGAGCTATGAGTTTCAAGGTCTTTGTTCCGCTTGCCAAGCGAGAACAGCTTAATGTACTTAAGTCATCAACTCGCTGAATACGCATCCAATCATGTGCTGGTCATCACTTGCCCAAACCGGCGCAGAGTAGGTAATTCAAACTATGTTAAACAGTAAAACCCGCCTATTTCGGCGGCCTAGTCGTCTGCCAAACAAACATTGGCAACTAATACTCGCTTGTGGCGCGGTCATTACCATTGCCAGTATTTGGCCGAGCTCACAGCAAATAAACAATAACGGCCGCCAACTAATCGAGCTGCCAGAAGAGAGCTTCCCGCAAAGCAGCGAAGGCTTGAGTTTCGACATTGCCAGCCATAGCGCTCAAGCCATCGACATCGTAACCCAGAATATTCACTCAGAGCCTCAAGCGTCAGACTTTAGACAGGAGCAGCTGAGCCAAACCAATGCCCAAGCAGCCCCTCCTAATCCCGCCAGCCCTGCAGCGGCAACAGGTATCAGTGAACAGCACTACACCATCAAACGAGGCGATACTTTAGGCAAAATTTTCACCCATTTTAATATCGATCAAACCACCATGTATCAGGTGTTAGAAGCCGATATTTCAGTTTTGGCTCTCGATACCTTAAGCCCTGGTCACGAGCTTACCTTCACCATTGACCGCGATAACAACCAATTACAAGCGCTGCAACTAGCCTTTAACCCGGCCCAGAAAATTATCTTTAAGCGTATCGACGCCAGCAGTTTTGAATACGAAACCATTAACATTGAAGGCCAATGGCAAAAGCAAGCCATTAGCGGCAGTGTTGAAGGTAGCTTTTACTTATCAGCGCAAAAAGCCGGCCTCAATGCCAACGAAATCGAACAAGTCGCCCAAATGTTTAAGGATAAACTGCGTTTTTCTCGTGACTTCAGAGCCGGCGATGTATTTCAAATCGTAAGAAATCGGCAATACATCGATGGCGAACTCACCGGTCAGAGTGAAATCAGCGCAGTGCGTATATTTAACCGAGGCAAAGAATACAGCGCTTATTTATTTACTAACGGCAACTATTACGACAAACAAGGTGAAAGCCTAGCGCGTGCTTTTATGCGAGTACCATTAAAAGGCGCGCACCGGGTTAGCTCTTCGTTTAATCCTCGCCGCAAACACCCAATAACCGGGCGAATTTCACCGCATAACGGTGCCGACTTTGGGGTAGCCATTGGCACTCCGGTACTCGCAGCAGGCGATGGCGTGGTGACTCGTATTGAAAACCACCCTTACGCGGGTAAGTACATCGTGATTCAACACGGCGGTAAATACCGTACTCGTTACTTACATCTTAACCGCTTTAAAGTACGTAAAGGCCAGCGAGTCAGCCGCGGACAAGTTATCGCAGAATCGGGTAATACCGGTCGTTCAACTGGCCCTCACCTGCATTATGAATTTCATATTAACGGTCGAGCGGTGAACCCAATGACGGCAAAAATCCCTCTGGCTTCAGCCATTGAGCAGCAAAGTCGTGTCGCCTTTAACCAGCTAGTACAAGACATGAATAAACTGCTAGAAAGCGCCTAAACCTCACACTAGCAAGCGCAGTTCAGCGCTTGCTGCATCTTATTGAGCGGCGAATAAACCGCTCAAGACTCGCTCTAAGCCAGTTGCTCTGAGTGAAGACAATTCAATTGAACTTTCGCTCGCTTAGGTTAAGCTTTTGCCTGTTATTTGCAGTAGTAACAGCTCAAGGAGCCCTCATGTCAAGCATTGCCACTACCCCAAAGCCGCCCTATTACGCGGTTATTTTTACTTCTGTTCGAGCAGAGGTAGAGCAAGGCTATCAGCAAGCCGCTAAGCGAATGCTAGAACTGGCCGAACAACAACCAGGCTTTTTAGGTTTTGAATCGGCCAGAGAAGAAACAGGCATTAGCGTTTCCTATTGGTCAGATCTAGACGCGATAAAAAACTGGAAGTTAAACGCAGAGCATCAACAGGCTCAAATACAGGGGCGCAATACTTGGTATGCCGAGTTTAAAGTACGCATTGCCAAAGTTGAACGCGACTACGGGCTATAATCACAGAGCATAAACTTAGATTTAAGCACCACTCTAGCGACTTTCAACTTATAACAAAAACTCGCTTAGTACTTCATAAACAACTACTTTATACAGTGCCTATGACAATCTTTTAAAGGACAGTAGTAATGATCACCTTATACGGCTTACCGCGCTCGCGCTCACTTCGTGTTTCTTGGATGCTGGAAGAACTAGGCTTAGATTGGCACTATCACTATGTTAACTTTCAAGCTGGCGAACAGCGCAGTGAAGAGTTTCTGGCGCTCAACCCTTGCGGTAAGGTTCCAGCGCTAAAAGATGGCGACCTAGTGCTCAGTGAATCCGCCGCCATTTGTTTATATCTGGCCGAGAAATACGGCCCGCAATTTCTTCCGAAGCCTGGCAGTGAAGCCTCTGCCCTACATCACCGCTGGATAAGTTTTACCACCACCGAGCTAGAGCAAGCCCTATGGAGTATGGGTAAGCACCGCTTTGCCCTTCCCGAAGAACAACGCATTGTTGAAATGATAGACACCGCCACTTGGGAATTTAATCAAGCTGCTGCTATCGCCGAAGGCTGGATCCCCGAGAGCGGGTATTTGTTAGGTGAACAATTCAGCGTCGCCGATATACTGCTATGCCATACCCTCAATTGGGCGGTAAGCTTTCAGCAAACTCTGCCTGAAAAATTAATGAATTACCGCAAGCGCACCAGCCAGCGCCCAGCCTTAAACCATGCGCTAGAAAAAGAAATGAATGGCAAAGCCATGGCCAAGCTATAAAAAAACTACTCCCATTTTTAGCCAAACAAGCTAGCCTCGCTGGGATAATCTTGAATAAACCGCAGACATCTACTTGGTCAAGCTCAAGTAGATGTCTATAATGCGCGGCATTAGTAACTAGGACAAACATTATGAGCGGTATCATCACCCTAAAAGCCAAGCGCGACAAAGCCCTACTGCGTCGCCACCCATGGATATTCTCAAACGGTATTCATAAAGTGTCGGGCAAACCGCTAGCTGGCGAAACCGTTGAAGTTTACAGCGCCGAAGGGAAGTTCCTTGCCATTGCCGCCTATTCTCCAGAATCGCAAATTAGAGCCCGTGTTTGGAGCTTTGACCAACACCAGCCTATCGACCAAGCGTTTTTTATCGAGCGCTTACAGCAGGCTCAAGCCGCACGTAGCATTTTGCCAGAGTTTGCCTCTACCAATGCTTATCGAGTGGTGGCGGGTGAAAACGATGGACTGCCCGGCATTACCATCGACCGCTACGCCAATGTATTGGTGATTCAGCTACTCAGTGCAGGCGCCGAATTTCAACGCGCCAACTTAATCGAAGCGCTAAAACACTGCTTCCCAGAAGACTGCATTTACGAGCGTTCCGATGTGGATGTGCGTAAGAAGGAAGGCTTAGAATCCCAACAAGGTTTGATTCATGGAGAGCTTCCCGCTCAACCCATGGAAATTGAAGAAAATGGTTTACGGCTATTAATCAATGTAGAAACCGGCCATAAAACCGGCTACTACCTCGACCAACGCAATAACCGCCGCCTCGTTGGGCAAATGGCCAAAGGCAAAAAGCTACTCAATTGCTTCTGTTATACCGGCGGCTTTGGCACTTATGCCCTAGCGGGTGGCGCCAAAAAAGTCGTTAACGTAGATGTGTCTGACGCGGCTTTAGAAATAGCCGCGCAAAATGTTAGTTTAAATGGCTTAGACAGCAGCAAAATTACCCAGCTTAATGCCGATGTATTTAAGCAGCTACGCAGCTACCGAGATGGTGACGAGCAGTTCGATATTATCGTGCTAGACCCACCTAAGTTTGTTGATAGCAAAGCCAGCCTTAACCGAGCCAGCCGAGGTTACAAAGACATTAACCGTTTGGCTCTGCAAATGCTGCGCCCCGGTGGCTTGCTGTTTACTTATTCCTGCTCCGGCTTAATGCCCACTAGTTTATTTCAAAAAATTGTTGCCGATGCGGCCATTGATGCCGGCCGAGAAATGCAGTTTCTGAAAACTTTAGAACAGGCAGAAGATCATCCTGTAGCCGGCCCCTATCCCGAAGGCCACTACTTAAAAGGCTTTTTGTGTAGAGTAAAATAGGCCCTCAGCAAATCCAAAACGCAGCTTAACGCTGCGTTTTTTATAGCTTTTGCAACGCGTCGACAGAATTACCCTAATAATCAAGCCTAAACCAAGCGAGTTTCAAAAAATTGTTGCCGATGCGGCCATTGATGCAGGGCGAGAAATGCAGTTTTTGAAAACTTTAGAACAGGCAGAAGATCATCCTGTAGCCGGCCCCTATCCCGAAGGCCACTACTTAAAAGGCTTTTTGTGCCGAGTGAAATAAGCCTTCCGTAAACTAAAACGCAGTCCTGAGCTGCGTTTTTTCTAGCTTTAGCAACGCGTCGACAGTATCGCGCTAATAATCAAGCCTAAACCAAGACCGGCTATCAAAGCCCCCACAAAACCCAAAGCCGAATAAGGCAGTATCACCAGCCCAATACCTAGGCCCAAAAGAGTACCGCCGCCAATGGCCCAAGTGCTTCGATCGTTTAAGGGCTTATCTTTTGCTTGCTTATCCACTTGTCTTCCTTAGCTTTGTTAGTCGAGTAAACAGGCTTGAATCAAATCCAGCGATGAGACAATGCCCACAATGTGCTGCTGATTCATCACCAATAAATGGTGGATTTTTTGCTCAACCATCAGTTCAGCCGCTTGTCTTGCGCTCATCGACGCATTCACGGTAACCACCTTATGGGTACAGACTTCCCAAGCTCGCTGTTGCTTAGGGTCATCATGTAAGGTAGCAAAATGCACTAAATCGCTAGCACTAATTACCCCAAAAACCTGTTTGTCTGGCGTGAAAACCGGCACACAATGCAAGTGATGTTGATCCAAAATTTGGCAAACCTGCTCTACGCTGTCATCCAGCTCAACACCCACCACATAGCTCTGCATAAAGGTACTAACTTGACGATTCATCATGGCTTAGTCCGTGTTCACTATTTACCGTAGCAGTAATTAGAGGCTAACTGCTTAATTTAATTATAGTGGCGCTAACTTACAGCTGCTTTGAGCTGCCTTGCAGATTTGGCGCTTAATCGGATTGTTTAGCCAACAACAGCTTGTTAGCTAAAATGGTGGCATAATATATGGGCATGTGATCACTAAAGCTAATCCCGGCATTAGCTTGTAAATGCTTGAAATTAGCCTGCCATTCCTTGAAAGAATCCAGTAGATGTTGATTGATTTCCACTAAGTCTAGCGCCAATCGCTTGCTGCGTTGATGCTGAACTTGCAAGGTATCTAAGAGTAAATCCTTAAACTCACCAGCGCTTAGCTGGGGCCGCCGATGAGCAATCGGCTGTTCTGCTTGAAGGTAGACTAATTCACCACAGCTTTCGAAATGAAACTTCACCGAAGATAGTTTAGGCGGTAATAAAGGAATAGGGTCACGGCCATGTTCTACCCGCCATATCGGCCGTTGTTGTAGGCTTTGCACAAAATCATGGTCACCCACTCGCGGGCTACCAAACAGATACAAGCCGGTGGCCTCTGGCGTTTTAGCAAAACATAGGTTAGCCAAAGCGCCCCCAAACTATGTCCAGTCATCCAAATAGCGCGTTGCGGATAATCCTTAATTTGCTGTTGAATAAACCGACCTAAGCCTAGCTCACCATCCCATATTTCATCTAAGGCTTTTTGAAAGCCAGCATGCACTCGCCCGCCTTGGCTAAAATTAACCGGTAGAATATTTAGGTCGCTGCGTAACTCATGTAAGGCAGAGAAAGACTTCAGCTCAGTGCCTCGAAAGCTAATAATTAACAGCTCTTGATTAGCCGCAGCCATACACTCGGTGCCAGTACCTTGAAAAAAATCAAACTGCTCAAAACCCGCTAAACGATAGGCCATGCGGGCAAAGCCGGGATGGCAATAAGCCAGCAGCGAACAATCAGCCAACCAGCTAGCATTAACCAAAGAAAATGCACAGTTATCCCGCTCAAAAGGCTGAGCTTGTAGTGCCTCAAAATAACGATAATTCATATCGGGCGGCACAATGTCGTAATGCTTGGGATCGGGAATACTTTTCATTTTGTTTAGCTTAAGCATCTGCTGTTTGAATCCCCCTAAACAGTAATAAGTAGCGACCAGTTAAGCTATTAGCCGCCACTTATTACTGCTAATAACAATCATTATAAGGCTAAATCAACCTGCACCGGGCAGTGATCAGAGCCCATAATGTCAGTTAGAATATCCGCATCGCTAACCTTGTCGGCAAAGGCTTCGCTTACCAAGAAATAATCAATTCTCCAGCCTATGTTACGGCCACGCGCACCGGCTCGGTAACTCCACCAGCTATATTTTACCTGATCTTGTTTTTTTAAGCGGAAGGTATCAACGAATCCTGCGCTAGTCAGATTGTCGATGCCGTCAATCTCGGCTTGCATATAACCGGCACTTTTATTGTAGTTGGGTTTAGGACGCGCTAAATCGATATCTTTATGAGCCACGTTTAAGTCCCCACACACCAACACCGGCTTGCGCTGTTCTAGGCCTTTTAAGTAAGCCAGAAAATCAGCATCCCACTGCTGGCGGTAATCTAAGCGTTTAAGCTCACTGCCAGAGTTGGGCGTATAAACTGTCACCAAAATAAAATCTGCATATTCCGCTGCAATCACGCGGCCTTCTTGGTCGTGTTCAGCAATGCCCATATCGTATTCCACGTTGAGTGGTTGCTGCTTGGTTAAAATGGCAGTCCCCGAGTAACCTTTTTTCTCGGCCGAGTTACTGTAGATATGGTAACCGTCTAACTCTGCTAGAGCAGCAAGCACTTGCTCATCCTGCGCTTTCGTTTCCTGTAGACACAATACATCGGTTTGCATGGATTCAAGCGAGGCTAAAAAGTCTTTCTTCATCACCGCTCTGATCCCATTTACATTCCACGATACTAAACGCATGTTTTGTTCCTTTAACTCTTCAATAAATAGCGTCCAATACTAAAATAATTCACCGCATTCGGCCACGCCTACACACCAGAAAAACCAGCCTAAGCCAAGTTGAGTTACCAGCATCACCTATATACAGTTGTCTGGTCTAGCGGCGGCAAAAAAAAGCGCAGTGAATACCTGCGCTTTAGATTTAACTGGATTAAGCCATCATGAAATGCGGTCAATCAGCTTCTTCAGTTCACGTCTCGGTGTAGGCTCATCGTCGAAGAAGTTTTGCATTCGCAGTAAGGTTAAACCGTCGTAACCTGGCGAGCGGTTTAAGGCTCTGGCCATTTGCCTCCACCCCTGCTCACCGTAGAGCTCACCGGCTAGCGCGTTTTCTCCCATTAGCGCAACTTGGCACTCATCGGCGGCATCGGCCATCCAATCAACCAAATCGGCAGCACGTGAGTAACCCTCATAATCTTTATTGATCATTTCCAAGCAGGTGAAGTGTATAGCCGCTCGAGATTGCTTACCTTCAGGCAATAAGCCTTTTAACAAACCTAAGTATTCCTGCTGATTACTGCTATTTAAAGTAGGGTGAACCGCAATCAAACCCGCAGTTATCTCAGCTGCACGGGGCAATTCAGGGTCACTCACCACCCAGTGAATACCAGGAATTTTGATGCCAATTGGCACCTGGCCAAAGGCCTCATCTTCAAATACCGCTAATGCGCTTTCAAAAATACGCCGACCATGCGCCACCAAGGCTTGGTGATACCAGCTTAAAAACTCACGCGCCCAAGCATTGTGAATATAACGCTTATGGCTAAACAACCAGTTAGCATCGGGGATCTCGGCCTGCTCAAAGTTTTCCCAAGTAAAGCCAAAACTCGCATTTAAGGTACTAATGCTATGGAACTTCGCCTTTAAGTAAGCCAGCCAGTCTTGTTTGGCTAAGCGGCTATAACATTGCAAAGTACCACGGTTGGGGTAATTGCCCCAGTCATGGGCATTGTAGCTTGGATAACGCAACTCACCCGCAGGGCCTAAGCTCACGTTAATTTCATCCATTAAGCTGGCTTTATTAATGTAATGCTGCTTAAAGGCCTCCATGAAGCGTTGATAATAAGGCATCACAAACTCATCGGCCCACAGTGATACATACTCCATAGAGGCATCACCGGTCTCCGATACATACTGTAAGTCCTGCACCGAGTTGAGTTGATCATGGCTTTCTAGCAGCCGCCCCCAAAGCCATAGGGGAATCGCTTGCATGAAGTCGTCATTAACGTTGCCGCCAGCCTGATGGAAAGACAAAATCGGCACCCATTGCAGGCCTAAGCGTTTTAATAAGGCCACTACCCTGTCGTAATAACTCCAGTCAAATTTACCGGGTTTATCCCCTTCAACCAAGCCCCACCAAATATCGGTGGAAATAGCGGTCACCCCAGTACTGCGCAATTCACGCAACTGCTCTTCAAACTGCACCCAGTTTTCTTCTTCCAGCAATTGTTTTTGGTTCGCCACTTTAAGGTGCAAGGGTCCCATCACTCGGAATTGCTTCTTACCTAGCTGACGTGTCTCGCTGTGCTGGTACTTAAACTTATTCAGCTGTGATAAACGCCCCTGCACAATAGACTGCTCATTAAGCTGCGACATGTCGTTAAATAGCCAGCCCTGAAAAGCGCTGCCATGTAATACCGAATGATACAGTTGATCCCAACCCGGATGGCTGGCTAAAGCCTGCGGCTGAGCATTTTGAACTAAGGCTGGAATGGCTAGTTCTTTCAAAGCATTAAACAAGCCTTGGTTTTGTCGTGAGGCATGGCTAGATTCCGCACCACTGACCACTACCATTAAGCGGTTTTGCGCTTGCTTATTCCAATAACTTAACTGGGCCAACTGATAGTCTAAAAGCTGTGAGCGCTCTAACCACGGCTGCGGATTTAAGCCTGTTAAACAGGCCAGCCAAGGATGATCGCTAGCACTCATACCCGGCAACGGAATATTCAGTGCCAATTTGCTGTGTGCCCACTGCTTTGCAAAACTCGCTTCAGCAATGGCGAGAAAGCCACCCACAAATTGTTGCCAATTTTGCGCATACCAAAGGTTAAATTCTTTAAAGCAGGTAGAACTCGTTTTACGCTGGTAGCAATCGGCTAAGTTATCACTGAGTTGCTGAGGCCAAGGCTGCTCTGCATTTAGCTCCCAAAGGCTCAACCAAGCTTGTTTCGAACCGTATTGTTGCTCCATGTCGGCGGCTAAAGCAGCCAAAGCAGTAGGGCTAAAACTTTGATAAATAGCCTGAGCATCACGCTCTCCCCAAGGAAAACATGCTTCACCGTCAGGGCCTAAGCCTAGAAAAACCACATCACAGTTAGCCGCAAATTCTTGCATCTGCTGGGCAAAGTTATCCATCCATTCGCCGAACATTTCCAATAAACCAGCGCCAGCCCATAAACTAGGACTTTGGGTATTATCTCGGCCAAATTGGTTGACGTACTTGATCGCATCGGCGCTCTTTGTGGCGGGTAGTTTCGCCAACATCGAACCCCAGAACCAGTCAGGCAAACGCTGCTCCACGCCTTGTTGAGTATCGGAAGAAAAAAACAACTGATATTGCAACTTAAAGCCATGTCCCAATAAATGTTGCGACAAACGCTTAAGTGCCTCCCAACTTTCGGCTTGGGCTAACTGCTCGGCACAAAACGGCGCCAGATAGCGCCAATGCACCGGTACCACAATGGCGTCAACACCATTTTGCCGAAGCTTACGTAGTTGTGGAGACAAAGCCTGAAGTTGGGCTTGATTACAAGAAGCGGCATACTCTGCGAGGGGTAAAGAACCCTTCACCCAAGCCTTACGCGCTGAAATTGGATTAGCCATATTTAGCTTACTCTAAAAAATCTGTGCTAGTTATCCCTAGTCCGCCGCTTAACAGCAAGGCTGCAAAGCTTTTCACTTAAACAAAAGGAGATCTAGATCACATAATGCACCTATCAACAGTCTACTCCAAGTCTCTAGATTGCCAAGTTAAACTCACTTAAGCTGCTTAATAAAAAGTAGAAAATGCTAAATCCAGCGGCGAGTTCTACGACAATATTGCAAATAGCGCTCTCCAAAGTGGCGCGCAAGGGCCCTTTCTTCTGGCTTAATTTGAAAATGAGTCAGCAAAAACATAAATAAGCCACAACTCAACAAGGCCGAGTAACTTTGCAAATGCAAGCACCAAACAAGCAATAACATTAACAAGCTCAAATACATTGGATTACGGCTAAAACGATACAAGCCCCCACCACAAGGTGCTGGCTACGTTCAGGGTGATGGGGGTTAATGGTAGTGTGTTTTCGAATAAAACCCAGCAAACTCAGCAGCGCAATAAACCCCGCCACCAATAACAAAGGCCAACGTAGCAGCAAGATGGCTGGTGGTAATAAAGTTAAGCCTAACAAGCCGTGTAGCTTGGCTAAGCCGTAGGCCACTATGGCGCACAACAACAACCATAATGGCGGCGGAACCAGCAACTCCAAAGATTTAACAGTCATGGGCGGTCATTCATCCTTTGATGCTTCGCTCTCTACCTTCTGAAAAATATAGTGTCCTCGATGAGAAATGGCATTGTGAAATAAATTCTGAAAAGGGAATAAACGTTTTTTTAAGTAACAGCCCAAGGCGAGTAACAGTGCACTCGCTGCCAAATTAACCAAGCCCTCAAGGTAAAACATATAAGGCAAACCTTGGTAGAGAGAATAACCAGCAAATACCATCAACAAGAGATAACCATTCACTTTGTTTTTATAGATCATCAGCATAATCAGTAAGGGCAGTAGACTAGGTAGCAGCAAGCTTATGAGTAAATTGCTATCTATCTGCTCAGCCAACATAAAACCAAAGCCCCATTTACTGAGCACTAACAACTGCAATAAGGCGAGTAAAAACGCCTTCAGTTTAGCATTAGTCTGCAGTGCTTTGGTTTCGGGTATCGCGGCTAACGCCTTGGTTACCTTACGCAAATTCCACTGCTGTTGCTCTGCATGTTGATATATTTGTTGTTTATTTAAGCCTTCGGCCCATAATTGATCGACTTGTTTCATTAGCCCTCCGTAAACCCTCACTCTACCCCAGCCCTCAAGCCAATAGAAAGCGTAATATTAACATTCCGTCTTTCTTGAGTGAGCAAGCAAAGAAGTCCATCACCCGCAAGTAGGGCAAAACTCAAAGACCAAGCAGAGACTTTTCACCAAAGTTATTCACAAAGCCGCAAGTTATTAACATTTACCTAAAGCACGCAACCAAAGCATCAATAAAATAGAACATTCGGTAACTATCAATTCTCTCAGTAATCATTTGTTAAGAGAATAACTTAGCTATATTGAACCTCGTAGCAAGCCTAGCCGCAACCGGATATGTTGATTAAACGATGAAAACAAAGGCCGCTTTTTGCCGATTTCTTAGCAATCCGCGCATCAAAAGTATCGCCAAAAAATTAGGTAGTTATAGCCGAAAGAAAGCAAATCCAGCTAAATAGGACAAGTATTTTTAATGGCTTTAAGGCAAAAGTGAAGAACCGGGAACGTTCTATTTTTGTATTAATTTTAACTTACGTAAAAATGTCAACGACCCTTGACGAAGTTAGCTGAAAAAAGAATTTTTTACTAATTTTGAGAGACAATATTGACGCAAAAACGCGATCCGCTGTAAGCCACATAGCTTCAAGCCTAGCGAATTTTATCCACAGCTTTGTGCACTGTTTTTGTGGGAAAAGCTGTTTGGATTATTATCGGTAATTCAGAGTAATATTTTGTTGAAGCTATCATTACCAGCTGTAACTCTTAATCAACCAATAAAATCCAATGTAGGCTCCTATTTTTGTTTGTTCAGCTACTAAGCCCGTCCACATTACTCCTCACTCATCCCGTCACTACTGGGCTAGCGGCGAGATAGGCGAGGATCATTACAGCCAAAAATGATCTTTAAAGAGACATAAAATTGCCATAGCTGCGTCATAAAATACTTTTACGCTAAGAGGTTAAGTGAGGTTTGCTAAGCATAAGTTTTACTTTGCAGACTTAAGCGTGCAACGTAAACTAACGGCCATCGGTTTCGTGTTTACGGATAAGCACTTGTTTACCACTTCACCCGTACAATCGGTGCAATTTAAAGGACACTCGCTATTCGTTAAACGCGATGATTTACTTCATCCGCAATTTTCTGGCAACAAAGCACGCAAGTTTTATCATTTTTTAAAGCAGCCGCCAGCAGGCATTCACACCCTAGTGGGCAGCGGCTCCGCCCAAGCCAATTCACTTTACTCTTTAGCGGCACTCGCCAAGCTGAACCAATGGCGCTGCGAATTCTATGTCGACCACATCCCCAGTTGGCTAAAACAAAACCCCTGTGGTAATTATCAGGCGGCTCTAGAGTTAGATGCCCGCATCATTGAAGTCGCCAGTTTACGCAGGCAACAACAAGCTAACCTCGACCAGTTTATGCAAACCATAGTAAGGCCCAGCTTATCGGCGCAGCAGTTGTTTATTCCCGAAGGCGGCCGTTGTCACTATGCAAGAGAAGGCGTGGTGATGTTAGCGGAAGAAATCGAAGACTGGCAGCATCAACAACACATTGGCCCACTAAGAGTTATGCTGCCCGCAGGTACCGGTACTACCGCCTTATTTTTAAGCGAATACTTCAGCCAAATGAATCCCTGTATTCAGGTATTAAGCTGCGCCTGTGTGGGTGATGAGTACTATTTACGCTCGCAATTTTCGCTATTAAATAGCAATCCCAAGACTCACCCAAGCATTCTAACGCGGCCTAAAAAGTACCATTTTGGTAAGCTCTATCCTGAGCATTACCAAATCTGGTTAGAGCTAAAACAACAAACAGAAATAGAGTTTGAACTACTCTACGACCCCATTGGCTGGCAGTGTCTAATCCGCTACCTTGACGAACATAATGACGATGTCCCTACCCTGTATATCCATCAAGGCGGCTTGCTTGGCAATCAAAGCATGCTTAATCGCTATCGCCGAAAATACCCCCATCTAGCGCCAATCTAACCAATAGCTATAAGGAAAACTCTCCGATAAATTTACCGTTTCTTGATAATGCTCGCTCGGTTGAGCCAAACACTCTGTACCACTAAATTCTGGCTCGGCCCAGCCGCTATTCTCATTTAAGTACTCGCGGCTATAACCCCAACGGCCACAAGACAAAATGCTGTCGTAGCTCTGTTCTCGCTGGCACACCACACAAGTTTCAAACTCTACCTCAATATTTTGCCCCTCCTTGCCTAAGGCATCCGATACAAAGGGCGTATCATAAATAGCCAGCGTAGAGGCCCGTTTAGGCGCCTCGCTCCACGGCTTGTCTTGAGTATCTTGCGGAGTGTGGTGTACGCCATTGCCAAACTCTAGCGGCGCAGCATCGTAAAAGGGCTCCACAAACCATTCGGGCGCATCAATCTGGGCGGAACGCTCGTCACCCAGTAAACGTCGATTTGTGGTACGAACCTGCAACATGCGGTAGCGCGAGCATCCTGCTTGATTAGCTAGTTCAAGCTCGCCATTACGATTAGCAAACCAATGAATTTCTAAACCTATACCAGTGGCATTATCACGGGGAATATAAGAAGCCTGTTGGCGGCTACTGTGATACCAAGCCTCAGAAAACACCAAAATACCCAATGTATTTTGCTGGTAGGTTACGGGGCATACCTTGCCAACGAGCAATTCGGCATCGTCTGCCATTGCGCTACCCAGCCAAAAGCTCATTAGTAATATCCATAATCCAAAGCGCATAGGCCCCTCCTTATTGGAGTTTATTCACACAATGGTCATCTAAGTGTAGTAGGAATCACATTTACTTTTGTTACAGCGTAATGCCGAGGCCGGACAGTTCCTGATTAACGAGTCATCAAGCAAACTTGTGAATAAAGGAGGGTTAAAGCAAAAAATGTTGCTTGCTAGCACTTCTTTGATGCTAAAGCGGAGCTAACGAGATCGCTATTTTTCTCTGTGGCATTGCTGCTTTTGCCAAACTTACCGCTACTTTGTGATTAAAATTGGCATTATTGGGCTAAAAATACCGCATAAAAACCTATAAAACTAGCCTGAACCACTATTTGATCTTATTGATGGTATTAAGCGTTAACTAAGTCGGAAATAGTTAAATAGGCTTAGTAAGTAACAAACGATGTAGCTTGATATAGCAAAAAAGGCTAATTAACAGCATGCATTTTAAATATCAGTAAAACCAGTAAATTCAAACACAAAGATAATTTAAATCTTAAATTTATCAATAGGATAGCGTGAGCAAACTTACAAAAAGCAGATTTATAGCCCGAATAACAAATTCCTATCTAAACTAAAGTAAACAACAACATTTTGTGACTTTTTAATAAAAACATAAGAACTATTAAAAGCAGCAGCCACAGGCAGGTAAATATGAAACTAAGCAGCTTACGATTTAAATACTCTTTGGTGTTCGCCTTAAACGCGATGATGTTAATTGTGGTCTCGTTAATCGGCTACAATGTGGGAGTAAATACCACAAACAACTTACGTTCAATCGAAAATAAAGTACTACCCGCCATCGCCGCAGTGCTGAATGCCGACCGCGACCTTTATCAAGCCAGAGTGGCGGAGTTAGATATGCTGGCCGGCGACCAAGCTGATTTTCAGGGCTTTCAAGCTGATTACCAAGAAAATGCCCAACAAGCCTTGGATAGAATGCTAAAATTTCAAGCTTTATTGGCCGATTATCCACAAGCCGCCCAAGGCCTAGAAAGCTTTCAACAACGCTTCCAATCTTGGAAACAACAAAGCTCAGAAGTCTTTGCCTTGAACAAAAGCGACCCTGCTAAAGCTTTGGAACTCAGTACCGGAGCCAGCCTTACTAGCTTTAATCAGCTACGTGAACTTTATAATACCGCTACCGAATCCGCCGAAGCCTTAGCCAAAGAAATTGAACAGCGCTCAGAATCTGAAGTCACCACCCAATTAACTATCTTGGCAATCATAGCCATTGTATCTGTGGGCCTCTCGGTGATCATCGCCTATTTTGGGCCAAAAATTTTAGTCACCTCTATCAATCAAATTACTCAAAGAATTACTGAAATAACCCAAGGTGATGGGGATTTAACCCAGCGTTTAGAAGTGAAAAGTCAAAATGAAATGGGCGAACTAGCTAATAGCTTCAACCAATTTGTTGATCTTTTAGAAGGGTTGATTAGCCGAGTTAATGGCTTCTCCAAAGAGCTTAGCCACTCAATCGCAGGCATAAGCCAAAAATCAGAACAAACCACAGAAGTCAGTCAGGAGCAAAACCAGTCGGTAGAAATGATTGCCACCGCAGTCACCGAAATGGCGGCGGCAATCCGCGAAGTGGCCAATAACGCCAATCATACTGCCGAAGAAATCAACACCGTAAACAGCCAAACCGAGCAAGGGCAAAACATTACCAAACAATCGGTAGAGCAGATCACCTTGCTGTCGAATACCGTACAAGAGGCCTCTCAGGTTGTGGAAAATCTTTCTCAAGAATCAGATCGTATTGCTTCAGTATTAGACGTAATTAGAGGCATAGCCGAACAAACCAACCTATTAGCTCTGAATGCCGCTATTGAAGCAGCGCGTGCCGGAGAGCAAGGACGCGGTTTTGCCGTGGTAGCAGATGAAGTCCGCAGCCTCGCCAGTAAAACTCAACAATCTACCGAAGATATTCAAAAAATGATTGAAGCGCTACAAACTGGGGTAACTCGTGCTGTAGATGCCATTGCCAAAGGTAGCAGCGTTGCCGAAGGCACCGTGCAACTGGCCGAACAAACCCTAGAAGCCTTAAACCAGATATTAGACTCTACATCTCGGGTAAGTGAAGTGTCTACCGCTACGGCCACTTCAACCGAAGAGCAAAGCCACGTGACCGAAGACATTAACCGTAACCTTACTGAGCTTACCGACAAAACTCGAATCAACTTGGAAAATGCCACCGAGTCTTTAGCCGACGCTAAACAGGCCCTAGGCCAAGCCGGTTCACTCAATCAACAATTACAACGTTTTAAAGTGTCGGCTTAAACTTATTGATTTAAACCGAACCACAAAGCCACTGCCCACTAGCAGTGGCTTTTCATTTTATTAAGTAAGCAAAGCGACACCACAAAGATAAGTGTTTCATTTTTGGAATTAGAGAAATAACAACTCATGCTGAACGGTAAATATTTGCTAGCCGTGCTAGTTTAGCCCCGATATGCAATAGTTCTTCAAATTTGCCCAGGGGTAATATGCGCGATAGTACGGAACTCCCTTGTCATATGGGCTTGGTCACTAAATCCGAATTGTTGGGCAGCATCCACCAAGTTTACGTCTTTGTATAATTGTAAAAAACAGATCGCTTTTTTTACCCTTAAAATGCGTTGATAATATTTCGGAGGCATTCCTAGCCAAAGTTTAAAAATACGTTCGATTTGTCGCTGGCTCAATGCAATACGGTCGCTTAACTGCCCCAAAGCTTGGTCTTGATCGATACATTCCAAGGCTTTTTCTAGAGAGTCTGGTATTACCTTGGTCAAATTAAGATTTTTATTTGCCCAACTCCCCAAAGCCTCAACCTTGCTGTTATTATCTTTTAGCATTCTGAGTTTATGGTAGAGGTGATAGAGCTTATAGGGCTGATCTTCTTCAGCAAATAACAAGCTTGGCTTAGCGTAATGTTGCCCTAAAACAGCATACCCCACCGCTGGATGAAAACGTATGCCCGCTAGCTGCGCGCCGGGTGACAGAACAATGTTCTCCGCTTGCTTCTTTACCGGCAGCATGATCACACCTTCCGGTAGAGTCTCATTGCCAATGATAACCTCACCAGAAAAATTAAAAATAATGCCACTACCGGCATCGGAATACAGTGGTTTCACTATCGAGTTCGAGTCAGATACCGAAGCTGACCATATTCCCTGAATGAGCGCAGACAGCTGCCCCGTTGGTCGAGACAGCCGAAAGTTTAACGCCGTTTTCATCGATTTATTGCGGTTTATGACTTCCTACCTCTGGCTTAAATGTTTTAGCAACTCGGTTCCAACTATTAATGGCATTAATCGCTATAGTCAAGTCGACAACGGCTTGTTCACCTAATGCGTCTACCACTCTGTGATAGCTTTTATCATCCACTGCTTCACCAGAGCTTAATAATTCAGCCCAATCCAACGCTACCCGCTCAAGTTGTGAGTAAAGATGCATACCCCGCCACGCACTTAAACCAATAATACGTTCTTGGCTTTCCCCCTGCCTCAGGGCGTCTTTACTATGCATATCAATACAGAAGGCGCACTGATTGAGCTGCGACACCCTAAGTTTAACCAATTCCCAAGTTGCAAGCGTCACGGTATCTGAAGCACTAAATTGCTCGCGCAGGTAACTTTCCTGATTCATCAGGATCTGCATTGCCTTGGCTGCGAGGTCGTAGTAGTTTGCGCGTAAAGTCATATTTCATCTCCTTCTAAGTGAGGAAACTAAAATAGCTGACACCACAAAACAGGTATTGAATATTTTCGACATGCGTCCTAATAAGAACCCAGATCATTAGGCTTTTTACAAGCCAATTTTGGCAGCGTGTTATGTGAATGGTTTACGCGCCCAAAAGAGGTAAATGCTTACGCTGCTGATAAGTTAAAGCTAACTCTAGGCAGTGCTTAATAACAGCTTCTGGTAAAGGTTGTGATAAGGACAAGATTATTGCTCGATTTCCCTGAAATTCGAGTTCTTCAGCATACAGTTCTCGGAATGTGTCAACTAACCTAGTTTGGCAGTGAAACAACAGATAATAATAATCTGGAGACTGCTGTTTCCAGTCCAACCTTACCGGACTGCCGGTTTTAACCTTGTAGCTTGGCTCTCCCCATTTTAGCGATTCTTCCACTTCACCAAGCCCCAACTCAGAGGCGATTTGCATCACTAAACTTCGCAGTTGCTCTAAGCGAATACGCGCATTTTCTGGGTAAACCTGAAAGCGCTGGTTGACGCCCTTGTCCATGGGATCCTCCTATTTGCATGAAACCCATTACAGCGAGCCATTAATGCACTTGTGTTCAAGACTATTTTTTCAAATGTGCACGCAGTATATATAGCTCATGCGTAGTGGCTTAGCTGACTCCAAAAAACAGGCTTACGACCAGCTCAACTCTCTGTTAGCACAAATTAATCATCATTTATGCTCTCTTGGTGGGGATTTAAATGCAGCCCTACTTTAGCTAGGGCTGCGTTTAATCTTACTGATTTAATTGCTCAATCAGCGCCAGTACCTCTTTTTCTGAATACCTATCTCTGGCAAATACAGCCAAATTACGTAGCGGCATATCAGCCACCATAGCTTCAGCCATAAGGCGATCGGCTTCAGCAGCAGAGGCGTTTTCATCTCCGCCCAACATAATACCGAATGCCTCCAATAAACCTTGGTAAACTTTGCTACCCACTTCGGTATCTTTGATATCACCAAGCCTTGAGTTCATACCATAAGGTACAACGGGATCTTCTGCAGGGATCTCATAACCCAGTAAGGCAGCGAAAGCTGGCTCAGAGAAGTCACGCTTGGCGGGGGTAAAGTAATTCGCCAATGAGGCCTGTGGCTCGCTCTTTGCTGTATCGGTATTAAGGGTGAAGCTTTGCTCTGAACGAACATCAGCAATAGATGCTGCTGCAAAAATGGTGTAGCTGTCAGTCTCCGCAATCCAACGCTGTTTAACGACATCCCAGAATGCAAAGGTGCGATAATCTAATTCAAATTTAAGCGTTTTGGTTTCGCCCGCTTTAAGAAACACTTTTTGGTAAGCGGCAAGCTCTTTTAGCGGCCTTGGCACACTGGGATTAGCTTGTCCCACATACAGTTGAACAATCTCCGCACCGTCTCGCTCACTGGTATTAGTGACATCTAAGCTCACCGTTACCACGCTATTAGCATCGGCAGCCAGCGCTTGCGGCGCCTCCACAGTGAGATTGCTATAGTCATAACTTGAGTAAGAGAGGCCATGCCCGAAGGGGAAAAGCACCGCTTGATTTGCCGTATCAAAGTAGCGGTAGCCAACCCAAATACCTTCACGGTATTGAACCTGACGGCCATTACCCGGGAAATAAGGGGTACTAGCTACATCGTCCAAGTGCAGAGGAAAGGTCTCAGCCAGTTTGCCGCTTGGATTTACCTTGCCGGTAATAATATCGGCTACCGCTGAAGACCCAGCTTGACCACCAAGATAGGCCTCAATCACTCCAGACACATCGTCAATAAATGGCATCGTCACCGGGGCACCATTTTGTAAAATCACCACCACTTTAGACTTGTAAGCAGCTAATGCAGAAATCAGCTCCAATTGATTTTGTGGTAAATCTAAATGACTGCGGTCAAAACACTCAGACTCGTATTTAGGCGTTAAACCAGCAAAAACAAATACCACGTCGGACTCTTTGGCTAACAGCTGCGCTTCACTGATAGCCTCTAAATCGGAGCGATTATCCAGGTGGTAGCCTTGGGCAAAACTCACATTCTCTGCCCCGTAGGCGTTTTTGAGTTCGTCTAATGGCTGTTCCAACTTGAATGGATTGATCTTTGAAGACCCCGAACCTTGATAACGAGCATGCGCGGCTAGTGCACCAATCACCGCCACTTTTTGCTGTTTCGCCTCTACTGGCAATATGCCATTGTCATTTTTAAGCAAAACAACAGACTCATGTGCCACCTCTCGCGCTAGGTCATGGTGAGCATGTAAGTCAGCCTGAACTCGTGGTAAAGACAGGGTCTCTTTAGCTTTCACAATCAGCTTAAGTAAGCGGGTAACGGCGTAATCTAACTCTGACTCGGTTAAACACCCCACCTCTAATGCCGCAATAATTTTCTTGGTATTCATATCACCAGAACTTGGCATTTCTAGGGTTTGACCCGCTTTAAGACCGGCTACCCGGTTATTATTTGCCCCCCAATCGGTAACAACAATGCCTTCAAATCCCCATTCTTCAACCAAGATATCGTTAAGCAGCTGCTTGTGCTCGGCCGCATAAACGCCGTTGATTTTGTTGTAAGAACACATCACTGTCCAAGGTTGGCTATCTTTAACCGCTTTCTCAAAGGCGCTCAGATACAATTCTCTAAGCGTGCGCTGGTCAATAATGGCGTCCACCGTCATGCGGCCAAATTCATGATTGTTAACCGCATAATGTTTTAAACTGGTGCCAACACCTTGTTGCTGAACCCCTTTAATCCAAGCTGTGGCAAGGTCTCCGGCTAATCGAGGATCTTCAGAAAAGTATTCAAAGTTACGCCCACCTAAGGGATGCCGTTTTAAGTTGATGCCCGGCCCTAATAATACCGACACATCCTCAGCACGGCATTCAGCCCCTAAAGCCTTACCCATCTTTTCAATTAAACTCGGATTCCAAGTCGCAGCGGTAGCCGATGCCGTAGGAAAACAAGTCGCAGGTACAGCTGCATTCAGCCCAACATGATCACCATCTTCAGATTGCTTGCGTAAACCATGTGGCCCATCTGTTACCATAATTGAGGGTAAACCAAGACGCTCTACAGCGTGTAAAGACCAGAAATCTTTACCACCACAAAGCTGGGCTTTTTCTTCAACAGTTAAGGACTTAACTAACGCTTCGATACTAGGTGTACCCATTATTATGTTTCCTTATTGAGGTTTAAAACTGGACGCAAGCCGTCAATGAGCACTTGTACTAAAGCCGGCGTCAACGAGGGAATTTCTTCAGGATCAATCCCAATCAACGCGTTCTGGCGTAACAGCATACGTCGATGAAACACCGGAATAGCATTAATTAAGATGGCGGAAATCTGTCGAGGTAACAGGTCTGTGCGGATTTCCCCGCGGGCTTGACCTTGCGCGATCACATCATCAAACAGTGCTCCCGGAAGCGCTTTTGGAATGGCTTTTGTTAAGGCCTCACGAAAGTCATCTGGCAATCGCTCACCAGAATAGTAGGCATCGAACTCCGCCATAAACCGAGCGCCCTGCTTTGACTCTTCATCACACATCATCAAAAAAACCGCTTTTAATGTATCCAGCGCCTTAGATTCTGGCTGTTTGTGTAAATCCGATAAGTAGCCAAAGGAACGCTCAACTTGACCTTTAAGCACATTGACTAGGATGACGAACCCCAGATCAAACTTATCCTGATAATAACGATAAAGCGTATTACGACTCATATTAATCGCCGCCGCTATATCCTTCATCTGGGTGTCTGCAAAACCTTTTTCGATAAACATTAACTCAGCTGCGTCTAGAATTTTCTGACGAGTAGCTTCTGTTTGGTAGACCATTCGCGATTGAGACATAACAATGTTACACGTGTTATATTTTCCCCAACGCTAATCCCCAGAGTAAAAACAGTCAACTCTTTGGGTAAAGTAAACCGTAAAAATGCTAAGCACTTCGCGAAACACCTTGATAGCAACAAAGCAAGATGCGCTGTAAAAATGAGCTCGCTACGCCTGTTTGCAAACAGGTGATTAGAAATAGAGCTCCCAAAACAAACAAGCACCATGAATTTCCGCCATTTGCTTAACAAGCACAAGCTCGCTCGTAAGCGCGATAAAGCGGTCAACAAGTAACAATGATTAAGGAACCTATTTATTCGAGGAAAGAGTCATGGTTTACGCAAAACAAGGCTTGATACCTAGCTTTACAAACACACCAGCCAAGCTTAATCAGCTAACGGCTGAGACATGGAAATACGTCATTTTTTATATAAATATCTTCAATGCGCTCAATACACACAGCCATTAAATTCAATGCGTTGGTCACTAAGAGGTTTTCCCCCCTTGAGGCATTTAACCATGCCTCCACGATAAACAAACTGCTGCCACTTATTTTGCGTTAGATCGAAGTAATGAATAGCAGCCGTTAATTCTGTATAGCCTGAACTTCGATAAACATTCGGCTCATAAGCAAAGAGAAAAGAATGAGTTACCCCAACAGAGACTAAGCATTGCTCAAGTTCTTTAATGATAACTTTCGCTAAGCCCAAACCTCGTTTATCTGCCCTTACACTCACTCCACCAATGATGCCCGCTTTGAAATTTGTAGCGTTCTGCTTCATTGTTCGACTATAAGCAAGGCCAGTAGCAACAAGTTGGTTTTCATCTTCAACTAAAACGGCGCAAACAAATTCGCGGTTTAGAACGACCCTTGAATCTTGGCCAAAAACAGACATTAAATGTTCATTAAGCGTGTTTTGGTAAACCTCAATGTCATTACTGTTGACCACTGATATCTTCAAGATTAACTCCGTTTACATCACAGTGAATTAAAATAGCCCATTATAAAAACAACCCCAACAATAGCACCTTATCGCACTAGTTAATTCAGAGCATGGCTCAAAAAACTTAAGCAAAACGCTACTACTGCGGGGCGAACTCTCATTTAAGTTCAATTCCCTGACTGCCTAAGCGCTCTTCTACTAACTGAGCCAAAGATTGAATGCTTTCTGATTCGCTGGCGGTCTGCACTGAATCAGTGGTGGCCTTCCATACCACGGTTTGCGAGTCGATATCCCACAGGGTCAACAACAAGGCATATTGCCCAGAGCCTGCCCATGAAATTAAAGAGCCTATTTGGGTTCCCGCGCCAGGCTCTCCACCTAGCAGGTAAACAAAGCCTCGGTTAGCCAGATAATCGTCATAGCCAAACTCATAACCTTCATCAACCGTGCGAATAGTCACGATAGCATCATAGCCTTGCTTAGCCATTTGCTCCGCCAGTTGATTGGGCTGTTCCAGCGCTGCCATATCGCTAATGATGTTGTAGCTAGCACTCGCGGCCACACCTTTTTGCTGAAGCGCTTCTACAATGCGGCTTTCGGCCCCCACTCGGGCATTTCTGTCTTCATTGGCTACCAGTACTAACAAACTTTGGTAGCTTTTGTTTGTGATGTTTTCAGCAAAACTCTCCGAGTCAACCGAGTGCGGTACGCTGGAACATGCCGTTATTAAAACAACTGTTGTGATGACTAAAAGTGATTTAATCAATTTCATAAAAACCCCTGATATATAAAATAAAAACTCGTTGGCATGCTCGCCTTTCTGGCTATCTTAAGCGTCCATCGAGTAAAGGCGCAGCTAAACCCTTGATGCTTATACGCAGCATTAATAAAGGCCTTA
Source organism: Agarivorans gilvus (assembly GCF_001420915.1). Taxonomy (NCBI): domain Bacteria; kingdom Pseudomonadati; phylum Pseudomonadota; class Gammaproteobacteria; order Alteromonadales; family Alteromonadaceae; genus Agarivorans; species Agarivorans gilvus. The sequence goes on along the minus strand of NZ_CP013021.1, from coordinate 4,013,317 downwards.
ATCGCCAGCCACTTGCATTGTCTGAGGGGGATTCTATCAAGTAAAAAATTTAAGCTATTTTGCTTTGCTTAAAGCATTGCTTTTAGCTTAGTGTAATAAGTTTGGATGGAAGGCATAAGGGGATGGCGAGAGGAGAGGGAAAGCAAACAAAGGCACAATTATGGATGTCTTGTTTGCTTACAACGAGAAACACCATGGAAATAAGGCGTATCATCCAAACTCACTTGCGATTTTCTTGGCAGAGGCATAACAAAAGCTCCATGCTAAGGCTTTGCTTAAGCGTAGAGCAGTGGCGAATTTTTCGCCATAATTATGGGTGTCTCTCATATACTATTTACGCCAAGTGTCTAATTTACGCCATGAGAGTCAAACAGAAGGATGTTCGGGCTCAAGGTTAAAGGTAAAAAAGTTGTTTCAGGCGTAAGATTCCTAACTCTTATAGGTTGCTCTTTCTGTGACTGTCCTAATGCACGATTCGATTGACTTTAGCATTTTGTAATGCAATATGAGAAGCATTTTGTAATGCAATATGAGAAGCATTTTGCAGCAGTCTTAAATCTCTAGTTATATAAGCCGAATGTATCTCACTATGACTAGGCATACTCAACTTCTCCTTGTAGAGCTAACGCACAAAACAGCGGCGGAGCATTAGCGACGTCCAGCCCGCTCGCGGGCGTTGCTGATTTTGCTTGTTAGCAGCTGTCTAAACCAAAAGCATCCTGATATTGCCATAATAGCGATTATGAAGGATAAAGTTAACACATATAGAATTTCAATATCCGCAACCTGTTCCTGGGTTTCAGCACCAAATAACTCAACAACAAAAATTGCCGCTGACTCTGGAAGCTTAGGAAGAAACCCTGGAAAATTAATAAAAAGAAAATAAAGAAAAAAAGTAAACACTATAGTAAAGATTATTCTCATAGTCATCATAGTACCTCTACAGTTCCATATGCACGAATTGTGGTACCAGGAACCAAAACCCTTTCAGATTGTAGAATAAATTTCCTCAGCTCTTTGTATTTCTTCGAATCTTTTATCGTAATACATCCCTTACTTATACCCAAAGGACCTTCAGGATGAAGTCTGAAATTGCCTCTCTTTACCGTTTCACAAAAGGTAAAGTCGTCAACATTTTTATCTTTTGCATACAATGCAAACCATTCATCCTTACTTGAAAATAAATCTCGTAACGGTCCCATGAGCCCGCCGGATTCTCTGGCAACAATATAGTAAGTACCTCTCGGGATAGGACCGTGGTTAGGTACGCACATTGATTCTGGCTTGTTTTTATTGCTACCTTGACCCGAGTATGCTGGAAATCGTTTCTCTCCTGAGACCAAATCACTTAACTCTTTTCCATTCAACTCAAATGTAAACTCAAGCATTGTATCTCCTATAACTGCTAACAGCGTCTTACTCGGACCTCTCGTTAAACCCCAACGATGTTGGCCTAAGCTCATTCCGAATAGAATTATTTAATGATGACAATAACTTAACAGCAAAAGCTGATGTTTTATAGCGCTTATTGACAAAAAACAAATCTAGAGCGTATTTACTGCACCAAAAGTTCGATGCAGCCGTGGTCTAAAAAAGACTTAAGGTTTCAGCTTTCGCTGAGTGTGCAGAGAGCACTTACGTACAACGAGACAACAGCCAGCTAAGCCCCTTCTGTTTAAATATTTTGCTATACGCCAAACATAAAAATGTATGGTCCGCCTCGTTATTGCAATGATAATTTTCGATAACGGGGTTGGTTATGCGCTAATGTATTCGGAGTCTAATTAGGCGCTCTCGCCACCTGCTCCACGATGAGTTCCGCGCTGGATTATCCTCAAAAAAGCCGAAAGCTTTTATAAGCTGTTTTTTATGTCAGGTTTTAATCCAGTGGTTCTACCGTTTTCGTCATCTCTATTCTCATTGCAAACTCGGTGCTAACGCCTTACTGTTAAATGCTTGTTTCGTCTTCATGACTGCCCAGGCTATTCGGGCAAGCTTGTTAGCCAATGCAACGGTGACAACATTAAATGGCTTAGTCGCTCGCAAGTTTATCAGCCACTCCCCATAAACCTTACCTGTCTTATCCGGCCTCGACATCACGGCTCTGGCGGCATGAATAAACAAGGTTCGAAGTGCTTTGTTACCTCGCTTACTTATTCCTAATAATTTGGGCTTACCACCTGTTGAGTATTGCGCTGGAATAAGTCCTAACCACGCTGCCATGTTTCTACCGTTTTTAAAATCAGTAGCACTGCTGATGTTGGCAAGACAAAGACTTGCTGTCATATCTCCAATACCCGGTATGGTTTTCAGGAGTTGACCTATCGAGTTCGTTTCAACCAGTTGCTTTAGCTTTTTATCTTGTTTCTCAATGTTGCCATTGAGAAACAGGTAATACTCATGCAGCTCCATTAGCTCTTGCATGAGTAACATTGGCAGCACCTGCCTTTGCTGAGCAAGCCAGTTGAACAGTTGCTTCATCACGCTATGGCCTGTAGGAAGAGCAATACCAAACTCCAGCAGTAATGAACCGATGCGGGACATGCAGGCCGTTCGGTCTTTGATATAGCCGTGTCTCGCCTTATGAATTGCTGAAATAACTTGAGCTTCTTCTGACTTTACGCTGACAAAGCGCATATTAGGTCTTATTGATGCTTCACATATGGCCTCTGCATCAATGAAGTCATTCTTATTACTTTTAACAAAGGGCTTTACATATTGCGGAGGGATTAATCTGACTTTATGTCCCATCAACTCACATTGCCTGCCAAGCCAATGCGCACCGCCACAAGCTTCGAAAGCAATGGTGCAGGGCTTTAATTGGTGAAGATAGTGAACTAATGCTGAACGAGAAAACTTTTTACGGATAACTTGGTTATCAGAATAATCACGGCCTATCACGTGAAAAGATGATTTGCCTAAATCGATACCAAGAACTTTAATTGTAGACATGATGGTTCGCCTCTTTGTTTGCCAAACTCTAAGACTAGCTTAGAGGTGAGGCGGACCATCTAATTAAGGCTGCACCAAAAATTCGATGCAGCCGTGGTCTAAAAAGACTTAAGGTTCCAGCTTTCGCTGAGTGTGGAGAGAGTACTTACGTACATGGGCAGCTAAGCCCCAACGGGTGTTAACCCACGAGCCCTTAAGCTCGCTTTTTATGCCCTTCCTTCAAGTGCACAAAATCGACATCGTCAAGTCCTTTAATATCAAAGGCCTGACCAAATCCTTTCACATAACGCCCCTTTAAGGGTTGTAGCGAGAATAATTGAAAATCGCTGAGTTGGCGTAAATTGCCCACTATCTCACCATGGCGTTGTTGCAATAAATCCAGCACCGTTTCGCGCGGTTCAGCATCTACCTGTTTGGCGATGACGTCGTAACTCAAACGCTTACGTGCATAGATTTGCTTGGTATCTACTTCGTCGGCAATCAGCATAATCGCGGCTTTTTCGTGCTTACGTAGGTAATTAGCGTGTTTGGAAATATCACTAATTAGGATGTAAAAGTTCCCTTCATGGCAAATAAACGGCGCATAAGAACTATGCGGAAAATCATCTTCGCCTAAAGAGGCCAGCAACAAGCTTTGTTGGCTGGCAACAAACTCGGCTATTTCAGGGCCAAGGCGCGACGCCAAGCGTTCTTTCTTATCTATCATTACAGTTCGTTCTCTAATTCCGTGAGTGCCATGTTTTGTTTCAATAGTTCGAAGCGTGCTACTTGCTCGGGGAGTAATACCCGCTTGCGATCTCGTCCTAGATAAATCTTAAATATGGTGGCGCCTTGCTCGTCGAAAAACTGAAAACAGTAGCTTTCAGTACCCCGCAAAGGCTTACTCACCAAGGCTATATTGGCGATGTTTTCTAGCTTTAAATGGCCGTGCAAGTGGCTTTGCTTATCCATTAAATTGTAATAACCATGGCCCGGTTTGCCATTGGGGAAATGATCTTTAATCTCAAATATCGAACCAGCCACTTGAATAATGGTGGTCATAGGCCCCCAACTGGGCAAATCGTACATTAGCCATTGCAGTTGCTCTTTAGGCAACCAACATGCCCAGTGCGATGGCAAATGCGCCACCACTTCCGCTTCGCTACACTGAGCTTTTTCTGCTAGCTGAGACACACTTAATTCACTGTGCTGCTCAACCAGCTCGGCGATGGTTAAAGCCATCACATTCTCCTACTTAAACTAACTTACCGTTACTGCGCAACGGCCTGTTCCATCAAACTTAGAGTCAGCTTACCCCAGCAATAAATCAAATGCAAATCATTATCATTTGTATTTACTTATAGGTATAAACACCGTATTCTAGATGCTGTTATCGGTCATGAAAGCAAAGGGAAAAGTGACACATGAGGAAGCTTAGTTTGGCCGTACTGCTATCTGTGGCGATTCATGGCTACTTACTCAATGCGCCATCTAAGGCTAAAGAAATGACACTCACTAACGGTGGGCAAACGGCTGCGCCTAGCTTAAATGTGGTGGCAATCAACACAAACGTCGTTAGCAAAACTGAGCCGCTTAGCCCCAAGCAAACTAAGCCCCTTGCAGAAAAACAGCCTGTGGCCAACACCGTAACGCCAGCGCAGCAGCCAGAGGCGACTGCCGCCAAAAGCCAATCAAAGAATACTCAGTCCAAGCCAGTTAAACCCAAAGCCAAACCGCAAACCAAACCAAAAATAGCGGCAAAACAACCGCCAACAAACAACAGTAAAGCGCTGCCCATAAAGGAAGTTAAGGATGAACCACAGCCTAATAAGTCTTTATCTACAACCACTAAACAAACCAAACCGACGCCACCGCAGCAAGTTAAAGAGACGCCGCCTCAGCCCGTTAAGCCCGCTGTTGATGCCAAGCAACAGCCAGAAGCTGAGCCACTAGCCAGTAGCCAAGTCAATTCGCAGCCGCAACACCAGCAAGGACTGTCGCAACTGCCGCGCTTAAATAGCCAGCCCCGCTTTGCCCAGCCACCCAGCGCACCGGTTTACCCGCGTGTAGCGAGAAAGCGCGGTTTAGAGGGCACTGTAATGGTTGAAGTATGGCTAGATCGCCACGGCCGCCAAACCAAACGCGAAATCACTGATAGCTCAGGCATAAAAAGCTTGGATAAAGCAGCCCTTAAAGCGGTGCAACAGTGGAAATTTAAAGCCCTTATCGTCGACGGCCAAGCTCAGGCTTCCCGCGCCGTTATTCCCATTCGATTTAAATTGAGTTAATCCCATGCAACTACTGTCTTCAGAACAACTTGGTGGCTTAAGTGACATCATTACCGCAGAACAACTCGGCGACCTGCGCTGGCCGCTTATCGCCTGCTCGGTATTGGCCTGCGCCATTATTATTGAACGGGTATTAAGCCTCGCTTATGTACATATTAGTAACCACCAACGTAATTGGTTGAAGCTCGCCACCCACTTACTCTCTCAGCAAGGCACTTGCAGCAAGCAGAACAACTGTTTCTCGCGCTCGCGCAGTTTATCGCGCAAAGCCATTTGCTTATTGCTGGTACATAAAAATCAAACTAAGCCTCTGCGCGAAGAAATCGCCGCAGTGTGGCTACGCCAGCAGCAACACAAACTGGCCAGAGGTTTAAAAGCCTTACACATTCTGGCCTTAATTAGCCCGTTATTGGGCTTACTGGGTACGGTACTGGGTTTAATCGAAATGTTTGATGCGCTAGCGCTGAGTGAACAAGCGGTAAACCCGGCGATGTTGTCTCAAGGTTTGGGTACGGCCATGTACACCACCGCAGCCGGTTTGCTACTTACCGTGCCGGCCTTGGCCTTTGCCCACGGCTTAAGCCTATGGAAAGACCGCATTATTCATGAGCTAGAAACTACCATTAATCAAGCCAACTTAATGATAGAAGGGGTTGATACCCTAGCCGACGACGCTAAAACTTTGGCAGGTTTTCAGCCGCAAAACCCCAGCAAGCTTGAGCCTAACGCCGCATGATTAAAGCCGAAGACCAAAATAGCGGGTTTAGCATGGTGCCCGACTTAACCGCCTTATTAGACATTATTTTCATTGTCTTGGTGTTTCTGCTGCTCACCGCTAATAGTCGGGTCTACCAAATGGATATGGATCTGCCTACTACCCGTAACCAACAGGCGCAGGTGGCAGAACAACCCGCAGTTATCCAAATTAGCTTATTTCAGGCATCACCTACTTGGGGCATAGCCCAGCAGCGCTATCAACAGTTTGACGAATTTGCAGCGGCTTTAAAGCAGCAACTCACTCAGCAGTCTGCGGCTAGCGTCAGCTTAGCCAGCGAGCCACAGGTATCGGTAGAGCAGTTACTGAAGCTGCTCGAATTACTCCAGCAACTCAACATTGAAACCACCCAAATACTAATGGAAAAGAACCATGATTAAACGCCTTTACCCTGCTTTGTGCGCTAGCCTACTCGGCCTAAGCCTAGTTTTTACCAGTAGCAGCCACGCTGCTCACCAACGCATTGTGAGTGCCGGAGCCAACATCACCGAGATTTTGCTGGCCTTAAACGCTCAGCAACAATTGATTGCGGTAGATTCCACCAGCGAGCTACCCAGCAACTTAAGCCTGCCAGTAGTGGGTTATCATCGCCGACTCAGTGCCGAAGGCCTGCTAGCCTTAGTGCCCGATGCTGTTATTGGCAGCGAAGAAATGGGGCCTTCTAGTAGCCTCAACCAGTTGCAACAAGCCGGCGTGGCCATTCATACCCTTAATAGCGGCTCATCGGTAGCCAGCTTGGTACAGCGCATTGATGAATTAGCCTCACTCACTGGTCACACACAACAGGCGCAGCAACTGCAAGCGCAATTGCAACAAAAGCTGCAACAACTTGCCCTGCGCTCGCAAAGCGCCAAGCCGGTGAACACCTTGTTTTTCATGAGTCACGACGGTAAAAAGCTGGTAAGCGCGGGTAAAGATACCACCGCCGATAAAATCATTAATTTGGCCGGAGCGGTTAACCTCGCCGAGCCCCACATCAGCAGTTATAAGCCGCTGTCTAATGAGGCGATTATTTCCCTGCAACCAGAGCTATTACTATTTAGCCAACGCAGCATAAATCAGTTGGGCGGCATTGATGGAGTATTAAAGCAATTTCCTATCTTAGCCGCGACCCCCGCAGGAAAAAACAAAGCTATCTATGCTATTGATGGACATGCATTAATTGGTGGCTTAGGCTTAGCCAGCATAGATCAGGCACTACAATTAAGCGAACGCTTACAATAATATTGCGCAAGCTTTATCGCTGCGCTGATAACTAGGTTTTATTGATGTCTCTATTTTCTCAACATTCGGCTCATCCCAAGGGCTTATTTAATACTTGGCTGCTACCGCTAGCCTTGTTGGTGCTGCTGGCCACGGCTTTGCTCTCGGTGATGCAAGGGCCAATGCGTATTCCGGTCAAGGATGCTCTCGCCGCCTTGCTACCCTTTCAACAGATAGACGGGCCAGCCCATTACCAGCTAGTGGTGACCGGTATTCGCCTACCACGCACCCTATTGTGTATTGCGGTGGGAGCCATTTTAGCCATTTGTGGCGCGGTAATGCAGGGCTTGTTTCGTAACCCCTTGGCCGATCCGGGGATCATCGGTGTATCCAGTGGTAGTGCGGCCGGTGCCGCCATTGCCATAGTGTTGCTCAGTTTACTCAACTTACAGCTGCCCGAGCTAATTAATACCTTGGCGGTACCGCTATTTGCCTTTACTGGCGGTTTTATCACCACTATTTTGGTGTATCGCTTAGGCACCAGTGCCACCGGCACCTCGGTAGTGATGATGCTACTGGCGGGGATTGCGATAGGCGCTTTGTCGGGTGCGGGTGTGAGTTTGCTGACCTACTTGGCCGACGAGCAAATGCTCCGTGATTTAAGCCTGTGGCAAATGGGCTCTTTAGCCGGAGCCAGTTGGGCTAATATTGTTCTATCCTTCGCTACACTGGCCATTTTAATAGTGGTATTCATGGCCAAGGCTCAAGCGCTTAACGCCTTATTATTGGGCGAAGCCGAAGCCGGACACTTAGGCATAGATGTACAGCGCCTTAAGCGCCAGCTAATATTTTTTACCGCCCTTGGGGTGGGCATTGCGGTATCGGTGTCGGGGCTCATTGGCTTTGTTGGCTTGGTGGTTCCCCACCTTATTCGTATGTCTTTAGGGCCGAATCATCAGCGTTTAATTCCTTACAGCGCCTTATTAGGCGCCGCCTTGTTGCTGCTAGCCGACTTAGTGTCGCGGATTATTATTAGCCCAGCAGAGTTACCAGTGGGCATTGTTACCGCCCTAGTCGGCGCGCCTTTCTTTATTTTCTTATTGCTGCAACAGCGCCAACGTATTGTCTAGGAACGCTATGTCATCTCCCATCACCAGCATTCGACTGAGCCAGCTAGACTTTTCACTGGCGCAAAACCAGCTGTTTAAGCAGCTCAATTTATCCTTTTATTCTGGCCAGCACACCGCCCTACTGGGGGCTAATGGTGCCGGCAAAAGCTCGCTACTGAAACTGATTTGTGGCGATCGACAGCAACAGCAAGGTGAAATCACCATTCTGGGAAAACCCCGTCAGCAATGGAATAAAGCCGAGCTAAGCCGACATTTAGCGGTATTACCACAAAGCTCAGAGTTAAGTTTTGCTTTTCGCGTTAGCGAAGTGGTGGGCTTGGGTTTAATTAATAGCCAGCTAAGCTACCGTGACCAGCAACAGCTGATTAAACAGCAGCTGCAATTAATGGACATATGGCACTACCGCGACACGCCCTACCCGCAGTTGTCCGGCGGTGAAAAACAACGGGTTCACTATGCTCGCGTCACTGCGCAATTGGCCAATAGCCAGCTTGAGCAACAAATTTTGTTATTAGATGAGCCCACCAGCGCGCTGGATTTAAATCATCAGCAAGCGGTAATGGAGCATGCCTCCAAGCTTAGCCAACAAGGCGCAACGGTGGTGAGTGTGGTGCACGATCTTAACCTTGCCTCACGTTACTGCCAGCGAATTTTGTTGCTAAAAGAAGGTCAGATTTGCCACGATGGAAGCCCCGAGCAAGTGCTCACTCAGAGCAACATTGCTCAGGTATTTAATTATCAGGCCGAGATCCTACGCCATCCGCAGCAAGCCTTCCCAGTAATCATTTAAAGCTAAGCCAAGGCCTCACGGTAGGCTTTGGGGCTATAGCCGGTGAGTTGTTTAAAGCGGGCACTGAAATGTGCCTGCGAAGAAAAGCCCGACTGATAGGCTATCTCAGACAAGCTTAAATCGGCCAGTTGCAATAAACGCTTAGCCAATGCCACCCGCCGCTCACTCACATAACGGTGCGGGCTAAGCCCACAGCTATGCTTAAACATGCGGGCAAAGTGATATTCGCTTAAACCCACCAGCGCCGCCAAATCTTGCAAGCTAATGTTCTGTGCCAAATGTGCTTCTATATAGTCCTTACAGCGCTGCAGTTGAAACGGCGCTAAGCCGCTTTTTAGTTCCAAGGGCGCTAGCGGGCGAGAGCTATACTGCTTGGCAATGTGGTTAAGCAGTAACTGCCCCACCTGCTGTAGAGCTAAAAAGTCAGCCTTATCCGACCAATTCAAGCTTAGCAGCCACTGCTGTACTAGGCTGCTAATGGCGGGGTCGTCGGCAAAAGTGAGTTCTTGTAAGCTTAAGTCACGGGCGTCTTTGTCCCATACCCGCTCTATTTCATCACGCAGGCTCTGCTCGGAAAAATACAAATGGACAAAGGCTAGCTCACCATCTACTTGCCATTGCGATTCATGTCCCGCCGGCATTAAACAGATTTTACCGGGCGCGCCGCCGTCGATTAGCTGGCTGCCAAGTTGGCGTTTAGTTTGATAGCCCCCAGAGAGATAAACACTTAAAGTATGATGCTCAGGGCGTTGATAAGCGGTGCGATCATCCTTGTTAGACCAACGGGCAAAACCCAGTTCAGAGCTCAAACTGACCAAGCCATCGAGAGTGGCGCGCGCTTGATTCAAACGTTCAAAGACGTGCGCTTGCTGAAAAAGCAATGGTTCTAACGGCTTCATCGCATTTCCTCCTTTAGCGCGCAACATCAATCCCGTGGGTTTCATCATAATCGCGAGTATCAGAAAAACCAAATACAAAAAATAGCAGTAATTACTTGCCTTTATGTTGAGCTTCCCTAGAATCGCGCGTTTGATTTTAAGTGTTGAATCTAAAAGCCTTTTTAGTATTGCTGTGAATAAACTAAACTAGCCTATAGCCAAGGAACGGAATATCTATGAAGAAAATCATCGGCTTAGCACTCAGTTTAATGCTAAGTGCAGCGCTGAGTTACGCGAATACCCCAGCAGCCAGTGAAACAGGCGAAGCCTCTTGGTTAGATAAGCTACTCGACAAACTGGGTGCCGACGGCGGTTACGACAGCAGTAAAAGCATCGACTTCAGTATATTGCCGGGGCCTTTTTATAATCCAGAAATGTCCTTGGGTTTGGGCATATCGGCGATAGGTTTATACTAGGTTGATCCGCAGGACACCCTTAGCCCCTATAGCGGACAACTAGTACAAATAGATACTGATTTGTTTCGCCCTTTTTACGGCAGCAATACCCATTTTCAAACGCTTAGTGTTAATTATCGTCACTATCAGCCCCTTGGCCCACGTAACAGTGTGCTGGCTTGACAATATTAAGGCCGCTTTAGCGACATACATAGCCTGCTTAGCCAGGTGGAATACCGTTGGGATCTGCCCAAACGTCACGGCATGCTATTTTGGTTGGGCGCTGCCGCAATAGCGCCTGAATTAAGTTAGTTTAAAGCCGAACAAATCCTCCCCAACGCGGGTGTGGGCTATCGCCTAGAAGTAAAAACCCGAGTCAACTTACGCTTGAATTTAGGTTTTGGTAAAGATGAGACAGGTTTCTATTTCAATGTCGACACAGCTTTCTAAGTAGCTCGAGGCTTTTGCAATTAGGAATGCTTTGCATTTGGTATAATGAATTTATACACTTCTGCCTCGCCTAAGCCGTAGTAATGGAGCGCATTAATGAATCAACCAGCTAAAATCAGTCAAATTCGTACTCGGGTACCGTTTCAGGTAGGCCGACGTAGCGATATTCCTGCTGAAATGCTCTCCTTCACCGATCTAAAAACCGACAAAGAACATGTTGCCTTGGTATTCAAGCAAGCCGACAGCCTACAAGACACGCCCTTAGTACGGATCCATTCCGAATGCCTAACAGGTGATGTTTTTGGTTCTTCTCGTTGTGACTGCGGCGAGCAGCTTAACGAGGCCATTGAAAAAATGGCCGAGCAAGGCGGTATCATTCTCTATATGCGCCAAGAAGGGCGAGGCATTGGTTTATACAACAAATTAGACGCCTACCAACTGCAAATTAAAGGCATCGACACCTATTCGGCTAACAACCAATTAGGCTTTGACGACGACCTACGAGACTTTGCCGAAGCAGCACAAATGCTTAAAGCTATGGGCGTATCCCAGCTAAAGCTATTAAGCAATAATCCACGTAAACAAGCCGCCCTAGAGCAACACGGGATTAAAGTCACCGAAATGCAAAGTACTGGGGTGTATCGCAAACAAGATAACCACTACTACCTAGAAACCAAGGCCACCCGTGGCAAGCATCGCTTAAAACTCACTAAGGATATGCAGCCCTCTTAGCCGCAAAACTGCGCTCATCCGCCTCAGCCAAACGACTCCAGCAAACTGACCGCAGCGCGACTCGCAAGCCGCTAAGAAAACCGCCAAAGCTGGCTCTTATCTCAACTAAAAGCCAGCTTTGCGAAAAAGCGCAATAATCTATAAAACGGCGCTAAGCTGTGCAAGAAATTGAAATAGTTGTGCAGACTAAACTGCGATACTGCGAGCTCAACTTATTGCGTTCACAAGGAGGCGGCATGACAGCTGTACTTTATCCCGCAACAGTATTTATTTGGGGAACCACCTGGTTGGCAATCGCCTACCAAATCGGCGATGTGCCCATCGCCAACTCCATCATGTATCGCTTTGCCATTGCCGCGCTGATTTTAGTCAGCGTACTAGCCTTAAGCGGCCGCCTGCAAAAATTTAATCCGCAGCAGCACCTGAGTTGCCTGTTATTAGGCTTATGCCTGTTTAGCTGTAACTTCATGCTGTTTTATCACGCCGCCCAGTACATACCCAGCGGGTTAATTTCGATTGTATTTTCTATTGCCACCATCATGAACATGCTCAATAGCTGGCTATTTCATGGCCAACGTCCCAGCTTACGGCTACTCTGCGGCGGCTGTTTAGGCATAGGAGGCATTATCATGCTGTTCTACCCAGATCTTAGCCAAGCAGAGCACTTCAGCGAACAAATACTAGGGCTACTGATGGCACTGGCAGGAACTTACTGCTTTTCCTTGGGCAACATACTCTCGGCTAAGCAACAACAACAAGGGCTGTCGGTATTGTCGGTAAATGCTTACGGCATGGCTTACGGAGCTTTGCTACTGTTGTTATGGAGTCTGGTCTCGGGGCAAGGTTTCAGCTTTAGCCTGCAAGCACTGTATCTGGGCAGCTTATTCTATTTAGCTATTATCGGCTCGGTGCTGGGTTTTAGTTTCTACCTAGTATTAGTGGGGCGTTTAGGACCACAAAAAGCAGCCTACGCTACGGTACTGTTTCCTATTGTTGCTTTGGCGCTGTCCACCATTTTTGAAGGCTATCAGTGGAGTAACTTAGGTTTATTAGGAGTAGTCACGGTATTGTTAGGCAATCTTTTGGTCTTCACTAAAGGGCGTCCTTCACTAGCTTGGTTAAGACGCCCCCGCCAAGCCGTTTAGACCTAAATTCTGCTGGGGCATGCCCCAGCGCTCTGCTGTGTTTTTGTACGCCGCAACCTGCCAGCAACATATTAGTAATATCAATAACATGTTCTATACTGATGAGGTTATTAAATTGCAGGGATGGCAAGCATGTTTAAATCTATTTCTATTCGTAAAAAGCTGTTTATTTTACCCTTATTACTGGCTTTAGCCATGATGGGCGAAGTGCTTTTGGTGACCACCTCTCTCCAGCAAAATAACGCCGATGCGCAAATCGTCAATATTGCTGGTCGCCAGCGAATGTTAACTAAGAAATTCTCTGCAGAAGAACTATTTCGCAGCCAGCAACAAGGCCAAGACTTACCCGGCATACTCAGCGCCGATAAAACCGTCGCCCTGTACGAAACTTCACTTAATGCTCTAATAAGAGGTGGAAAAACCTACGCCGACTTAGGCATGAACAACGCAATTAATCTGCCAGCCCCAAGTTTCCAACCCTTTATTGAACAGCTTCGCACGGTAGAACAACTATGGCAACAGCAGTTGCAAGCCGCGAAAAACCTACGCCAAACCCCCAGCACGGCCAACGCCACAGCTTTTTTAGAAAGTAATCATAAAAGCATGGCGGCAATGAATAAGGCAGTCGGCATTTATGCAGGCTATTCCGAGCAAAAACTGTATAGCTTAGTCAATAACAGTATAGGCTTGGCTGTGATTATGGTATTGCTGGCCTCATTAATGGCGTGGTTGGTAATTAGAGACACGACTCAACCCATTAATCTACTAGTAGCAACCAGCCGTAAAATTAGCCGCGGTGATCTCAAAGCCCTGCCCGAGCTAAACAACATTATCAGCAAGAATGAAGTGGGTATGTTGGCCCACCACATCGAATTAATGCGCCAATCTTTGCAAGAAGCATTTAGCGAAATTCGTGTGGCGTCTAGCAGTATCAATTTGTCGTCTACCCAAGTTTCAGAGTTATCAACTCAAATCAGTCAAGCTAATCGCAACGAGCAGCAGCGCTTCAGTAATATGTATGAGAACTCACAAAGCCTTGAGGAATCCACCGCCAGACTCAGTGAAATAGCTGCTCAAACCTTAAGCATGGTGACCGAATGTAACTCGCTATCAACCCATGCTTCTACTCTAGTGGGCGAAAATATTTCGATGATGAGTACCACCTCGGAAGAAACCCAAAAAGCCAGCCGCTTTATTCAAGACTTAAGCAATACTGCCGAGCAGGTTTATGGCATTGTTGATGCGATCCGCGCCATTTCCGAACAAACCAACTTGCTGGCATTAAATGCCGCGATTGAGGCCGCCCGTGCCGGCGAGCAAGGCCGAGGTTTTGCAGTAGTGGCCGACGAGGTACGCAGCCTCGCCGCCCGCACCGGCAACTCTACCGACGAAATTGCCAAGCTTATTACTCAGCTCACCGAAGGGGTACAACTGGTAGTCACCAGTATGGCCGAGGTCACCAGCAAGGTAGAACAAAGCCGTGAAACCTCTCAGCAAACCGAACAAGGCATACTGCAAGTCACCGAAAACATTCAACAAGTGGCTCAAGCTCAACAAAATATCGACGAACAAGTCGAGCACCAAAACCAACAGTTAGAAATACTCAAACAAACCCAAATCGAGTTGCAAGAAATTATCGAAGACAGCCATAACAAGTCAGAAACCTCAGCCTTGGTGGCCGGTCAATTAGCCCAAGTCTCTAGCAATATTACCGACCTATTACAGCGCTTCTCGATTGAAACTCAGGTGAAGGCGCCGACTAAAAAATCCGATGAGAAACGCACTCATCCACGGATGCCTACAGGATTAAAATACACCATTAAGCAAGGACAAATAAGCTTTCAGGGTTTAACCAAAGATGTCAGTTTGGGCGGGGTAAAACTCACGGTACCGACTCAGCATGGTATTAATATTCAGCAGAGCGTGAAACTAGCGCTAGATTATTTATTCAAAGGTAAAAACAAACATGTCGACTTAAGCGGCAATGTGGTGGATCAAAGCAACGATCATGAGGGTAAAAAACTACTGCATATACGTTTTGAACAAAGCAGCAGCAAACAACAGCTAGCCTTAAAAGAGATTTTTGAAGAGCTGGGTCAATCGGCTCACTACGCCGAAGATATACGCGGCAGCCACAGTTATATAAACCCCCATACCAACGAACAGCACCACAGCCGCTAGCCCCACTATCGAAAGAAGCCCGCAAGGGCTTCTTTATTAGTTGGCAAGCAACGAGTCCTTTACAGCTTAATCCAGACTAATCCTCTAGATAATACGAGCCCAACATCGAAGCCATGCTGCCGTCTTCTTTCATTTGCTGCAGACTCTCGGAAATTTTTTCCACAAATGCTTTTGTCTGTGCAGTTTTGTGACAGGAAAGTAAATCAACACTGCTCTGGATGTGTAGTGGTCAAGTAAAACTGGCCACGGTTTTATAGTTTTTCCAGTACAACTCTTCAGCCTGATTCGGTGGCAACATCTTGTTGTGCTGATGTGGCCTGACTTGGCTGAAATACCCTACGATATAATCCGTTATGGCGTGCTTGGCTTCTAAAAAAGTTCGGTAGCCTAGCTCTGGCATCCATTCTGTCTTCAAACTTCTAAAGAAACGCTCCATCGGCGCATTATCCCAACAATTACCACGGCGACTCATGCTCTGTTTGATTTGATATCGCCATAGCAACTGTCGATATTTAACACTCGTATATTGGCTGCCTTGGTCTGAGTGAAACATTAGTCCTTGAGGCTTACCTCTCAGTTCATAAGCCATCATCAGCGCCTTGCTAATAAGTTTACTGTCAGGGCTCAAAGACATTGCCCAACCAACAGGTTTCCTTGCATATAAATCCAGTACAACCGCTAAATAAGCCCAACGATTCCCAGTCCAGACATACGTGATATCACCACACCAAACTTGGTTAGGCGCATCCACCGTAAACTGGCGAGCAAGAACATTGGGTGCAACAGGATGCTCGTGTGTCGCTCGTTTATAGCGATGCTTTGGTTGTTGGCAGCTAAACAACGCAAGTTCACGCATCAAGTTGCTAGCGACATAACGGCTTAAGGGTGTACCTGTTTGCGTAACCATTGCTGCAATAGTGCGAGCTCCCGCAGAACCTTCACTCACTTCAAATGCTTCTCGAACTTTCTCTTTAAGCACAATGCGATTCGGTGTTTCGCCGACCGCTTCATCACGCCAATATTTGTAACTACTTCGATGAACACTGAATAGCTGACATAAATGATTAGCGGGAAAGCTCTCTTGAAGCCGATGAATTAACGCAAACCTTTCAGCTCGTCCGACATCAAGAGAGCGGAAGCCTTTTTTAAAATGTCTTTTTCCATTTCAAGGCGTTTGACCTGCTTTTCTAGCTCACGAATACGGCGTTGCTCATCCGTCATGGGTGTCGCCTTAGGTGATTCACCACGGCGCTCTGAGCGAAGTTGTCGCACCCATTTATCCATCGTTGAGTTACCCACGCCCATGGCTTCAGCGGCCTCACGAACGCTGTAATTTTGGTCTACAACAAGCTGGGCAGCTTCTAGGCGAAATTCGGGGCTAAAGTTAGGTCTTCTTGGTTTTGTCATTAGTTCACCTGTTTTGTCTCTGAGGTGAGTCTATCACCTCTAATCAGGTGGCCAAATTCACTATGCCACTACAATGGGATGTTGAGGAGAGTAACTTAGACGATCTATATACTTGGTGAGATCGGGAAGAAAGCCTAAAAAGACATCAATTCGGCCATCTTCTAACATTCTTATACTATTAATATCCTTAACTACATATCTCACTTGGATCCCTAAGTCGGTTAAGTGTTTATGCCATCTCTCGGTGCCTAAGGTCGCCCCCACCGATTTCCCCCTTAGTTGCTCTATGGAAGTTAAAGCCTGGGTCCCTTTTTTTGTAAACATGTATTCTTTAATAAGCCCGAAGGGAAAACTCAATAAAATATTGTCCTCACCAAAACGTCGCTTCATCTCATCGCTATAGCCATAGGTGCAGTCATACATTCCTATCATAAATAAACGCAGGGCACGCTTTTCTGGATAAAATGACTCCGCATATCTAAGGCCAGAGCGTCTAGCGGCCTCGCGCAAGATGATTTGATAGGGACCAGTTAACTGCTCATTGGTCAGGTCAGTATAATAAGGCGTAGAGATAGAGACCGGCTTAGCAACAGCAGATAGCATGCTTAAGCCTACAACAAGGAACATGAACAAGTATTTTTTATACATAGCGTCCCTTTGCAAATTTGGGAGAACAAACCCAGTAACAATGATAAGCGAGGCATGATTAACCAAACACTCTTTTTATTAGCCTAGACCAAAGCAAACCAAATGCGGTGAGCTCGGCTCGCTTGATATCACAATACCGAACTATGGCGAGGTAAAATGCTTAAACGGTTAGCCAACTAAGAGTAAAAATTACAGCTAATGACTTGGCTAAATATGGCAAAACCCTAACAACGCTACGCTATGTTGGACAGATGATCAGCTCAACCCCATGTGCCTCAATTTGTTTTTGAATATTTTCTGGTGGGCGCTGATTACTTATAACAAAATCGATATCTGACCAAGCACAAGACTGATACATCAGCTGGGTATTAAACTTGCTGGCATCGGCAATACAAATCACCTGTTTAGCTTGTTTGGCCATGGCCAATTTAAGATTGGCATCGGTTTCTAAATCGGTGCTAATGCCCGACTCAGATAGCGCGCTCACTCCGATAAAGGCCTTATTGACTTGATACTTTTTAATTTGGGCAATGGTCATTTCACCCAAAATGGTGTGAGAGAAATCATCGAAACTGCCTCCTAATACGCATTTTTTTACCTCTGCTTTATCACTTAGGGCATTCAAACATTCCAAAGAATTGGTAATCACCGTGCAGGCCTTATCAAGGAAATAGGCCAAAGAAGCACAGGTAGTGCCCGCATCGATAAACAGCACATCCTGGGGATTCACTAAACTCGCGCCAAAGGCGGCTAGCTTTTGCTTAATAGGATCGGCTTCGGCTCTTTGGCTATAGGGAAGGCTAACAATTTTTTCATCAAGAATCGCGCCGCCGCGGATCCGCAAAATACCGGGACGAGAAGACAGCTTAACCAGATCCCGTCTGGCGGAATCATAAGAGATTTGATAATCGCGACAAATCTCGTCAATTGTCACCTTGCCTTGCTGTTTAATCTGCGCTTCCAGTGCAATCAGACGTTCTTCTTGGGTCATTTAGCCGCTCCTTCTGTATCAATCATGCCAGTGTAACCGATTATGCCAGCACAAACACTTCCATTCACTTAAAAACACTTAATCAAAACAAAACTAAACGAAGTGTCGAATACTCAGCCTTGAGACATCACTCTCCAAGCCCAAATTCAAGCGAGTAAAACTCCCACACAAAGCGTCCAGCAGCGCATTAAAGCATTAGGATCATCACTTGCCAGATTAAAAGTTCCGCTCACTAAGCAGCGAACTTCAGCAGCCAAATCGCGTAAATCTACGTAAAGCACCTCACAAACACTTGCAACTCGGTAAGCATTTATGCATATTTGTCAGCTTGGCTCAAGGTTTGTTAAGCGATAGTAAGCTTTGTGAGTTAGACATGCCTAGTGCCACCCCAGCTAAACTTAACCAACCGTTTGATTTTGCTAAAAACTACGGCTTATTACCCTGCCCCGCCAGCATAGAGAGGAATTATGACTACAACTCCCATTAAAACCGCCGTTATCGGCTATGGCCTTTCGGCTAAAACTTTTCATCTTCCCTTTATTAAGGCCCTAGCCGAGTTTGAACTGTCTGCGATTAGCACTAGCCAAAGCGAGCAAGTTAAGCAAGATTGGCCTGAAATAGACCACTATGTATCGGCCAACGAGCTAATTAAAAATTGCGATGCCGAATTGGTGATCATTACCGCCCCAACGATGTGCATTTCGACTTGGCTAAACTGGCACTAGAAAACCATAAACACGTTATTCTAGAAAAACCTTTCGTTACCGAAGTGGCCGAAGGAGAGGCCCTTATTGCCCTAGCAAAACAGCAGCAGCTGCAGCTTAGCGTTTACCAAAACCGTCGTTGGGATGGTGACTTTCTTACCTTGAAGAAGCTGATTGAGCAACAGCGCCTAGGCGAGATAAAACACTTCGAATCTCACTTTGACCGTTTCCGCCCAGAAGTGCGTCAGCGCTGGCGCGAACAAGCCAGTGTGGGCGGCGGCATTCTGTTTGACTTAGGCCCGCACCTGATTGACCAAACCCTACAACTATTTGGGCTTCCTGAGGCTATCACCGCCCAATGTGAAACCATGCGCGAGGGTTCTAACAATGTCGACTACTTTAATCTGATACTGCATTACCCCAAACATTTGGCCTGCCTACATGCCGATCTCTACAGCGCAGGCCCCAATCGCCGCTATATTGTGAAAGGCAGCGCTGGGAGCTATGAAAAAAGCCATCTTGACCCACAAGAGCCGCAGCTTGCCGCAGGGCTAGGCCCAGATCATCCCGACTGGGGTGCAGAGCCTGCCGAGCTTTATGGCTATCTGTATCAAGAAGAGCAACCACAGCGCATTGCTAGCGAACGCGGCTGTTATCAACAGTATTTTCAGCAAATGGCTCAGGCAATTCGCCACAATGCCCCAGTACCGGTGGCGGCAGAAGATGCGCTATGGAGCATTAAGTTAATCAAGCTGGCGATGGAAAGTAGTCGTTTGGGTCAAACCCTAAGCCTTAAACAAGCATAGAGGAAACAACATGACTCAGAGCGCCTTACAAGAGGTATTAGCCCAAGAGCAGCATCTACAACTGCTGCACTTTAATAATCAAACCGCCTGGCAATTGGGCTGCGCCCTAAAACAAGCGGTTGAAGATTTAGCCGCAGCAGTCAGCATTGAAGTGTATGCCTTTGAACAAGTGCTGTTTAGCTACGCCATGCCCGGCACCAGTAAAGATAATCTAGAGTGGATCCGTCGTAAGCGCCAAGCGGTAATGCGCTTTGGCCATAGCTCTTATTATTTGGGGCTGTATAACGCCGCGCAGCAGCGTGACTTTGAAGCTCAAGCCCATATTGATGCACGCGAGTACTGCGCCCATGGGGGCTCTTTTCCGCTGCGGCTACAAGGCTGCGGGCAAATTGGTGCGGTCACGGTTTCTGGACTGCCGCAAGAGAGCGACCATAACTTGGTGGTAGCAGCGCTGACGCAAATATTGGCAGAACAACAAGGCTAGTCAGCTTTAAACGCAGACCCTTCAGCCCGCTTCTCTGCGGGGCTGAATGGTCAAATCCACTTAACTCAAGCTCAGCAGCGCCATGTGGTTGTCCCACTGCAAGGCTGTGCGCTGGCGGCTTAATTTGTTGGCCTGATGGATCAACAAACCTTGACCAGTAGAGGCATGCCAAGCATCGGCAGTTTGTGCCAAACCACAGACATCAGCATATTGCATCAGTTGCTCAAGCTCGCCCTGCTGCTCAGACCACGCGGCTAACTTGCCAGCACGTGGCGAGCTAGCCATGACCTGCCCCTGATGACAGATAATACTGCCGATGTATTGTTCAAACATCGGCCAATAGTCGGCATGGGGATCTAAAGCCACACACTCGCCCTGCCCCTGTTGAGAGTAGATCAGTGATTCCGGCTGTTGCTGGGGAGCTTGCCCCTGACAAGCCATCCACACGCTATCACTTTGCGGCGAATAGGCTAGGTGGCGAATACTTAACTTAGAATTGTTTAGTTTACGAGTCAGCAAGTGCTGCCCGGTTTCGCTATGCAAATACACCAAGGCCGGTTGCATGCTATCTAAATTAAGCTTTTCGCGCCCTCGAGTATGAATACCGCCCACCGCCACGACTAAGCGCTCTCCCGGCAGCAATAACAACTGATGCGGGCCAAGCCCAGCTAACGGCCATTGCTCGGCTAGTTGCCATTGCTGTTGCCGGTGCTGATACACTAATATCGAACCTTGACTGCTTTGCATCGAGCCAGCGGTGAGGTAAACGCGCTGGGCATCTTCACTGAAACAGGCGTGGCCGTATAAGTGCATATTGTCAGGCGGATTAAGCTGCGCCAGCGCCTCACCATTAAACGGATTAAACAACTGAGCAAAATCACCGGGACGACGCGCTACACAGATCCCAAGCTGCTGCTCGGGTTTAGCCAAGGCTACGTCGTGACCACGCGCCGGTAAAGGCAAGCGATAAACCACTTCCCCTTGCGCATTGGCTGCAGCTAGGTAGTGCTGCAGCTCCTGTTTAGCACAGGCAATCAACAAATAATCCTCTGTCAGCGCTTGCTCAGAGCCCAAGGCCGTAGCGAGGCGGCTGATACTAAAACTGCTAGCGCCTAGCCCCAGTAGCCCCATTCCCTTTAAAAACTGTCGGCGCTGCATTTTAGTCACCATCGTTATTGTTGAAGCCCAATTCAATATTCAGCGCTTGTGGCACTTGATGAACAAATAACGCATCCAGCGCCACTAAGGCTTGCTCGGCCTCTTGCCAGGCGGCTAAGTTCGCGTCTGTTGCACTGGGTTCTTGCTGTGGTAGTTGCTGGCCAGCGGCAACAAACTGGGCCGCTAGCGCCTCGGCTAATTTGCCATCAACCGATGCCAAATAGGGTTGTAGGTAGGCGTGATAACGCGCCTGCAATAGGCTCAACTGCTGGCGTAGTAAAGCCATACTCAGATTAGCCCGCCAAGCTTCACCTTGATAAGGGCGCAAGCGCTGATGCTTAGCAGAATACATTGCCCGCAACTTGCGTAGCATTTGGCTGGCTTGCAAACGGTAGCTATTCAAGAAGTCACTCAACTGCTGGGCATGCTCAAGTTGCTCTAACGCGGGCAAGCTCAAACCCTGCTGCACTTGCTCAACACTGGCCAAATAAAACTCCAGCGTTTGCGGCAGCAATGCACAACGTTGTTCACCCCTCAGCGTTTCAAATAACAAATAAGCTTGGCTGCGCAGATTACTATGAGTACGGCTTAGGGCTTTAGCTTCGCTGGCTAAGGCCGCTTTTACCTTACGCCCTGCGGTATCTTTTTTATCTGGCCAATAACTCAGTGCCCAGTTCAATTTTAAATCCACCAATGGCCCTAAGGCGGTGGCCTGCAGCGGTAAATAAGCCTGGTAGTTTTGCTGCCAAGCTTGTTGAGTTTTCGCCAAGCCTTGCGGCTCAGGCTTAGCGCAATAATCATTTAACTGCTGCTGGTAAGACTGCGCCTTAGCCAATAGCTGATTGGCCGCCGCCGCAATCGTCTGGCGCTCGCCGCTTAACCAAGTCTCTTGCTGGTTGGCTGCGGCGCTACTGCTAAACCACCAGCCCGCGACCACACAGCCTATAATTAAGTTTTTTTTCATCGACCACTCCTACAATGAATTAACAAAAGCCACTAGCGCTTTACGCTGCGCCTCACTGAGCTGGGCAAAGCCTTGTTTTGCCGCTTCGGCTTCGCCGCCATGCCATAGAATCGCTTCTGTTACGTTACGTGCGCGGCCGTCGTGTAAATACTGAGTATGGCCATTCACCACCTCAGTTAAACCTAAGCCCCATAGAGGCGGAGTGCGCCAATGCTGGCCGCTGGCTAAATACTCCGGCCGCCCATCGGCCAATTCTGGGCCCATATCGTGTAATAGCAGGTCGGTATAGGGATAGATTTTCTGCTCACTCAGCGCCGGAAGATTAGGCCGTTTGGCGGTCACAAAATGACGTTGATGGCAACCATCACAATTAAGCTCACTAAATAACTTATCGCCTTGCTGCACCAGCGGATCATCCACATTACGTCGCTTAGGCACCGCTAAATGGCGCGTATAAAACTCCACAAAGCCAAGTAATTTATTGCTCACTTCTGAGCCGTCGGGATCCACTCCCGAGGTAGCTTCACGGCAAGCGCTTTGCTTGTGGGTGCAGTGATCTTGGCTAAACAATAAACTGGTAATGCCAATATCCCCATTAAAGGCAGCAGCATTTTGCTGCATCAAACTGGGTTGTCCGGCCTTCCAGCCAAAGCGCCCCAAGCTAAAGGCTTGCTGTTGCTCATCCCACACGCGGTTGGCAATGCCACGAATACCATCGCCATTGCTATCTTGAGGATCTTGGTTCGCTAAAATGTCTTGCGCACTGATGCTTTCCAGCAAACCAAGGCCAATCATCGGCTGGGCGATACGCGCAGAAAACAGCGTATCGGGATGCATTGGGCCGTAAGCCAGCTGGTCTACGATCAAGCTTGGCGCTCGCAGCATCACTTGGCTGCCGTCGGCAAAACGAAACGGCTTGTCTTTATAGCTAAAACGCACTCGCGCTTCGGGGGCCACGCCAGGTATTGCTTGGTCTTGAATTTGCCCACCATAGTTGGGCTCTGGCAGCACCCCTTGCTTGGCTTGTATCGCCTTTTGCTGCTCTGTTAGCGCAGGAATGCTAATGCGCACTAACATCGAAACCGCATTGTCATCGCCCTGCAAGGCGGGATGACCACGACCATCTTTTAAGTGGCAGTTTTGACAGCCATTGGTATTAAACAAGGGGCCAAGGCCATCTCGCGCTACCGTAGTAGCAGGCGCCACCACCCAAGGGTTGCGGAAAAAACTATTGCCGGTACTAAAATTTAAGCGCCCGTCAAAATCTAAATTGGCCGCGGGTAAGGAAAAGGCATTTTCATCAGTTCGACTGGTGGTGGTATCGCCACCAGGTTTATTAGGGTTGGCACTCAAAGTGCTGCTTATCGCTGCTAGTACCAAGCCAATAAGCCACATGCTGTTATTATTCAAGCGTTCTCTCCATGCCTGCTTGTTGTTACAAAAACGCAGCAAGGGAGCCTAAGCTCCCTTGATTATTTAAACTTACGAATATTTAAAATTCATGGTCGGCAGTATCAGGATTCAAGTTTTCAATGCCTAATACTTGCGCAGTCTGTTCAATAGCTCGAGTTTGCTCAACGAGAGCGAGGATCGCACCGTTAATCAACTCATGCCCCTGAACATTGTCGGCCGCAATTAATTGGTCGAAGTACACCCCATTTTGCTCGGCACTTACCACCAATTTGGCGGTTTCAGCCATAGAGTCGTCAAACTTCATTTTATTGGTTTTGGCTATTTGTGGATCTTGCTGGGCCACTAAGTCGGCCAAGCTTGGGCCACTTAAGGTAGAGCCATCAAGACGCTCGAAGCTGCCAAAGTAAACATTGCTAATACCTTGGTTATTATAGAAATGCGAGTTATGGGTATTGTCGCTAAAGCAGTCATGTTCATCTTCGGTGGAGTTAGCTTCTAAGGCCACCTTCATGCGCTCACCGGCTAACTCACCCAAAGAAAGGCTGCCCATACCAAACATCATGCGACGCAGTGCTTGTTCGCTAGGCTCAGACACTAACTGGCTTTGATACTCACCACCTTGCTGCCATTGCTGACTCATGTAGCTTAAATCATCCACTAACAACTGAGTTACCGCGGCTAAGTACTCGGCGCGACGCTCACAGTGGCCATTGGTACAGCCACTACCTTGCAGGTAATCGGTATAAGGGCGCTCGCCCGCACCTGCTTGGCTACCGTGTAGGTCTTGGCCCCATAGTAAAAACTCTACCGCATGATAACCGGTAGCTACGTTCGCCTCTGAACCCGCTAATTCATTTAATGAAGCCAGCAGCTCAGGAGTAATTTTGCTCAAGTCGATGCTTTGCTCACCCACTTTTAGGCTGGTATTCGCAATAATATTGGCAGTGGCACCGGGGTTACCCAATTCATATTGGTAATCAGCCGCAACGTAATCGATCAACCCCTCGTCTAAAGGCCAAGCATTTAGCTGCCCTTCCCATTCGTCGACAATTGGATTACCAAAGCGGAATACTTCACTTTGCTGGTAAAAACGACGCGCTTCTTTCCAAGCTTGTTTCGCTGCTGCGAGGTTTTCTGCCGAAGGGTGCTCAATCAATTGTTGGCTAGCTTGTTGTAAGGTTTGCGCAGAACTTAAAGAGTCACTGTATACCGCGTGGGCTAGCTCTGCATAATGAGCTACGACTTGCTGTTGGTTTACTGCTGCAGAGGCAACGTTGGCCAGCAGCAGGGTTGATCCTATCAGGGTGCTTAATAAGCGCATGGTCATCCTTTTCACAATCTACATGATAATTATTATCATTATCTTTACCAACAAGGTGTAAGTAAACAAAAAAATCAACTCTTGTAAAAAAATACTAAAAATATGGCTGAAATAGTGTGGAGAGCTAAGGTCAACATCACCCGTACAAGAATCGTATTTAAAATGGAAAACCATGGAAAAATTATTAAATTTCAAATGAGTACGTCATTGCGACGAGAACAGAGGTAGAGATTTTACCAGTCTATAGAACTGGTTCATCACCCAGCCTAACAGATTTATCAAGGATCTTTCTGCACCACCTTAAACGCCCCATCATTTCGTCATTAAGCTGTCATAAAACTCACGTTTAATAGCGCGCATTAACAGGGGCGGCATGAGGCCAGCTCTAACTTAAACACTATGAAATCAGCATTGAGGGTAAACAGATGAGCACGCTTAATGGAAAACAATTTTGGAAAGTACTACGTAAAAAAGGCATCCCACCTTCGGTATTTGCCATGAAGGCCAATTGTTCCTTAACCAGTGTCTATAACCTAAAAGAGCGCGCTTACATTCCAGAAAAATTCGCCTTGGTCTTAGAAAGTATTAACTAGTGCAATACGGCTAAACTGGCTCGCCTGTCATATCGCTAAATGCCCTTATAGAGGCTTAACAGCACCGAGCCAGTTAGCATGCCTTTAACTATTACCTTAAAAATTTGCATGGCTTTGCAAATAATCAATCAGCTTAGCAGCTCGAGTACTCAACAGCTGTCGCCGATACCACACCGCATAAACATCACGCTCAACGCCATGCCAATCGGGCAAGGCACGAACTAGATCTCCTGAAAGCAGTTCTTGTTTGACTTCAGTTTGCGGTAGTAGAGCAATCCCCAGTCCGTCTACCGCAAACTGTTTCGCCACGTTTAAGTCGTTAACTAACACCCGCTGCGTTGCTGGCTTAAAGGTGAATTGAACGGAAGAGTCTAAGTTGTCAAATAGGAGCCAACTAGGCAGCGGGGAAACCACAATAAGCTGATGTTGCTCTAGCGCCTTTGGCTCCACCAGCGCAGTGGAAGACTGCAGGTAGCTAGGGCTAGCCACCAGAAAGGTCTGAATCGTTCCCAATTTGTATTGAGTTAAATCTGAATCGGCTTGCCTACCCACTCGTATAGCCAAATCGGCGTTGGTGGCATGAAAGCGTGCTAATGTATTGCTCAGCTCCAGCTCTAATTGAATATTCGGGTGAGCGATTAAGAACTGAGCCAGTATTTTTTGCAGGTGACTCGCCATTAAGTTAGTGGGCGCTAATAGTTTGATTAGACCGACCTCGCCGGCAATATCTTGTCTTAGCTCATTCGCAATGGAATCTAAGGCGTTAATATGAAAACCGGCGCTTTGGTAAAGCTTTCGCCCCTCCCGTGTCATGTCAAAGGTATGGCTATTTCTGCTTAATAGCTTACAGCCAAACTCTGTCTCTAGTTGTTTAATCCGCCTGCCAATGGTGGACGCCGGAATATGTAACAATTTACTGGCGGCTTTGAAACTACCCGCTTGAACAACAGCAATAAAAAGTGAGATGTTATCATGCATATAAAACCATATATGGGTTTTAAAGAACCATATAAGCCTATTTAAATCATTTATAAGCGCAACTATAGTCTCCTGCATAAGCTCAAACAAGTTCAGGAATTAAACGATGAAACAACGCATAGTATTTACGCTTATCATGTCTTTCTTTTTGTCATCTTTGATGACTTTGTGGATAACTTACATCAACTTAGGCGCAGCCATAGGCTTCATCAGTTTATGGGGCATGCATTTGCAATGGCTTGGCCAGCGGCCGCGCTCATTTCTTTCTTTACTTCGCCCTTAGCCCAAAGGCTGACACTAAAAATATTACGATAGTGCTCTGTTCTAAGCAGCCAGCCCATAAGGTTGAGAAATCATCCAATGGCAATCAGCTTAGCTATTTGCTGGCGCCTCATTCTGTATTTACTTGTCCAAGCATTAGAAAATATTAATATTTTTGTGAATAAAGAAGCACTTCTATTGTACTGTTTCAGGTAAGCTTGAGCTGCGCGCTTACAGCTAAGCCAGCGCGCTAACTCATCTCAAATAACTAGGATAACGAAGGGATCCGTTAAGCTCTACCTAGTCTCTATACAAGGAAAAAACAATGAACATAATAGGAAAGCTGCTGCTGTGTATGGCGATGCTTTTTGCGCCCAGCACCTTTGCTGAAGAATCACAATTAAGCCCAGAACAAGAACAATACATCATCGAGATGCAACAAATCTGGGATTCATTAGATAGAAAAAGCGGCGAAATTGAGCTGCAAAATGGTATCGCCAAACTCACCGTACCAGATAGTTTCTACTATTTAGATGCAATTGATACCGAGAAGGTATTGGTGGAGGTATGGGGAAATCCCCGGGCTCGGGTTTAGATACTTTAGGCATGTTATTTCCCGCAGAAAGCACTCCCTTTGATGATGACTCTTGGGGCGTGACCATCGAGTATGAAGAAGACGGGTATGTGTCTGATGAAGATGCCGATGACATCGATTATGGCGACTTGCTCTCGCAAATGAAGCAAGATACCGCCGACGCTAGCGAACAGCGAATGGAGCAAGGCTACGAAGCTATTGAGTTAGTAGGCTGGGCTGCGCCACCATACTACGACAAGGCCGCTCACAAACTACATTGGGCCAAAGAAATTAAATTTGGGGACTCGGAAACCAATACCCTCAACTACAACATTCGAGTACTCGGTAGAAAGGGTGTTCTAGTATTGAATTTCATCGCAGGCATGGATCAAAAACAGCTGATTGACTCGCAATTAAACACCGTAGTAGCCATGGCTGAGTTTCAAAAAGACTCTCGTTATGAAGAGTTTGACCCTAGCATCGACAAGGTAGCCGCCTATGGTTTAGGTGCTTTGGTGGCGGGTAAGGCGGTAGCTAAAACCGGCTTTTTAGCCGCCGCTTTTTTATTCTTGAAAAAGTTCGGCATCATCCTTTTAGCAGGAGTTGGCGCCTTCCTTAAAAAGCTATTTAAAAGCAAATAAGCCAATAGCTGCTGATAAAACAGAGGCTAGCCACGCTAGCCTCTGCAACCCAATTAATGCCTAACGGGCCAAAGCCAGCGGATAGTTACGCTGCTCGGCTAGCTGCTCAGCCAAGTCCAAGACCTGCTGGTAACTCAGCCCCTGAGTGCAACGTAACTCGGTCATGGCCGAGCCCTCTGGCTTGCCTAGCAACAAACCCTGCTGACGAATATTATCAATAATCTGCTCTGCGGCATGTAGCGCCGAGGAGAACTTAACAATCTCGGTACGAGCATAGTGGGCCTTATCAAACGACACACTAGCGGCACGTAGGCTTGGATCATCCCCAGGAATTTGCTGGGCACCAAACAAGGGCCGCCCCGCCACGCAGGCATCACTAAAACTGGGTAAATAACGCGCCATATGTTTTACCGCTTCACTCGTTCGCTCTGCTATCTCTTCTGGTCGCCAACCTTGGGTTAATTTACGACTTAACAAGGGCTCAGCTCCGGCTGAGCACTATTGTCACTGGATTTCACCAAGCCACCTTTAAACAAGGTGATAGTATCGGTCATGCCATGCAGCTGAAAAATGCCATCGGGATAGGGTGTAAGCTGGGCCATACCATTGGGCGTTCCACGTTGGCCATGCACAACTAACTCGGGCCAGCGCCCTTGTTGGCTAGGCCACTTGGCCAAATAGGCGGCTTTAAATTCCACCATGCGATGGCGAGTCAACTTGGCCATGTCGTCGAGTCGCCCACTACGATAGCCACAGGCATTAATCAGATAATCTACCTCGATGCTCTGCTCACCCTGCTCGCTTTGGTAATCCACCCGCCAACGAGGGCTGGAGCCTCCCACTTGCTCAATATGGGTCACCTTGGTATTGGTAAGCACTTGGCATTGGGCTAAGCGCTGGGTAGCCAAACTCACGGTTGCGGCAATGCGCAACAAGCTTAAGCCGTATTCCTGCACTTGCACAAAGGGAAACTTAAAGGCAGCCAGATCCAGTTGTTTCGCCACTGGGATCATCCAATCATCTAAGCTTTGTGGGGTGTCGGGTATCGCTAATTCCGCCAAGGCTTGTAAGTCTTCACGCGAATATAAACGGTAGTAGTCCTCAACTGGGCCAAGTTGCTGGTTATTGGGGTGCAGAGCCACCAGCTCGGCATAGTGAGCTTGCAGCTTTTGCAAACGCGGCAACAAGGCGTTGGGGTCGCCGGGGTCATTATTGGGTACAGCAATCACTGTGGGGCGGCGATTTAGTGCATGAGGAAATACCCGCAGCGTATGGATGGATTGCTCTAACAGCTTTAGGCACTGCTGATCAGAAATCTCACGATACAGATTGCCCCCCGCATGTAAGTGACAGGCCGGAGGCCCATTAACTAAGCTAGGGCCAGCTTCAAACAAGCTAACCTGAACACCAAGCTCGGCTAACTTTAGGGCAGCAGCAGAGCCTGCTATTCCCCACCAACAACCGCCACGCGAGGTGATGCTGGTGAGTTCGCCGTTTTGGGGTGAGACTGCTTCACTAAATTTCATCCACAACAGAAAACAACGTCTCATTCTAACTGTGGTGCTAATACATTGAAATAGCCTAACC
This sequence comes from Agarivorans gilvus, assembly GCF_001420915.1. Lineage (NCBI taxonomy): Bacteria > Pseudomonadati > Pseudomonadota > Gammaproteobacteria > Alteromonadales > Alteromonadaceae > Agarivorans > Agarivorans gilvus. The sequence continues at coordinate 3,983,829 of NZ_CP013021.1, read as the reverse complement.
TTAGAATACTCAGGCTAAGTGCCCGATTTTTAGGCAAAAAGTCACTACCAGCGCGGAAACAGCAGACTAATAAAACAACGAAAATAGCGGGCTTTGCAGCATAAAATGGTCCACGAACTAATAGTTAAGACAAAGACTTAGCTAAACCCACCAGCGGCAGTGCGCCTGCTATAGCGCACTTATAGTGCGGTTGCCTACCAGACTAAGGGTTGAAAAAACTCAAAAACAAAACGCGGTAATAGCAATGACGCAGACCCGCTATTACTAAGCTCAAACAATTCCACCTGATAATTGAGCCAGAACATCACTAGCAACAAGCCCACATAGAGCAGCGCCATGCGCAAATTTAGCCGCTTAGAAAATGGTGAACGTAGCAGGCTCACTAGCGGCCCCAGATAAATGGCCGCCAACCAAGCCACACTGCCTAAATAGAATACCGCTTTACGCAGTAACTCTGCTTGTGAGGCTTGTGCGGGTATTTGTTGAACCACTAGGTTAAGGCTGTCATTCAATGGCGAGAAAAAACCAGTAACGGTATTAGCCAAGGCAAGGTACATAAACAAGTCACCCAAAATGAATGACCAGTGGTCACACGCCCCCACCTCATCTAAGGCCGATGAACTAATAAACGCCACCACCGCCAGTAAGCTCAAGGCTAAGGCCAACAGCAAGGCCATGCTAACTCGAAAATGCAAAGGATGGTTAAAACCGGGGATGTCTATGCCCCCTGCCATGTTAAAGCGCTGCGACAACTGAAACGATACAATGGCAATGTTAAAACTAATCAAGGTCAGCCGCGCACGCATTACGTTAACGGCAATATGTACTGTCGACACAGAGCGCATGCTCGGCCTCCACTAAAAAAAGAAAAGCCTTAACAATGCAATCAGTACACGGTTAAGGCTTAATACTTAAGTTTTCATCGCTTAATCACTAAGCTTATGAGAACACCATCGCAATGTAACCGAGGATCAATACCACTGCAGAAGTCAGTGCATAAGGTACTGGGTAGGCTACTGCGGCAATACCACTTTTAGAGATATCTTGAATGCCGTTCAGTGCTGGGGTGCTGTTACGACCACCGGCACAGGCACCAGCCAATACCACTGGGTTCATTTTGCGAATGTAGTAACCATATAACCAAGCCAAGAAAGGAGGAACTAACGCACCTAACAAGCCCAATACTGCAATCCAAATCACTACTGTGCCTTGGAAAGAAGACATGATTTTAGGTCCTACACCTGCCGCCAATACCGCAACAAACAAACTTAAGCCAATATCGTTTAAGAAAGAACGTGCGCCTTCACTCATTGGGCCACCAAAGTCAGGATTACGAGTACGTAACCAAGAAACGAAGATACCCATTAACATACAACCGGCAGAAGTACCCAAGGCAAAAGGAATACCGCTAATTTCAACGCTAGCGTGACCAATCACAAAGCCCACAAACAAGGCTAGAGACATGAATGACACTTCGGTATAAGTACTTTCAACAATCGGTTTAGCTTTTAAGGCTTTAGCTGCTTGCTCTACACACCAAGCTGGGCCAGCAAGACGCAATACGTCGCCTTTTTCTACCACAGTTTTAGGTAAGTGAGGAATTGCCACACCGGCTCTAAACAATGATTTTAGGTGTACACCAAAACCAAGCTCTTGGCCTAATTCGGTCAAGGTTTTACCAGCAAAGCTAGATTTACCTACGTGCACGTCTGCTACTTCAATATCGACCATGCGAGCACGAGGTTCAGCCACTTCATTACCCACTTTGTCGCTGCCGCTGAGCAATAGGTTGTATTCACCCATTACACCTACAACATCGCCCATCTGTAACTTAGGATCGGCTTGTGCATCAATCACTTCGTCACCACGTACCACTTTTAAAATGGCCGCGTGCGGGTTCTTTTTAAATAGTTGGCTAACAGATAGACCCACCAATTCTTCATGCTCTACCACATAAGAGCGAATTTGCTTGTCGGTAAAGCCCAATAGCGAGGTACCCGCTGTGCCTGGTAAGGCGCCACCGTCTTCACCACCACTAAATTCTTGCTCTGCTTTGATCGCTTCGGCTACTGCATCTTTACCAAACATTCTGGGTAAGTATTTCACCAACAAGATGATGAAGATTGAAGAAAGCACGTAGCTAATCGCATAACCGGCCGCCATATTGGCACCTACCATATCGGCAGTAACGCCTTCTGGAAGTTGGAAAGCACCAGTAGAAACGGCAGATTGAGCCACGCCCATTACCGCAGTAACAGTATAACTACCAGAGATAATACCGGCTGCGTAGCCAGGGCCTAGATCCAACACCTTAACGCCAAAGAAAACGATTAAGAAGTTAGAGAAAACAACAATTAAACCAATCATTACGAAGTCGAACCCGCCACGAGCTAAGCCCGAGAAGAACTGAGGCCCAACCCGCATTCCCAAGGCGTACATAAACAACATCAAGAAGATGTCTTCTACTAGGCCAGGAATATCATAGGTAATGCCGTATATGGCACTTGATGCTAAAGCAATCAAAATACCAGTGACCAAGGTACCGGCGGTGGCCCCTAGGCAAATACCACCCACAGTGATTCGGCCAAGAGGGTAGCCAATCGCCAGGGTTAAAAATAGGTAGGCGAATGGGTTTTGCGCGAGGTAACTCAAGGCACCGGCAACGCCATTGCTCACTTCTGGCTCTAAGGTGGCGGCATAGGCATTGCCTAACCACAATGAAGCTAAAGCTAATAGCCAAAACATTAGGCTAATCATATACTTAGGCGGATGCGACAAAAAGCCCGCCAGTTTTGGTCGTGTATTCATAATAGAGTCTGCTTATCTGAGAAAAAAGAAGCCGCAACATTGGGCTTCTTTTTTAGAAACGGGACTGTGTGATTAACACTTCCCAGATGATACTTTGTGAAGGTCGTGCAACTTAGGTGGAGTAGCGTTACCGCCATGCTCTTCTAAGTACTCACAGGCCATTTCGATATCGCGAACTAAGTTTTCAGCGGCATCACGGTTTAAGTGAGGACGAACCACAATACGCAAGCTGTTCACTTCTTGAGCGTTAGCAGGCATAGAGTAAGCCGATAAAATCCAGCCGTGCTCGCGTACTTTGTTTGAAATATCAAACTCGTTGTAGTTAGTTACCGACTCATCAAGAGTAAGAGCAACCACTGGGATGCGCTGAGTCTCGTTCATCACTTTGAACTTACCCGTTGCCAACAAGCGTTCACGCAAGAATTCAGCGTTTTCTACAGTTTGCTTCATGATGCGGGTATAACCTTCTTTACCCAAACGAATGAAGTTGTAGTATTGGGCTAATACGGTTGCCGAACTCTTACTAAAGTTAAGCGTGGCAGTCGCCGCTTCGCCGCCAAGGTAGTTCACGTAGAACACCAAGTCTTCATTAAATACCGCACGCTCACGGAAAATAATCCAACCTAGACCAGGAGGTACTAAACCAAATTTGTGGCCAGATGCGTTAATTGATTGCACACGTGGTAGGCGGAAGTCCCACTCATACTCTGGGTATAAGAAGGGGTTAACAAAACCACCAGAAGCCGCATCAATGTGCATAGGAATAGATACGCCGGTTTTTTCTTCGTAAGCGTCTAACCAATCGTGAATGCCTTGGAAATCATCGTCTTCACCAGTGAAGGTTTGACCAGCAATAGCAACCACACAGATAGTATTTTCATCAACGTATTCGTCTAATTGCTCAGCAGTTAGGCAGTATTGACCAGGTTTTAGTGGAACGATGCGTGGCTCAACGTCGAAGTATTTAAGGAATTTTTTCCATACAATTTGAACGTTACCGCCAGTTACCATGTTTGGACGTGAAGCATCTTTACCTGCTTTCTCACGCGCTTGACGCCAGTTCCACTTGTGCGCAAGCCCCGCTAACATACAAGCTTCAGAAGAGCCAATGGTAGCCGCGCCATAAGGTTCTACGTCTTTAGGGCCATTCCATAAGTCATGTAACCAACGTACACATTTTTCTTCGGTGGCTTTAGTGTGAGGGTACATATCTGGGTCAGCAAAGTTACGGAAAGAACCTTCTTTGAAGATTTCAGCCGCTTCTGGCTCAACAAAAGTTGTCACAAAAGATGACAAATTAAGCATGGGATTAGCGTCGGTCCAGCATTCACTTTTTACTAGGGCAGCAGCGGCGCGAGCAGCCATGCCTTCTTCAGGGAAATCTTTAGGGATCTCGATATTGAATTGCTCGTAAGGAGATAAATCAGCGTGCTTATCGTGTGACATATTGTGTTCCTGTTTGTTGAGTGACTCTTAAACGAACCATCATGTTGTGAGAAAATTATTACCTTAATGCTACCAATGCCCCTGCTGTGGGGCGGTCTTAAGCAAGTGAGCGCATAATAGGTGAGAAATTACCTACGAATAACTCGCTTTTGATGGACTAGACCATCGTTAGGCAATAAAACGCGGTGACAGCAGATAGCAGAAATGAGGAAGGCTTAAGCCAAGAACAACAAAACAAAGAAGCCCAGCGACAAGGAGCTGGGCTTAAAATTAACAAATAACCAAATATAACAATAACTTACAACCAAATCAGCAAAAAAGTAAGACGATAACTTTTACACTAGGTCGAACCGGTCAGCATTCATTACCTTGGTCCATGCGGCAACGAAATCTTTGATAAATTTTTCATGATTATCGTCTTGGGCATACACTTCGGCGTAAGCACGCAGGATGGAATTAGAACCAAATACCAAATCCACCCGGGTTGCGGTCCACTTAGTTTCACCGCTACTGCGCTGATTAATGTGGTAAAGATTACGCCCCTTCGGCTCCCAGGTGTAATTCATGTCGGTCAGATTAACGAAGAAGTCGTTGGTTAAGACCCCCACTCGGTCGGTGAATACCCCGTGGGCTGTGCCATCGTAGTTGGTGCCCAATACCCGCATGCCACCAATTAATACCGTCATTTCTACCGCGCTGAGTCCCATTAACTGAGCTCGGTCTAGCAATAGTTCTTCTGGCATCACTACATAATTGGCCTTTTGCCAGTTACGGAAGCCATCAGCCAAGGGCTCTAATACCGCAAAGGACTCTACATCGGTCATTGCTTCACTGGCATCACCACGTCCCGGCGAGAATGGCACCGGCACAGAGAATCCAGCAACGGCAATCGCCCGTTCTAGACCCACATTACCAGCTAATACAATGGCGTCGGCAAGGCTAATGTTAAACTGCTGAGCAATCGGTTTAAGCTCAGCTAATACCTTGGCTAGGCGCTCTGGCTCGTTACCTTGCCAAGCATTTTGTGGCGCCAGTTGTATGCGAGCACCGTTAGCGCCACCGCGTTTATCAGAGCCACGGAAGGTACGGGCACTGTCCCAAGCGGTACTGATTAACTCACTCACACTCAGCTCTGTGGCTTCAATTGCTGCCTTCACTGCGGCGACATCATAGTCACTGCGCCCTGCTGGGATAGGGTCTTGCCAAATCAACTCTTCGCTAGGCACATCGGGGCCCACATAACGCGCTTTAGGCCCTAAGTCACGGTGGGTTAACTTAAACCAAGCACGCGCAAACACTTCCGATAAATAGGCAGGGTCTTGATGGAAACGTTCCGAGATTTTGCGGTATTCAGGGTCCATTTTTAAGGCCATGTCGGCATCGGTCATAATCGGCATACAGCGGATTGATGGGTCTTCCACATCCACTGGCATGTCTTCTTCGGCAATATCCACCGGCTGCCATTGCCATGCTCCGGCAGGGCTTTTAGTTAATTCCCATTCATATTTGAACAGTAGATTAAAATAGCCATCGTCCCATTGAGTAGGGTTGGTGGTCCATGCGCCTTCAATGCCACTGGTCACGGTATCGCGGCCAATCCCGCGCGATTTATGGTTATTCCAGCCCAAACCTTGCTCTTCCAGTTCAGCAGCTTCAGGTTCTGGACCTAGCTCTGCGGCATCACCGTTACCATGGGTTTTACCCACCGTATGGCCGCCAGCGGTAAGCGCCACGGTTTCTTCGTCATTCATGGCCATGCGCTCGAAGGTGACGCGCATATCTTGAGCGGTTTTCAAAGGATCGGGATTGCCATCCACCCCTTCAGGGTTAACGTAAATCAGCCCCATCATTACCGCCGCTAATGGGTTTTCTAGATCCCGTTCACCTGAATATCGGCTGTTCTTGGCATCACTTGGAGCCAGCCATTCTTTTTCAGAGCCCCAATAGGTGTCTTTTTCTGGATGCCAGATATCTTCTCGGCCAAAAGCAAAACCAAAGGTTTTCAAACCCATCGATTCATAGGCCATGTTACCGGTCAAAATCATCAAATCGGCCCAGCTAATTTTGTTACCGTATTTACGTTTAATTGGCCATAACAAACGACGGGCTTTATCTAGGTTGGTATTATCTGGCCATGAATTGAGCGGGGCGAAACGTTGATTACCGGTGGCGCTGCCTCCTCGACCATCGCTAATTCGATAACTGCCTGCAGAGTGCCAAGCCATGCGGATCATCAAACCACCATAATGGCCCCAGTCTGCTGGCCACCATTCTTGGCTGTCGGTCATTAAGTCTTTTAAATCTTGCTTCAAGGCGGCGACATCGAGGTTTTTTAAGGCTTCTCGATAGTTAAAGTCATCTCCTAACGGATTGGTTTTGCGGTCGTGCTGATGCAAAATGTCGAGGTTGAGATTGTTCGGCCACCACGCCACATTAGAATTTGCCGAACCAGTTATTCCGCCATGCATAATCGGACACTGGCCTGTGCCTTGATTGTTTTCGTTGTCCATTATCAGTTCCTTGACTATCGTTATTATGAATTTCCAACGCCTTAGTAGATAAGCTAGCTAGAAATATAAAATCAAATATAAGTCAATGGGTTATTGTGAATTATTAGCTTCTAACCCAACTTAATCTCTCGTCTTCAGTCTAGTCGCTAAGGCACTATTGTTCATGGCATTTAAACAAATGGCTGTAGTAGCCTGTGCCTATTGATCGCCCATACCTCACCTTTGACGGTGCCCGTGACTCGGCAAATACTTAATGATGGCTGCCGCAAAACCATTGCTAGTTAATGCAACTACACCCTAGCGACTCAAACACAACAAGAGGGAACGCTTTGCCAACGGAATGGATGTTAGCTTTACTTGCCTGTGTCACATCGGCGATTGCTGCAGTAATAGGCTTTGGTGGCGGAATGCTGCTGATTGCTTTGCTTCCCATGTTTGTTGCGCCAAGTTTAATTATTCCCTTACACGGGCTTACCCAACTGGCCAGCAACAGCTCAAGAATGCTATTTAGTATTGCGCAGGTGCAGTGGTCGCTGCTGCCTAAATTTTTAGTGGGTTCTTTACTGGGCTGCTTGGTATTTGGCTATCTGTTGTCTAACCTAGCCAGTGAAAACCTACCTTTCGCCATTGGCTGTTATATCTTACTCAGTCTATGGAGCCCGCATTTCAACCAGTTCATGCAGCACTACCAAAGCTACTATTTAATAGGCTTTATGCAAACTGGCTTGGGCTTGATTGTGGGCGCTACCGGCCCCCTGTCGTTAGCACTGTTAAGCAAGCAACTACAAAGCCCTCAGCAAGTTATTGCCACCAGTGCCTTATTTATGAGCATTAGCCATCTGGCTAAATTGCCGGTTTATTTCAGCATCAGCAGTGAATTGGCGTCTCAATTACCACTGTTACTGATGATGCTGCTTGGCGCAATCAGTGGCTCTTGGCTGGGCAACAGAATCAGCTTAAGGTTTAATCCCGCTACTATCTCTATAATAATCAAGTTATTACTTAGTTTGTTAGCGCTACAAATGCTGCTAAGGGGAGTGCTAAAACACATCGCCTAAGCCGCACAGCTGAGGTAACATTTAATTTTATTAAGCTGCTAGGTTTGGCTATGTTGCATGCGTTTAGCTTCTCTGTTTCGGTTACCGCCCCCATCATATTAATGATGATATTGGGCTACATCTTTAAACGGCGCGATATGATTTCTGCCGAATTTATTCGCAGCGGTTCAAGCCTAGTATTTAACGTTACCCTGCCCTGCTTATTATTTTTAAACATTGCCACCGCCGATGTAGCCGCTTTAATTCAAGTAAAACTGTTAGCCACTGCGGGCCTAATTACCTTAGCGTCGGTGGGTTTGCTGTGGATTTATGCCCGTAATATGGCCGGCCCCCAGCGCGGCGTATTTGTTCAAGGCGCCTATCGAGGCAACATGGGCATTATTGGCCTGGCCACCATCGTGAATGCCTTTGGCCATGAGGCGCTAGCACCGGCAGGGGTATATTTAGCGATCATGGTGATCCTCTACAATGTGTTAGCGATTGCGGTATTAAGTGCTGCTCAGCCCAAAGCCGAGCAAAGCTTACTTAAAGGCATGGCCTATTCAATGTTTAGCAATCCGCTGTTTCTGGCCATTGTGTTTGGTTTATGCCTTGCCTTAATCGGCTTACGTTTGCCTGAATGGCTCACCACCAGCGGCCGGTACTTGGCCAATATGACCCTGCCGCTGGCTCTGCTGTGTATTGGTGGCTCGTTAAGTTTGGATCGCTTAAAAGGCAATCGTAGCCTGATTTTTCAAGCCTCTGCTGCCAAATTAGTTATTTTGCCTTTATTGTCGGTGCTGATAGGGGCACTGTTAGGTTTTCGCGGCTTAAATTTGGGGATCCTCTACTTGATGATGGCCACCCCTTCTGCCACTGCCAGCTTTGTCATGGCGAGGCAAATGAGGGGCGATGCCGATTTAGCCGCCGATATAATCGCCATTACCACCATTTTTTCGGCCTTAACCACCACCTTCGGTTTAGTCGGCTTAAAAGCCAGTGGCCTGATTTAAGCCACAACTTAGTAATAGAAAAGGCTTAAAAGCACTTAGGCCTTACATTAAGCGGTTGTAAGGCCTTGATTCGAGTATTGATTAAGCCCCGCCAGCCAAGCAATAAAACGGGTTATTCCCATGTTTCACTTTGTTGATTATGCAGTTTAGGTTTATTTAGCCTAGAGGTGAATAATGCTCGCCAAACCCAGTTAAGCGATCAGCGCTTAACTTAATAAGAACCAAGGCGGCTTGAAGATTAAGCTTATTGCAGTGCCGCGCTAAATTTGCGGTTTACCTAGCCTACACGCCGCGTTTATTGTTTTTTCTAACAAGAGTCCGCTCCCGCCCTACACTTTCCAAGCTAATCCCTTGACTTTAAACAAATAAAAACAACTAATAAGCACGTTGTTAATAATAAACAAAAGCACTGCATTACAAGGATGTAAGTAATGACTTTTAATAAATGGCTAATGCTCTGTTTGCTCATCATCTGCACCAGCGCATGCGCAGGAAACTTTACCACGGTAAAAGTGAAAGTGGTCGACCAAGATGGGCAGCCTGTGCATAACGCCAAAGTAGTAATGAACTTTATGTTAAGCCAAGGCAGTAATGATTTCGATGGTTTCACTGATAAGCAAGGCGAAGTCAGCGCACTACGATTTAGCCAGTTTGGTGTAATGATAGGAGTAGAAAAGGACGGTTACTACACATCGAGCATCAGAAGAACCAACTACGGCGACCAAAACCTCACCATGGAGTTGCGCCAAAAGAAACAGCCCACCGCCATGTATGCTAAACAACTGGTGCTGCCACTTCCTAAGAAAAAAGAGGTGATGGGTTTTGACTTTGAGCAAGGCGATTGGGTAACGCCCTATGGAAAAGGGATTACCGCCCATATTTTCTTTTACTTAGATTGTAGTGGCATAGTGAATTTGGCCACCTGATTAGAGGTGATAGACTCACCTCAGAGACAAAACAGGTGAACTAATGACAAAACCAAGAAGACCTAACTTTAGCCCCGAATTTCGCCTAGAAGCTGCCCAGCTTGTTGTAGACCAAAATTACAGCGTTCGTGAGGCCGCTGAAGCCATGGGCGTGGGTAACTCAACGATGGATAAATGGGTGCGACAACTTCGCTCAGAGCGCCGTGGTGAATCACCTAAGGCGACACCCATGACGGATGAGCAACGCCGTATTCGTGAGCTAGAAAAGCAGGTCAAACGCCTTGAAATGGAAAAAGACATTTTAAAAAAGGCTTCCGCTCTCTTGATGTCGGACGAGCTGAAAGGTTTGCGTTAATTCATCGGCTTCAAGAGAGCTTTCCCGCTAATCATTTATGTCAGCTATTCAGTGTTCATCGAAGTAGTTACAAATATTGGCGTGATGAAGCGGTCGGCGAAACACCGAATCGCATTGTGCTTAAAGAGAAAGTTCGAGAAGCATTTGAAGTGAGTGAAGGTTCTGCGGGAGCTCGCACTATTGCAGCAATGGTTACGCAAACAGGTACACCCTTAAGCCGTTATGTCGCTAGCAACTTGATGCGTGAACTTGCGTTGTTTAGCTGCCAACAACCAAAGCATCGCTATAAACGAGCGACACACGAGCATCCTGTTGCACCCAATGTTCTTGCTCGCCAGTTTACGGTGGATGCGCCTAACCAAGTTTGGTGTGGTGATATCACGTATGTCTGGACTGGGAATCGTTGGGCTTATTTAGCGGTTGTACTGGATTTATATGCAAGGAAACCTGTTGGTTGGGCAATGTCTTTGAGCCCTGACAGTAAACTTATTAGCAAGGCGCTGATGATGGCTTATGAACTGAGAGGTAAGCCTCAAGGACTAATGTTTCACTCAGACCAAGGCAGCCAATATACGAGTGTTAAATATCGACAGTTGCTATGGCGATATCAAATCAAACAGAGCATGAGTCGCCGTGGTAATTGTTGGGATAATGCGCCGATGGAGCGTTTCTTTAGAAGTTTGAAGACAGAATGGATGCCAGAGCTAGGCTACCGAACTTTTTTAGAAGCCAAGCACGCCATAACGGATTATATCGTAGGGTATTTCAGCCAAGTCAGGCCACATCAGCACAACAAGATGTTGCCACCGAATCAGGCTGAAGAGTTGTACTGGAAAAACTATAAAACCGTGGCCAGTTTTACTTGACCACTACAGGTTAATGTTGAAATAGACTTAATATGAATGACGCCAAAAGCTTAATCACAGTGCTAAAAACACTTACCACCCTTGCTGTTTAACCAAGAATGCGCACTGAAGAGCCCCGCCAACCTGTACAATTTATAAACAGACCGATATATGTTTATGACAAGAATCACACTTAATTAGTGATCCATGTCGCACTTAGTAAATAGTTGATTATTTGATAACTACCTGCTAAGTGCAGTTCGTCTGCCGATGAGTGCATATTAGATGACAAAACCCTTATTAGATAATCGCTTTTGATGGACTGAACCCTTCGATATATGACTAAAGAGGTATACGCCAATCGCTCTCTAAGCGCGCCAATACTGCGATGAGCCTAAAAAGTAAGCAAAATTGGGAGAGACAAGAATTAGAGGGCTTGATAAATAATTAGTGGCTAGTTAACACGGTTAAATAAAAAAAATATCAAAAATAAAAACACGATTAGGCAAGTTTGCTAAAAACAGGCGGAACCGCCGCAATCTGAATAGGAATATAAGGGGATATAAGAAAGTATAAGGAACGAGCAGGCACAACTTAGCCCAGCAACTCGGGGAAGCCAACGCTAGAATCTGCCAATAGCCTAAGCCAAGCATAGTCGAAGTGGCGCTAACAAAACCTTATGAATTACCAGCTGAAATACGCAAACCCAACAGAGGAAAAACAGTGCTCGTTGATAGATAAACTAGAGAAAAAGTAAAAGATTAGAGATTAGAGATTAGAGATTAGAGATTAGAGATTAGAGATTAGAGATTAGAGATTAGAGATTAGAGAAATCGAATAAATAGGAGAGAAAATGGCAGGGGCGGAGAGATTCGAACTCCCAACATTCGGATTTGGAATCCGACGTTCTGCCATTGGAACTACGCCCCTGCAACGGAAGCGAATTATACATAAGCTAGTTTAAAGGTAAAGGGTTTATCGCATGCTTTTGTTCAAGTGAATAAAGAACCAGCAATTTGTCTGTAAAACACCCTTAAACGATGAAAATTCAAACAAAAGTGCAACTTACCAGCTAGCTTGAAAAACCGACTTAGGCGTGCGGCTGAACCGACATTTTTGCCTTAATAAAATCGGCATGGCTTAAATAGATGAGATCGGCCACTTGGCGAATTAGGGCTTCTTCCTGCGGATCCAACACCCCATCGGCATACGCAACCCTCCACAAGGCTTCGGTAAACTGATAACGCTGTTGGTAATCGAGTTTTTTCACATGGCGGGTAAAATCAAATACTGAAACGGCTTGTTTTGCCTGAGTTTGCGCCTGCATAAACAAACGCTCGGCTTCTGCTTCGTCTAATACAAACAAACGCTTAATTTTGTTTAAAATAACGGCGCTTTCAGCATTGCTTTGCTGATTATCGCTTTGACTCAACTGCACCAATAAGGTGGCGGCAGCCAACTCAACATTTTGGCTGTGATGTTCGTTGGACTCGTCAAGGGTGGCTTGTAAAAACTGTTTTAGCGCTTTAAGCATGCGAGCTCCCATGAGCAATGAAAAGAACAGGCAGAATAAACCAGCCCTATACAAATGCCAAATCTTGAGATGCTGCTAAGCCAGAAATGAAAAAGCCCCGTCATTAGACGAGGCTTTAGAAAGAATGGTGCCGATTGCCGGAGTCGAACTGGCGACCTACTGATTACAAGTCAGTTGCTCTACCAACTGAGCTAAATCGGCACACCGTTACTTAAGCAAATCTGCCTGAGCAACGGAGCGCTATTAAACGGATTTTGCCTCGCCTTGTCAACGACCAAATTAAAAAAAGTTAGCCAAAACGTTCAACTGCTAGCAAAACGAACAATCAGGCGACTTTTTCAGCAAGTTGTTGGGGCTGATCCAACAAAGAAATAGCCGCTAACTCCACTGTGCTATTTAGGCGCTCGTCCCAACGGCGCAGCTGCAATTGCCCGTCCATGGTTTCGCATAACAGGGTGCAGTTTTCTATCCAGTCACCATCGTTGGCATAAATCAGCCCCTGCTCTTGGCGCAGTTCAGGATGATGAATATGACCGCAGATCACCACATCCACCGCTTGCTTTAAGCCTTCTTTCACTACCGCCTGTCGATAACGCGAGATGGCCTGCTTGGCTTTGGCGATTTTACCCTTAATGCAACCGGCTAATGACCAATAAGGGTAACCTAAAAGCCGCCGCGCTTTAGTTAAACTGCGATTGAGAAACAGTAATAAATCATAGAGATGATCACCCAACTTGGCGTAGAAGCGGCCAAAACACACTTCTTCATCAAATTGATCGCCATGCACCATTAACACTCTCTTTCCGGTAATGGTGGTGTAGTAATGCTGTTTGCTGACCTTGATGTCGGCCAACTCAAGGCCATCATAGGCCTTAAATAAATAGTCGTGATTGCCCGGTATGTACACGACTTCGCAATCGGATTTAGCCAAACGCATGATCTGTTGTAATACTTGATTGTGCGACTCAGGCCAATACATTTTACGCTGTAGCGCCCATACATCGATAATATCGCCCACCAAAAACAGCCGTTTTACTCGCGTTTGCTGTAATAGCTGTAGCAACATTTCAGCTTTGCAATCCTTGCAACCAAGGTGAATGTCTGAAAGCCACAAACTTTGATAAATGTGTTTTGTTGTCATCCCTTTTCGCCTAATCATCCTTGTTATGACTAATCTAGAAAGGACTCTTGACTATAAAGTGACCGTTTTATGGCAAGACTATGACAGAATTAACATTGCATGAACAATTGGCTTTATTTAATCTAAGCCACTCAACTAGGCTAGGCACTTAAGCCTGCCATCAACTAGCTCGGAGCGCCTGTGACAAAACCTTCACCCAGCCCCTTAGCCGTTGCCACCATTGGTGGTGGAAGTGGTCACTTCGTTTTACTGTCAGCACTGCGTGATGCAGAAAACCTAGCGATTAGTGCCATTGTATCGATGACCGACAGCGGCGGCAGTACTGGACGTTTACGGGATGAACTCGGCATATTGCCACCAGGGGACATACTCAAGTGTGTATTGGCGCTCTCGCCCTATCGTGAATTGGCGCGAAAACTGCTGCTCAAACGCTTTACCAAGGGCAAGCGCTTATCGGGGCACAGCGCCGGCAATATGCTACTGACCATGTTGTCTCAATACAGCGGTTCGTTCTCTGAAGGCATTCAAGGCTTGGCGCAAATGCTCGACGTTGAGGGAGAGATCCTGCCGGTCACCGTCGACAAATCCACCCTAGTGGCCGAGCTCACCAGCGGTGAGCGTATTTTTGGAGAAAGTGCCATCGACCTGCCGCGTGGTGACCAACGAGAAAAGATCCAAAATGTATTTTTGGTTCCCCACCACGCCGAGCAAGTACGGGTTTATCCGCCGGTGATTAAGCGGATTAACAAGGTTGATGCAATTGTGCTTGGCCCAGGCGACTTGTATACCAGCATCATTCCTAATCTGTTGGTTCCAGGGGTAAAACAGGCCATTCAAAACAGCAAAGCTAAGCTAATTTACGTCACCAACATCATGACCAAGTTTGGTGAAACCGACGGCTACGATGTAGAGCACTTTATTTCTGATTTAGAGTTTTACCTAGGCCGAGCCATCGATGTAGTGTTAGTGAACAATCACATACCTAGTCAGGAAATGATCGCCAGCTACAACATTGAACGAGCCCAAGTGGTAGAGGTGAGTAACTTAAGCCAACTAAAACAGCGTTACCACGTAATCTACGCCGATTTAATTGATGAAGACAGTGAAATTGTTCGTCACGATTCAGAAAAATTGGCAGGGGCACTATTCCCCTACCTCGCTACCCTGCAAGTTGATGAGACTAATAAGGTGGCTGATCAAGCTTGAGGCCACCAGCAAAGGCTGAATCAGGCACTCGTGAGATGAGTCTATCCAGCTGAGAAAAAACCGGTTTAAGGGCGGGATCGTACTTGTTTTGCCAACGCCATTGCCACTGTTCATCACCCACCTGCCACAGAATGCGTTTCTCTGAATGCTGAGGGTCAAGATAAGAAGAAGCAAACTGTTTGGGCACCTGTTGCAATAGCGCGTACAGGTCGTAACAGACTAACATCGATAAGTCCTGAACAGCTTCACTACTTGCACGTTGTTGCAACAAACTTTGCCGTAACGAGTAACTTAATCTTTCACAATCAATGGTTAAGGTAGTTTCTCTAGTGGGATCTTGAATCACAAAACGCAACTGGTAAGCCGGAGGCGATTTATCAAAAACAGCCAAACCTAGCATCGCCAAGACCAACATCATTATCACCAACATTACTGTAAAGCGCCCTAAATACTGCGATCCTTTCGCCATACTAAGCTACCTCTATTTAGCCAGCCTTCGCACTTATATTGATATATTTACCAAGCTAAGCTGAAGTCGTGTAGTTTAAAAATAGAGGAGAAAATCATCCTTGGGAAGCCCCCTATTGATAGATTGATCTTTATATGGAAATAGCGAATTGTGGATAAATTTGATTATTCGATAAAAATGAGCCGCTTAGTCAAAATGGCTTTTTTAGCCTCAGAATAATTAGCCTAGAAATAATAAAAAAAAACTTTTTATACTGATATGACCACCAAGTGCTTAAATTTTGCTAGAATCGCGCGTCGCCGTTTTTATCAAGTGAAACTAATAATGAATTTAAATCAATATTTTAGTCGTAGAGATCAACAGTTTGTATTCAGTAGAGAGCAAGCTTGTGACTTTGCCAAAGGAGTAGCAAACGACTTTAATGCCATTCACGATGCCGATTCATCACGCTTCTGCGTACCAGGAGATCTATTGTTTTCTGTCATGTTAAGTGAGCTAGGGATTAGCCAAAGCATGCAGTTTACCTTTGCCGGAATGGTCAGCGATGGTGTGGCACTGAATATCGAGCAGCAGCAAGAGAGCTGTCGCTTAATCGATGATAACGGCAAAGAATATTTGCAACTTAAACGCAGTGGCGAGTGCCTAAAAGACAGCGCCATTATCAACAACATCATTCAAGATTATGTGCGTTTTTCCGGACAAAACTTTCCGCACATTTTAGTGCCGATGTTGCAAGAACAAGGTTTAATGCTAAACCGTAAACGCCC
Source organism: Agarivorans gilvus (assembly GCF_001420915.1). NCBI lineage: Bacteria > Pseudomonadati > Pseudomonadota > Gammaproteobacteria > Alteromonadales > Alteromonadaceae > Agarivorans > Agarivorans gilvus. Next base: position 3,967,772 of record NZ_CP013021.1, on the reverse strand, counting down.
CTTGGTGATCTATGAAAGCATGAGCTTGCAGTTTGACCGCCTACCTAGCAGCCCTCCTCACTTGGCCTACGTAGGAGGAGACTATATTCCCAATGGCAAACGAGGCGTAGCCTTGCTTAAATTCACCATTAGTGAAAATGAGCAAGTGATTGGTAGCGGCCAAAAACGCATGGTATTAGGCAGCTTATTACCCTATGAAAAAGCCGAAAGCGATATCCTTATCGACAACTACAATGCCTGCCGCGAAGCTTTTTTAAAGCGTCAGCAAAAATAAGCCCATCCCTTAGATAAAAGCGCCACACGGCGCTTTTATTTTATGTGAGATAAGGGCAAGGCTGTATGACTAAACACCTGTTGTAATACGAAGCTAGAACGCACTCCAGTTACCCCCTCAATACGAGTTAACTTACCCAACAAGAAAGCCTGATAGTGCTCCATATCTCTGACCACCACTTTTAATTGATAGTCCGCATCGGTGCCGGTCACCAACATACACTCCATCACTTCTTCATAAGCGCTAATAATTTTCTGAAAATTGTTAAAGCGCTCCGGCGTATGTCGGTCCATAGAAATATGAATATACGCGGTGAGATTAAGATTGAGCTTTTTTTCATTGAGCAAGGTAACGTGTTTAGCGATTAAGCCCGCCTCTTCCAAGGCCTTCACCCGTCTTGAGCAAGGCGAAGGCGACAAACCGACCAATTCGGCTAACTCAAGGTTGCTAATGCGGCCATTACGCTGCATTAGATCTAAGATTTTTTTATCGGTACGATCGAGCTGCATCTTCTTATTCGCTCCATTTACTTAAGCTAGGGTTATTATCACCCTTTTTTAGCAAAAATATAAATAGTTATTGCTATAAAAGCTTAATAAAAAGCAACATAAGCAAACACTCACCCCTAGCCAAACCGTATACTGTTTACAGTGAAAAAATACTTGGGAACAGCAGCAAATTTACCGATTTGTGCGCCGCCAACAAATTTACCCAATTTGTCAGCACCCACTCGCTACGCCACCCATCCGGTGTCCACTAGCAGCCATCGCAATAAGCACTTGCGACAGTATCTAAACTAACAAAGGTGGCTTATGCCACCTTTTTGTTTATTCTTTTAGCAGTTCTTGTATAGCCTTTAAGCAAACGCTATTTATTTCATTTTTTTTACCAATTTCGGTTGACTTAAACCGGTAAAATTCGTTTAATAGCGCCCGTCGCCCGGATAGCTCAGTCGGTAGAGCAGAGGATTGAAAATCCTCGTGTCGGTGGTTCGATTCCGCCTCCGGGCACCACCATTCAAAAAGCCTGCATTTATGCAGGCTTTTGTCGTTTTAAGCCCCTGCATTTTCACTTCCCTGCCTAACCAAGCAAACTCCCGCTTATTGTACTAACAAAGACAAATGTTGACTTTTTGTTAAAAACACCTTTTACTGGTACGACCTCTTAAGCAAGGACCTATTATGTTACCCAGTGTTCGTAAAGCTAATCTCACCCTGAAGTTATTTGGCATCTTTAAAGTCCCACTAATTTGGTACTGTCGGCCTAAGATCCTCGAGATGGACGAACAACAGGTGGTGGTGAAAATCCCCTTAAAACGCCGCACCAAGAATCATCTTAATAGCATGTATTTTGGTAGCCTTGCGGTAGGGGCTGATGTGGCTGGCGGTTTCTTAGCTATCGCCAAGGCCGAACAAGTGGGTAAGCGCGTATCGCTGGCCTTTAAAGCCGTTGAAGCGCAGTTTTTGAAACGCCCGGAAGCCGATGTATTATTTACCTGCCGAGACGGTAAGCTGATTGACCAAATGCTAGAGCAAACTATTAGCAGCGGTGAGCGGGTAAACCAAGCGGTGACGATTACAGCCACCTGCCCCAGCATTAGTGGTGATGAAGTAGTAGCCCAGTTCTCACTGACCCTGTCACTGAAAGCTCTCAATTAAACTATGCTGCCAATATTCACTATTGGCAGCATCTGGCGATAAACTAGATATCGTATTTAATGCCTAATAGGCGATAGAGCTTCTCACTAAAGCGTTTAAAGCCACCTTGCTCAGGGTTAAGTCGCATTGTTTGCTCGCCCTGTTGCCATACCAGCTGTTGCTGTTCATCTACCTCTACCCGCCAGTAGCGCTGCTGTTGCTCGGCCAACAAGTAGTTCTCTAATTGTTGAGCAAACTCTTTGCTCTCAATCACTAGGCCCAGTTCCATGTTGAGAAACTTAGAACGGGGGTCAAAATTAGATGAGCCCACATAACTTATCGCCTGATCAACAATAAAAGCCTTGTTGTGATAGTGAGTAGTCACTTGAGTAAAGTAGTCCTGATGCTTGGCATCGTGAGTATATTCCAATAATTGCCCTGCAAGCTGCGCCAACTCTGCGCGATGCTTCGAGTAATAAGCACTCACAAAGGGCGAGTCATTAGAGGCAGAGGAGTTGGTAATTAAACTCAACTCACCCCCCTGTTCACTCAAAGCTTTAAAACCTGCAAATTCTTCTTCACTGGGTACCAGATAAGGGCTGGAAAATAACACCTTAGAGGCTTTTTCCAAGCGCTGTTCTAACAGCCTTTCTAAACGCGAGGTAAAGTAAGGTTGAGAATCCTGTAACTTATCTAAGGAATCAAATACTGGGCTTACCGTAGCAGCCACATACTGAGGTGCAGTTAGCTGAGCCAGTTGTTGCTCAATATCTTTAGCCTTATCTGGGCGCTGAACCTGCAGCTCGGCGTAATCAGCTAAAAAGCCGGCTTGCTGTGGCTGGCTATTGCGCTTAATCACTCGCCACACCGACTTAACATACTCACTGTGCCATAGCATTTTAAAGTTAGCTTCAAACTCGCCAATACTCGGCCCCGTCAACATAATGTCTAAATCGAAGAAGTTAGCCGACTGGCCATAACCCAAATAGTCATCACCAATGTTGCGACCACCAATAATCATCAACTTGCCGTCTACATTAAAGTACTTCTCGTGCAAGCGATGGTTTAAACGCTGCTTATTGGCTTGAAAATTAAAGGCACGGGTAAACCAGCCCAACTTGCGCGCCTCAAATGGGTTGAAAATGCGAATGCGAATATTGTCGTGCTCGGCTAACTCAAGTAACCAATGGTTTTCAAACTCGATTAGGTCATCCAGAATCAGCTGAACTTTCACGCCACGGTTTGCCGCATCTAACAGCTCTTTATAAACCGTTGCGCCCGACAGATCGTGGCCCCAGGTAAAATATTCCAGCTGAATGTAATCTTGCGCCTGACGAATCGCTTGAATGCGTCGCGCTAAGGCTTCCGGTGCAGTGTTAATGAGGTACACCTGCGCGGGCAATAGCTGAGACTGCCAGCTATGCTCAAAATCCCTTGGGCGAGGCGGCGGAGCAGAAGAACAAGCGATACTAGCAAGGGCTAATAACACCACGCTGAGTGTTTTAAAACCTTGAACACTGCGAGATAACAAAAGGTGAATCATAATAAAAAACCTAAATCAGCCAAGCAGCTTTACCCGAGCAGCATTAACACCAGCTTGAGTAATAAAACAGCTAAAGGAAACAATCAGAAATGCGCGTACTGCACTTTTAAGGTTTGCAGTACGCTCAATGTTAGGGTGTACTTAGAAGCGATAACTAAAGTTAAGGGTGGCAGCGGTGCGGTCTTCACCGGCACTGAGGATCCCCGTTAGGCTATAGTTTTTACCAAATTGTTTATTGAAACCAATTAGATAAGCCCACTGTTCCACTTTAACGCCCACGTTGTAGTCCATTGCGACGTCACCAAACACTACCGTGCCTTCCATGGTGTCGCCAAGCCCTTGGTACTCTGCGCCAACAAACAACTGCGCACGATATTCCGGCATTTGGTAACCCAACATCGGTTGAACCGTAACTAGGCTGCCCCCTTCTCCATCACTCCCCTCTAACTTAGTCACGGTATAAGTACCGGTTAACGAGGCGAAGAACTTGCGGTAACCCACCGATAGCGTAGTACCAACGCCATACACATCGTAACGAAGGTGCAAAGGAACGTGTAAGTCAAACTCCGGAACTTCAATTTTATCGCCCAAACACTTGTCACCAATCACCACACCAAGACATTGGTCAATGCCTCTAAAACGCGCATCAATGTCTGCATTTACGTCCACCTTGCCGATCAGGCCATAAACATTCCAAAAAGGAAGAATGTATACGTCACCACGAACACTAAAGCTCTCAGCGTTCACCTGGGCATGTGACTCTTCAGCATCAAAGAACTTACCCATGAATTCAGGCGATAAACCAAATACACTGAAGCTTGAAAAATCTACATCCATATCTTGGTTACGGTATGCCATAGAAATACCGTAAGGCAGCGGCGTATCAATACCTTTGCGTTTTACTGCGTCACCCAAAATAGGAAATACTCGATGTAGTTTTACCTCTTTCTCTTCAATACGTGGGTCACTTAATTGCTCGTATAAAGCCTCTTGTTTAACCACCACACCTAAGTCATCGTGGTAAAAAGCCACCGGAGTTACGCGAATGTCCATCTCACAGGGTTTACCTTTACATTCACCAGTGGCGTTGGTTTGCTTAGATAGAATAACGTATTCACCGTTGTCTAATTGATCAAACTCAATCTCTTGGCGGTACTCAAGTACCTTACCGTAATGGTGTTTAAACGACTTGTTATTGCTAATTACCATGGTCTTTACCTGGGCCTGCTCGACAATAAGCTCAACCTGCAAAAAGCGGAAATAGGCAATATCTTGTGGTAGTGCGTACTTTGAATAATTAAAGCTCACCACATCTTGCCCCTTATCATTACGGCTCAACTTAACCGATTTAGGGTTATAAATGGCAGCGTGCTGGCGTAACTTGTACTCAGTCAAAGCCAGCTTTTCTAAGTCTTCAAGCACTTTACGACGACCATCTAATTGGTTTGGATTGTACTTAATCTTCATCTTAATATTGCCCTTGGTATCCTCGCTGGTAACCAAAAACAAATTAGACTGTTTCACCTTATCGCCAACGGTAAAGGTTTTATCCATATGCTCGATAAAATTAGATGATTGACCAAGGTCGCTTAAAGCCAAGGCTGGTAGGTGCTTAGGAATATTTAATTCTTTAAACACATCGCGTTTACTATCTATAACTGTAACTTCCGTCACCTCGCTAGTATTCGCGGCAACAGCATCAGCCAAAGCGGGAGTCGTTGCCAATAAGGCGATGTATAAACACTGTTTCACGGTTTTTGTTACAGAAAAAATACTCGTCTTTTTCATGATATCTCTACTATTGTCTGAAGTTTAAATTCATACCAGCAAGGTGCTGCTGTGTTATGGCAGGCATAGTAAGAGAAGCTTTAAAATATATTTAATCGCCTTTGATGGATCCAATCATCGGCACTAGAACAAAGCCGAGCACAAAAGTTTAATCAACTGATTTTTAAATAAAATAAACATAGAGAACGATGCAAATGAGCGAGCTAAGCGACATCTCTTAGCCGCAAGCAATGGTCATACAAGGCCAGATTACGGCAAAGGAAGGGTTAAAGCATTCAAATATAGTAAATTTGAATGCCTTAACCAATCTAAAGACTTAAGCAAAAAATCATTAAATCCAGTTGCTGAAAAAAAATACACAATGAGCAGAAAAAAGTTTTACTTGGCCTTGGCTTGGTTAATCAACAGTAAGCAACAGCCAAGCCCGTCCTCAAATTAACTGCCGAGAAATCCCCGTGAAATAAAGCTGCTACACACCCACACACACTAGAAGATGAAGCTCTAATAATTATGACTATTATGCATAATAAAAATGATTATGTTTCATTTTTGTCATAGCTATATCGACGCTAAACTGAGCTTAATTATCATGCGCCTAATTTTGGAGAAGCAAATGTTTGCAGCCTTAGTACTTAAGCAAGTAGAGAAAAAAACCTTAGCTAGCATCGAACAACTTGATGAGTCCCAACTACCTGAAGGTGAGGTGCTAGTTGCGGTGGATTACTCATCACTCAACTATAAAGATGGTTTGGCGATTACTGGCAAAGGCAAAATCGTTCGGCATTTTCCCATGGTACCGGGCATCGATTTAGCCGGTAGTGTACTGGCCTCAGATGACGCCCGTTATCAACCCGGCGACGCCGTTGTATTAACGGGCTGGGGAGTTGGCGAAAACCATTGGGGCGGCATGGCACAAAAAGCCAAACTTAAGGCAGATTGGCTAGTCCCCCTTCCCCAAGGTTTAAGCGCCAAAAAAGCCATGATGGTAGGCACCGCAGGCTTTACAGCCATGCTGTGTGTACAAGCCCTCATTGATGCCGAAATTAAGCCCGAACACGGCACAATTCTAGTGACTGGCGCAAGCGGCGGTGTTGGCTCGGTGGCGGTGAGCTTATTAGCACAACTGGGCTACTCAGTGGCGGCGGTAACCGGTCGTGTCCAACAAAATGGTCCCTTACTGGAAAAACTAGGAGCAAGCCAAATCATCGATCGTAGTGAATTTGAACAAGCCGCTCGCCCTTTAGAAAAACAATTATGGGCCGGTGCGATTGATACCGTTGGCAGTAAAATCTTAGCCAAAGTGCTTGCTCAAATGGACTATAACAGCGCAGTCGCCGCCTGTGGCCTTGTAGGAGGCTTTGATCTACCCACCACTGTTATGCCGTTTATTTTACGAAATGTACGCTTACAAGGGATTGATTCGGTTAACTGCCCTAGCGCTAAACGCATTGCCGCATGGGAGCAACTAGCCAAGCTATTACCTGCGAGCTATTTCGAACAAGCCTGTACTGAAATCAGCTTAAGCCAAGCGCCTAAATATGCAGAGAATATTACCAACGGTCAAACAACTGGCCGAGTCGTCATCAAGCTATAATATTCCCTTAAGGGTAAAATAAGCCTGTAACACAAAGTCTATAAAGCTTGACCGACGGTCAAGCTGGCAACCAGCCGAGTCGTCATCAAGCTATAAATAAGCCTGCTTCTTTGGTTGCATAAGATAACAAGGCCCGTTCAGGGCCTTACATTATCTAACCCCATATCTTCCACCCGCTTGGCGATTAACTTGCCACATTCTTCCTTAACAATACTTCTTAACCATTGTTGAGCTGGCGAATGCTCGCAACGCGGATGCCAAATCATTGAATAATCAAAGGGAGTAAACTGGAAGGGTAAAGCTTTTACCACCAAATCGTAGCGTTCAGACACCAAGTAAGCTAAATCTGCCGGTACCGTAATAATCAGCGGCATGCTATCAACAATCGCTAAAGCCGCCTCTAAGTGATAAGCCCTTAATACCATGCGCCGTTTCGGTTTATCGGCTAAGGCCTGTTCAAGCAAAGACTTTACCCCATCGCTAATCGCTATCATGGCGTGAGGAAACCGCAAATAATCATCTAAACACAGTGGCTGGTTAGCCAAGGGATGCAGCTTAGACAACAGACACAATACCCCACCCTACCCAAAACTTGCTGCTGCAGAGCTTCCAGCGCCTCAACGGGGCGACAAATGGCCAAATCGGCTCTGCCGTAGGTGAGTTGTTCCTTTAAATGCGCATTTTGCAGCGGCAAAAATTCAAACGCGACATTAGGCGCTTCCTGATAAATACGCGGTAAGGCAAAAGGCAAGATGGTTTGCATGGCGTAATCGGTGGTGGCGATTGCAAAGGTTTGCTCGCAGGACTTAGGATCAAAATCACTGGGAGACAGCAGCTGCCGAAGGGATTCAAGAGGCTCACCTAAAGCCCTATTCATGGCTAAGGCTTTTTCGGTGGGAATAAGCTGCTGCCCTTGGCGGGTAAACAGAGGGTCGGCTAATAAGTCACGTAAGCGCCCCAGCACTCGGCTCATCGCCGACTGGCTCAAGTTTAAGCGCTCCGCAGCACGACTCACACTGCGTTCTTCAACCAAAATACGCAGAGCCACCAGCAAGTTTAAATCCCGGCGATAAATATCTTCAACTTCCATGCGCTATCTTAAGTGGCTGAATAATATTGCTAGTGTAACCAATAATTTGGCAAAGCACCTGTGTTAACTCAGGCTGCCGCCCTAAGCCTGCTGGCTCTTTAGCGGCAACAATTGCTCGATAAACATCACCGAGAAACGAAGCGTCATTAAACTAATCAATATTAATAACACCATGGTAAATGGCGAGTTCATATCATAGTGTGGCGTAGCACTCATTGCCCCCATAGTCAGCGATAGCAACATCTGAGTGCCAATCATCTGATAGGCCTTAAGCTCAGGCGCGGAGCAACCACGCCAAATCACCAAGGTATTAATGAAGTAAAAAGCGGCCAACTGCCATATTTCACTCAGGGTGGGCAATAACAGGACAAACTGTGTTAGCACCAAAGTGGCCGATATGATAAATCCCAAAAGATCGGTTTAAGCGCCTCACTGGGATAAATCCCTAAATTAAACGAAAATGACGCCGACAGCATGGGAAATATAAATGAGCCAGGCAAGGGAATGAAGATCCACAAAGCAAAGCCAACACCGATCGAAAACACCACTTTATATACTAACAGCATTCTTCGCTCAACATCATTTGCCAAGCGTTTTAACCAAGGCTGAGTTTTTTCGCCTATATCACCATTGTGACGCCAGCGTCGCCGATAAGCTTCGCGTATTCTTTGCAATGCTTCTGCCGCATAGCTATCAGCCGCTAGCAATTGCTGAGCAAAATCACTGCTTGCTTGATCAGTTAAGCTTAAGGCCTCATCCACCTTATCCAATACACTCACATCTAGCTTGTCAACAGCCAACAATAGACGCTCTAAACGGCCAATAAACCTTTGTAAAACAACCACTAAAACGGGTACTTCTTGGCTGGGAATTTGTCCACGATTGGCCATAGTGATGGCTTGATTAAGCTGTAATAAGCTAAGCTCTAAGCGCTCGATAAAGTGCTGCCAGTGTGCCTGTTGATAACGTAACAAATAGCTATCACTCAAGGGTAAAGACAACAACTCTTTCAAGCTAGCTAACGCGGCTAAATCTAGCTCTTGTATCGCTTCTGCTGGCTCACCAGCTAAATCAGATGACTTAGTTAAATGCTGCTCTAACAACTTAGCTTGTTGCTTAGCCTCTGCCAGCAACTTAGCTAAACCGTTAAAAAACACCTGCTCGGTACGCACCGGCCAAATAAACGTAAATACCGCAGAAAAACAGAAAACACCTAATAGGGTTTCCTGAATCCGTAAGATGGCATAGTTAAACGAAAGATCACCATTAAAGCCGCTAGAAAAACAAATAATCGAAGTCACGGTAAAGATGGTGCGGAACAGATAACCGTTATATTGGTCGTCGGCCAAATAACACATAGTGGCGGCAAACAACAAATAACAAGCAATAAAAGCAATATGCGCCTGCGAGAACAACTGCAAGGCAACAAAGGCCAGAATAATGCCGAAAAATGTCCCCAGCACCCGATGACGCCCTTTACGAATAGAGTGACCATAGGTTTCGTTATTGGCCATTATGATTACCGTAAGGGCTGACCAGTACACCTTGTCCCAACCCAAGGCCAACGCGCTAACAATCGCCAAGGTTAAGGACAATGCGACTTTAATGGCTTGTTTATTTGCTGTACTCATTGCATTTTTACTCAGCAGCGCTAAACGCCTTTAATGATAATGGAAGCAGAAGTGCCAACGCGTAATTGAACATCATCAGGCAATTGACTGACTTTAATTTTTACCGGTAAACGTTGCGCCAAGCGAACCCACTGAAAGGTAGGGTTTACGTTAGGTAACATATAACTGCCGGTACTACCGTCTTGCTGGGCAATACCATAACCAATGCTTTCCACTACGCCACTAAATGGGCTGTGAGTGTAGCTCATTAGGGTAATTTGCGCGTCATCGCCCATGGCGATTTGCTCGATGTCGGTCTCTTTAAAAAAGCCCTCAATCCAAAAACTATTTTCATCAATCAGCGCTACAATCGGCTGGTTAGCCACCACTTGGGCGCCTAAGGCCAAATGCAGATTAGTAATGTAACCATCGGTACTGGCGTACACTTTAGTAAAACCAAGATTAAGCTCGGCGTCATTTACCGCAGCTTGGGCGGCTTTAACATTAGCAGTAGCCGACTCTACGGCATTGTCGAGGTTATTTAAGCTTAGGGTAGATAAACTCCCCGGCGTTCTTTGCTCTAAAGCACGGCCTCGATGTTGCTCGTTTTGGCTGCGCTCTAAAGCGGCTTGTGCTTGAGCAAAGTTAGCCTTGGCTTTATCCAGCGCCACTTGATACACCCGAGGGTCAATTTCAAATAACAAGTCACCTTGTTTCACTCGCGTATTGTCGGTGACATGCAGCGCCACCAAAGGACCGGTCACTCGTGAAGTCACCTCCACAATATGCGCCCGCACGTAACCGTCGCGCGTCCAAGGGTTTTCAATATAATGTTGAAACTTAACGGCTACTAAAACCAAGGTTGCCGCAACGATCAATAAAGTAACTAATTTGGCTTTCATTTCAGTAACCTACAATTAACTGGGTATAACAAAAAAACTTAGCAATACACTAAATATGGTGGTGAAACACAGCTCAACTAAGGCTGGCAATACAATGTAACGCTGCAAGTTGAGGCGGGCTAAAGTCAGCATGCTAAAGCGAGCCAATAAGTAACCAAGGCAAACCACCATCAATAAAGGGGGCAAATAAACTTCCCCCAAGGCCAACTCTTTAGGAATAAAACTCGACATGATTAGTCTCTCTGCTTAAACAAGTGGGCTAATATCTAATTTGCTTCCGGCCAGTTGTTTGGCCGCTTCGCGAAAATAGCCCAGCATTCTGTCTTGTTGCAGCAAAGCCCCCTCTTCACGTGACGAAAAATACACCCCCACAAAATCTCGCGCTGGGTCGATATACATGCCCTGCCCCATTAGGCCGAGCTTATACATGGCACCATCTTCAAAAACCCCATCAAATTGAAAGGCGTTGGTGATGGGCTGCTGGTTAAAAATGTGTTTAGCAAACTGAGCAGGACGCCCTAAAGCAAAAGCCTGCTTAGCGTTCGCTTGGCTGTAGATCAGCGCCAATAAGTCGCTGTTAACTATTTGCTCTGCCGCTGCAACCTGCCAACTTGGGGTGAACTGCAAGGCAAACTTAGCCGCATCTTCTAAAGTGCTAAGAGCTAAATCTTGTGCTACCAAATTGCTTTCAGGTCGCAGCGCAAAATACATGGAACGCGCAGCGTTCAACTTGCCCCATACTCGCTGGGAAAAAATATCTGCCCATGTTTTCTGTTCTAGTTTTTCCGCAATATGCATTAATAGACAGCTAACAATGGAGCTAGAACGATGAATTTGGCCAACGTTTTCATTTGGCAAAGGTTCGGCCTCGGCGATCAATTCGATAAACTGAGACAGACACATCGCCTTACTGCTAGCTTGGGCAAACTTGCTGCGATGGAACTGAGTCACGTAATCGCTCAAGTCTTGGTGTGCATAACAACCGTCTTCAACGTCTAAACCTGTACTCATGTTCAGCGCGTGACGCAGCGATACCCGATCCCAATTGCTGCCCATTAGTCTAGGCAGGTAATAACTGATCGTAGCGTCTAGCTCTATCTTACCTTCAAGGATCAGTTGGCCAATCACCACCGTCACTAAGGTTTGTGACATAGAAAACCAAACGTGCAAATCATGCTCTTGCATACCAGGATAAGCTTGGTAAACCACTTTACCCTGATGCACCATCATCAAGCCTTGCACACGCTGCTCTGGACGAATGATGTAATTTTCCAAGTTAAGCCCAGCTGGCTCATCGGCCAGTAGTAACTGACCTAAGTGATGCTGAATATCTATATCCAACGGACGATGAGGCTGCACCGAGCTACACAAGGCGGTTGGCAAAAATTCGTGTAAACGTAAGTGATAATACAAAGCATGGTCGCCGCCTAAGCGAAAGTGCTCGGGGCTAAACCAGTGATGGGCCTGCTCAGAGAATTCCGCACTAAAACCTTGTTTAGCGAAGGCTACCGGCAACGTAGCCTTGGCTCCTGGCGAAAACGTGTTTAGGTGATCCTCCGAATTGCCGCTATTGTTGCGAGCATTTAAACGCAGACTTGACGACAGCATCGCCGCATTGCTGCGCAAAATAGCTTGTCTAACTTGGTTGGCCAATTTCATTTTTCACCGTAAATCACTAATAAGATGGATGGATTAGCCGCCATCTTAATGCTAGTCTTGCACTAGTCACACTCGTATTTGACGGATCAAACCCTCATGAATTTTAGTTTGGAACAGCTGCATACTTTCGTTGCTGTGTATGAAAATGGCTCCTTTAGTGAAGCTGCTGTAAAACTCGGGAAACATCGCACCACGGTAGGTCAGGTCATCACCAATCTTGAAGATGTGTTAGCGGTAGATTTGTTTGAACGGGTTGGCCGACGGACCATTCCCAGTAAAGAAGCCCAGCTGCTATACCATTACGCTAAACTCACTACCGCGCAGGCCCAAGCCTTCGATAAAATGGCCTTAAGTTTATCTTACGGCGAATTAGAGTCGATAACCTTTGCCTATTGCAGTTTCATGCCCAACGACGTCATCGTAAGAATAAGGTTGGCCTTAGAGAAGCACTTCCCCAGCTTAAAAGTGAACTTTATCATTCGTAACCAGCGTCAAATCAAGCAAGGTATAGATGATGATGAGATCCACTTCGGCTTAGTCAATGTTGACGAACGCACCGCCAGAAACAGCTTTAACTCAACGTTTTTAGCCTATGTGAGCTTTGGTTTATACGCAGCCACTAACCATCCGCTGACTCAACTACGTAAACAGCAAGTTTATGGGGGCTTAAAAACTCACCGCCAGCTGATTCTCAAATCGCACTTAGAAGATGGCCTAGGGAAAAAAATTAGCCTCTCTCCCGACATCGAAGAAGTAGACGACATTGCTTTATTAATCAATCTGGTGCAACAGGGAATGGGTTACGCCTTGCTGCCCCGAATTACCGTTCATGAGCTTAAACAAGTATTACAATTAAGCGAATTACAAAGTGATGAAATCAGAGATCACGTGCGTTTTCCGGTCTCTTTGTGGAGCCCGCATACAAAGGCTGCCTTAGGGATTAAAAAAGTCATTAGTGAGGCGGTGGTAGATTACATTAAAGAAATACGAGCGAAAGATTGGGACTAATAAACGCGCCGCTTATTTCGCAAATCTCGATACAAGCGGCGTGGCTTAAGCGCTAAACAAATTACCCAGGATGACCATCAAGCCGAGGGCTTAGCAGCAAGGGGCTAAATTTAATCACAAATAGACCAAATGCCGCCACCCATAAGGCCCCCGATAGATTCACCAATAACAACAAATGTTGTGGCCACAAAGCTACAGCAGCGCCTCTTAATAAAGCCGCCAACATAATCGCAGCAAAGGCTGGCCACATGCTAGGGCCAGCATACACCTCACGCCCGGTATGCCCCAAGCTCACTCGCACTATCATGGCGAGGATCAGCCCAGCAATAACGCCAATTGCCAAAATGTGAATCATTTGATGCGAAACCCACACGGCATTGCCCGTTAGCCCTAACATTGCTAGGCCTTTAATCAATAAGGCGAGTGGAATACAGCCATAAGCGAGTTGTAACGACCATAACAAAGGCTCCTTAAGGCTTAACCACGGCCGCCAACGCAACCAACGAACTAACTGGCTAAGAGCGGCCAACAATACGATAGATGTGCCCAGTAAGTGATCGGTTAAGGGGAAAAAACTTAAAATAAACAACAGCAGTAACGTGGTATTAGCAATACCATCAAGCCACAATAAAGGCTCGGCCTTGGGATGGTTTAAGCGACGCGCACTGAAAAAAGGAATCACCCGCCCTCCCATGATGGAAATCAACATCACAAACCACCACAGCATAGCCTGCCACACAGCAATGGAAGGAAAAGGAGGCATGCCTTTAATGGTGGCATAGCTAGCAAAGTTAGCCACCGTAGCTAATAGCAAAAACCCGCCAAAAATAAGGTTCTTATAACGTTTGGCCCGCAGCACTCTGTGACTTAAGGCATAGGCTGCCGCAAGCAGAAACAAGGCCTCTATAGAACTGATTAACCACAGCGGTGTATCAGTCCAAAATAACACTCTAGGCAATAACCACAGCAAAACCAAAGCCGCTAAATAAAGGCCTCGAGTACCGGCTATACCAGTCCAGTTTTGTACCGCCGTGAGTAAAAAGCCCACCACTATGGCCATGGCGAAACCAAATAACATTTCATGAACATGCCACCATAATGCTGGCACTTGCAACTGGCTCGGTTGGCCATGCTGAAAGGCATACAACCAAATCAGTATTGCCAGCACGGCATAAATACTACCCAACAAAAAGAAGGGCCTAAAGGCTAAACGTAATAAGGGGGGAGTGTTATCTTCGGCACTTTTATCCGTGATCTTCAACATTGTTTGTAACTACCTAAACAGGGTAAACCAGTACGATAAAACTATCGCACAAAACCACTAACATTGCACAAACCGTTCCAATTAATAAAATATTGATTTTATTGGGTTTTATTTTTAAGCCTTGACGCATTGTTGTAATAAATACATCATTCAACTAAACCTAGCACCTGCCGAGATGTCATGAGCCAAGCCCCCGCCGCCCCAACCACCGAACAAATGCTGCTTGAAATTGCACTAGAGCTAAATAGCGGCGTGCCATCAACTCAACATTATCAAAAACTAATAGACTCGCTACAGCGTGTACTTGCTTGTGATGCCAGCGCGCTGTTTACTCTTGATCAACAACAACAGCTGGTGCCAGTAGCGAGCAAAGGCCTTTCTAGCGAGGTGCTAGGTAGGCGCTTTTTGCCCGAGCTTCACCCAAGATTGGCGATGATTTTAGCCAGCCGCCAACCGGTGCGTTTTGCCGACGACTCTCCGCTACCAGATCCCTTCGACGGTTTATTTAGTGACGATCCTCACCATGAAATTTCCGTACATTCTTGCATGGGTTGTAGTTTATACGTGGGCGACAGCCTAGTAGGTGCCATTACTTTCGATGCCCGCCAACCAGCCGCCTTTGACCATGTTAGTGATCATACCATCAGCACATTTGCTGCCTTAGCCGCCGCCAGTATTCGTAATATTAGTCTGTTTGAAGCCTTAAACCGCGCCAACCGCCAGCAACGCTCGCTTAATCAATTATTGATCGACGAAGCCCGCAATAAAGGCGGTAAGCTCATCGGCATTAGCCCTCAGCTAAAACAGCTAAAAACCAATATTCACACGGTGGCTCAATCCAACTATGCCGTATTAATTAGCGGCGAAACCGGCACTGGCAAAGAAGTGGTGGCTCATCAAATTCACGCGCAGAGTTTACGCAACCAGCAACCCATGGTGTACGTTAACTGTGCGGCGCTGCCAGAATCATTGGCAGAAAGTGAGTTATTTGGCCATGTGAAAGGAGCCTTTACTGGCGCCAATAACCAGCGAGCAGGTAAATTTGAATTAGCCGATGGCGGCACCATTTTCTTAGACGAAATTGGCGAGCTGCCCCTGTCCTTACAAGCCAAATTATTACGCGTATTACAACAGGGCGAAGTTCAGCGTGTAGGTGCTGACAAAAACTTGCAGGTAGATGTACGCTTAATTGCCGCCACCAACCGCGACTTAGAGCAAGAAGTTGCCGAAGGACGCTTTCGTTCGGATCTATTCCACCGGCTTAAAGTGTTTCCCATTCATGTGCCGCCACTGCGTGAGCGTGAAGGAGATATTCCGGTATTGGTGGGCTACATACTCGACAACATTCGCCGCCAATTTCACCTTAGCACGCTGCACATTCACCCTAAGGCTTTGCAGCTCTTAGAAGCTCAGCCTTGGCATGGTAACGTAAGAGAACTCGAACATAGCTTAATGCGCGCGGGCTTGCATGCCATGCGCGCCCAATCAAAAGTGATTGAGGTTAAGCACTTCATGAGTGAGTTAAAGCTAGATGACAAAACCCAAGAGCTAGCATTTGGCTTGCCCGCTGCCCTGCCCAGCCAATCAATATCGATGCGCGACGCACAGCTAGCCTATCAAAAGCAATTAATTGAACATGCGCTGGCAGTGAACGGCGGAGTATGGGCGAAGGCGGCTCAGTTTTTACAAATGGATAGGGGTAATCTGTTTCGACTGGGTAAAAAACTGGGGGTAAAGGTCGGCGCTAAAACCCAATAAATAGCAAGGTTGTATAATTAACATCAATCGATGTCAATTATACAACAACGTTCGAATAAGCGACTACTGTAAGCGGCAAGCCGCTCTATATAGAGCTAAACATTGTCCAGCTTAGCAAAGGGTAAAACACCGCGCAGAGACTAATAACCAAAGCGCGTCGCCTCAAACCTATTCAAAATGCGATGCACTAGGTAACACACAAACAAAGTGATAATCACCGCCACTACAATGCTACTAACCCGATATAAGGCACTAAAGATAATGTCTTGATTGGGGCTCAAGTACTGGCCAAACAAAATCCCCAAGGTGGTTAAGCCACCAAAGCCTAGGCCGGGTACGCCGCCCTCTTTGGCGTGCACATAACTAAACATGAGCAAACCAATCCACAACAATAGCGACACCAGTAGCAGTTGATCAGACCAATTGTAAAGCAAGAGCTGACTCGCTACGCCGAAGGTCACCCCCAGCGTCACACCCATCACCCGCTTACGGGCATAGCTAAGAGCGCCATTCCAATGCAAAGGAAAGAGCAACAACAGCGTTGTAGCCTGAGCTGACAGCGAATCGTTTAAGTTAAACACTTGAAAAACAACAAAGGACAAGGTCGCCACCGTTGCCCCTAACAAAGCTTCATGACGACGGCGATGCCCTGGTTTTGGCACGGGAGCGGCAGGCGCTGCAGCAGGTTTTGGGCTAACGGGACGGTCGGGGATAACATGTACTAGCGCTAGGGCTATCAGCAAGGCAACTACATTGGCCCAAATATTCACCGCAATCATGCCGTTCAGATCAGCCGAACTATAGCTGGCAAAGTGCAGCATAATGCTTAAATTAAGCACTCCAGTGGAGCCAAATAGAAACAAGCTACCGCCCGACATACAAGCAAACTTATAAACAAACAGCAAAAACGCCAGCATGGTCATCAGTAAAGGATGAGAGCTAAAAATAGCCGCCAACAAACCCACTTCTAGGCCACTCACCACCGCAGCCGCCAAACTTTGGCGCACAATGTTAGCATTTATCTTGGCTACCGCGCCCAATAACAAGATTGGCGTGACCACGAAAAACACACCAAAATCCAATTCAAAAAACTTACAGAAAACAAAGCCGAAGCTAGCGCCTAAAGACACCCTTAGGCCTCGGCGCATAGCATTTTCAGTTAAAGGCTGATGCCATAGTTGCATAGGGCCTCCAGCTTAATAGATGTAGTGTAATAGGCTCAAAAACTTCAGCTGTAAGCGAGCCAAATAAGCAAACACGGGCTGCTGAGGCAGTAGCTGAACAGTGGCTTTAGCGCCAGAAGGCAAAAACTGAGCGTCGGCTTGTTTGACCGCCAAATGCAAGCGCATCCGCTGTGCGTCACGCACCCAACGATTAGAATTAGCGGGTGTAGCTAAACGGCCGTTGGCGTCGAATTGCCCATCGCTTACCCCGGCATCCATCCCCACCACTTCTGCTTGATAAAGCGTTCCGGGTTGACTATCAAAGGTGACTAAAGCGGGGCTACCGTTCACTGCGTAACGGGAACTTTTTTCCCTAAAATCGGCAATCACTTCCGACTCAGAAGACACTAAGGCAAGTAAAGGCTGACCGGCGTTGGCATAGGCCCCACCGCCAATTGCACATTGGTGACTACTCCATCTTGCTCGGCTTTGACTTCGGTATAGGATAAATTTAAACGTGCTTGTTTCAGTTGGTTTTGCGCCACCTGCAGATTCAAGTTGCTATCGCCCAACTTACCGCGATTTACCTGTAACTGTTTAAGGCGCGCTTCTGCGGCCAATAACTTCGCGTGTTCGGCTACTGCAGCACTCTGGGCATCATCACGTTGTTGCTGAGAAACACTACTACTGGTAAATAAGGCCGCTAAGCGTTTGGCATATTGCTGCTTCTGTTGATAAACAATTTTAATTGCATCTACATCGGCAATTGCCGCCAAAATTGAGGCATCAATTTGCTCGTTTTGTTGTTGAGCTTGCTCTACTGCCAGTTCGGCTCTTTCTACTGCCAACTCATAGACAGACGGATCAATCGAAAACAGTACGTCGCCGCGTTGCACAGCTTGGTTGTTTTCCACCTGCAAGTCCACGATGTTACCGCTCACTTGTGGCACCACCTTCACCACATTGCGCACTACCATGGCTTGGGGTGTTAAGGGCATCTTAAAATCAGCCAATAAAAAATAGGCAAATACGGCGATAAACAGCAATACCGAAAGCTTTACCCAGCGGGTAAATTTCTGTTCGACTGTCATTTCAAGCCCTCCACATCGGTTCTCTGTGCAATGCTGTGAGTAATATTTAGTGCAATTTTTTCTAAGATACTGCTCATTTGCTGCAACTCTTGTTCGCTCACGCCCCGCAACACTTCGGCGCGCACACTCAAAATACGCTGTTCAATATTGCTCACCAAGCTACGGCCTTGTTCGGTAAAACTGACTTCGCGGGCTCGGCGGTCGCCGCCACAACAACGACGTATAATCAGCTCTTGTTCTTCCAGTTGGTTTAGCGTGCGCATCAACGACGCCAGCTCGATGCCTAAAACCTCTGCTAAATGCTTCTGAGTCACCGCTTGATTTAGGTTTTTAAGTTTCCATAACACCGTCCAACGAGAATTGGTTAAACCCAAAGGTTGCAGCTCGATATCGGCGACGCGTCGCCACAAGCGGCTAACCCTGCCTAACTGCTCGGCAGTAGCAAGCGCTTTAAAATTATCTAAGTCGTGCATAATAATCTTCCCAATTACTTAGCGTGCTAAGCATTGTGCAATAGTTAGCACGCTAAGTAAATAACCGTGATTTAAATCACAATTAATTTTTGAGATGAGACTATATAAATTGCCGCTAATAAACCGACTACTAAGCCCTTACTAGCCAAGGTAAGTGATTAGAATAAATGAATAAAAACAAGATTAACTAAAGCGGAAGGGCTACGTAAGAAAGTACAGGCGCAAACGGTACATAACAAAGAGTGGCGATTAACCGAGCTCGCCCTCTCTTTTATATCAGCAAGGTCAACCGCCGACACTTACTTGCTAACGGTCTTTCATTCAGGTTTTCTATGCTGGTGTTAATCGGTAGGAATAGACTTGTGCGCGTTGACAGAGGGGAGCATATCAACGCCGCGTTAAGTAGTGAGCAACATTGCCACCTAACCTAAACCATTGTGCCGTAAACACTAAATTCAAAGCAAACCAAAAATGCCGAGCGTTGCGAATCTGCCTTAAACGCTTTGTTATAAAACTTTTGCCGTAATCCGCCCAGCAATAGTGGAACCTCTTGGTTCAAAACTAGAAGTAAAACGTCCAAGTAATATTTGAAACTGTCCAATTAGTAGTACATTTTTTTGTTGTTATCAAAACACTCTTTAAGAGCTTGATGTAAATCGACAATGTTTATCATTCTTATTGTTTCTGAAATACTTATACAATCAAAATTTTGTTTCTGCATCCCTGTAATCAGGTATATAACTTCGTCTTCGGACACCTCAAGCCAAGTAATGCATCTGTAGTTTCCTTTTTCATCTATACCAACCCAATCAGACGGTACTTGCTGCCTAATTTTACCTAATTTGTAAAACTGTTGTATTGCCAATTGTGAGTCGAGTGAGATCCAATAAGGAAATTTTTGCCCTGTATTTGAACCGCCAGTTATAAAAGAGCAAGGGTCAAAATCTTCATAACAAGATATTACGCCTTGACTCTGAGCAACCTGAAAGTCTTCGTATAAAAACCAGCACTCTATAAAATAAGTTAGCAGATCCAAGCCTTTAAATTTTTTAGATACATAGTTAAAATTGGCACGTAAAATAGGAAGCTCAAATTTTTTACAAAGATTATTCTTCAGCAAATCATTTTTAACTTGGCGGACTTCGGTTTTATGTTGAATACCATCGTATTCAACTGCAAATATTGGTTGATAGTCTTCATCAACAATTACAAAATCAAAGTGAGCCTTAAGACAATAACTAAATTCATCGCGTGAAATACCACTATTGTTAATACTAAATATGTCAGCTAGCCTTACCTTAGTGAAAACTTTAGCTCTCTCCTCGCAGACACGGGTTAACCGATCATAGGTAACTTCTTCATATTTATTTAATAATCGTAAATTCATATATTTCACATTGTTTTATAACGCCTCAAACACCGGCTTAGTGACGTTGGCGGATTTTTTGCGCAAGCGAAAAAGGTGACAGCTTTACCAAGTCCGCGTGCCTTGACTTGATACTCATTGAGCCTTCTCCCTCAACCTAGTTCGAAGAACTAAGCTGAAGGCGACGAAACCAAATAGGAGAAGACTCAATGAGATTTTACACCCAACAGCACCCTTATTACTGTGGCATCGATCTGCACGCTCGCGTTCTTTATGTTTGCATCATTAATGATAAAGGCGAGAAAGTCCTACATCAAAAGATCCCCGCTGAGAAGGACGCTCTTTTAGAACTCATCACTCCTTACCAAGACCAAGTCGTTATTGGGGCCGAATGCATGCACTGTTGGTACTGGGTCAGCGATTTATGTCTCGACTATGCATTTGAATTTGTACTCGGCCATGCGCTCTACATGAAGGCTATCCACGGTGGTAAAACAAAGAATGACCGCATCGACTCTTATAAGATAGCCATGCTTCTTAAAGGCGGGAACTTCCCTATTGCTTATGTCTATCCTAGGCAAATGAGAGCAACGCGCGATTTGCTGCGCCGTCGAACTCATATTGTCAGACATGGGGCTGATTTGAAAGCTCATGTCACCAATACCTTCAGTCAATATAACCTTCCTGCCCATAACCTTAATCTGCGCTACCCATTTGCTAGAAAAGAGCTGCGGAATTGCTTTGCTGATCCGTCGGTGCAGAGAAACGTCGATATTGATTTGAACATCGTTGACTTCTATACCCGAGAACTTTCTAAAGTAGAATGGTTTATCGAGAAGCATGCCAAATACCATAGCGCTCAAGATTACAGTTTGCTCCGTACCATCCCCGGTATTGGCCGCATCTTAGCCCTCACCATTATCTACGAAATTGGAGACATCAAACGATTTTCCAGCGTTCAGAAGTTTGCCTCATATAGCCAGTTAGTAAAATGCAAAGCTGAATCAGCAGGCAAGATATATGGTACGAGTGGAAACAAAATCGGTAATGCGCATTTGAAGTGGGCATTTTCAGAAGCGGCAGTGCTTTATCTAAGGGGAAATGAGGAAGCGAAGCGATATCTGCAACGTTTACTAAAACGCATGAGCAAGGCCAAGGCGTTATCGGCATTGGCGCATAAGCTTGGTCGCTGTGTTTACTTCATGCTAAGGAACAAAACAGTGTTTGACCCAGAACGCTTCTTGTCGAGTTAAGTCGCTCAGTAGCGTGAGCTGAAGATCTAACTGGTGCTGTGAATGAGTATATTAAATGGCCGCCCCTAATGGCATAAAGCCGACGCATAGGCCTTTTATACCAACGAAGTACAAGCCCGATTGCTTTGATTAGCCACGCTATTGGTGCGCCATAGTGACGAACAGCAAAGTTGCTTACACCTGAACCAAGCCTGAAACTAACTGAGCACTGAAGCTCCTGGGTTTGAATAGAGCTGGTGAAGGTTAACCGATGAATGTCTAGTGGCCCTGTAGCTCGCCTACAGGCAGCGGAGAGACCGCAATAAGAGACCCTCTATATGTGTTTGCCGTAAGCACGCTTAATGGCGGAAATGACAGAGCGAAGTAGCCAGCTTCGCTGTTCGATACGATTGGCTGCTGACGCAGCCAATAAGTTCGTATTACCTATTGACGGGAGGAAGGCTCATATGTGTTATATTTTTTCTACTGAGGAAACAGAGCTTACTTTACCATTAACCAAATCAACCCGAGTGAATGGGCAATACGGTACATTACTGTCACTACAACTATAAATGAAGCTCTTCCCTTTATCTCCGTTATTGAACTTGGTATTGAATACCTGTTTGTAGTTGATAGCAAAAGCAGCTTTTACCGCACATTCTGACATACCGTTGACCACTTGATGTTGAGATATCATCGCCCATTCAGAACTTGTAAAAAGATTTCGCTTAATAAGTTCAGACTGCGCCTCTAATGAACGGTTAAGGTGATAGCCATATACAATACAAAGATTGTCATCACTTGCGTTACTAAAATCTGCTGATTGCACATTGAACGAATTGCTAGTTTGAGGTGTAGTGCATGCAGCTAATGGCAATAGTAATACACCTAAGATAATTGATTTTTGCACTAATACTCCTTGAAAAATATAACGCCGCAAGCACGGGCAAAGGTCAGCGGCTTGCCGCGCTGTGGCCTTTGTCCCCGAGGAGCGTAGCGACGAGTTAGTGACTTGCATTGTTAAGTGTTTTCATGCGACCGCGACAATAATTGGTAATGTGCCGCTTGCAACATAGTTAGAATCACAAGCTTCGTCCCAGTGATAGTGACAACCAACCTCAGAGTCTGGATCAAAATCGAAGAACGAAGCGAATACTTTCAGGCTTTCAATGTTGCCCGTAAGCACAATCCCAACTCCATCTTCATACTTCGCAAAGGCTGGGCCACGTCCAGCTTTAATAATCATTGCTTTTTCCAACGTCCCAAAACCACCAGAACAGCCCTCGGCATCAAAGCTTAATTCGATTGATTCGTTCTCACCTATGCTCTCGATTCGTGAGCGTATGCGTTGAAGCTCCTTTACGCTTCCAGCTATAGAGACTTCATCATCCATGCGATATAACTTCATATGGCCTCCAGACACTTAGACATAATGACTCCCCAAGAAGGCGCTGATCTCCAACTTCGTGGGTTAGCTGAAAGCCAGAGCCATAATAGTTAATGACAATAAACTAGATTGGAGATCAGCATGAACAAACATAACATACTTTTTATTGGCCTAGATACTCACAAAGAGTTTGTTGAAGTCGCCTATATTGAAGGCCAACGAGGCACACAAGCTGTTCACTTCGGTAGAATATCTAGCGCTAAAACCGCTATTGTTAAACTGGCCAAGCAATTGCAATCTAAATACTCACAAGCCACCTTACACTTTGTCTATGAAACGGGGCCTTGCGGCTACTGGATATATCGCCTGCTCACCAGCCTTGGCCATTGTTGTTATGTAGTGGCACCTTCGCTTATCCCTAAAAAGCCAGGCGATAAGATTAAAACCGATAAGCGTGATGCACTCAAACTGGCCAAGCTACTAAAAACTGAAGACCTTACACCAATTTACGTCCCAGAGCCTGAAGATGAAGCAGTAAGGGATTTATCCCGTGCGCGTGAAACCGCCATGAAAGACCTAAAAGATGCCAAGTATCAGTTAAAAGCCCTGCTACTACGTAACAACATTAACTATGCGGGCACTGCCAATTGGTCGGCTAAACACCTGCGTTGGCTCACCGAGTTAGTACTGCCCCACCCAGCACAACAAATTGCGCTACAAGAGTATTTACACACCATTAATGAACGTGTTGCTCGCTTAAAGCGTCTTGATAATGAATTAACCCATCAGGTACAAGCATGGCGTTATTACCCCGTAGTGAAAGCCGTACAAGCCATGCGTGGGGTTCGGCTACTGGTGGCCACTGGCCTAATTGCAGAGCTGGGTGATATACGCCGCTTTGACCACCCGCGAAAATTGATGAGTTATTTAGGTTTAGTGCCTAGTGAACATTCAAGTGGGGGAAAACGACATATAGGCGCAATCACCAAATGTGGTAATGGCCGAGCTAGACGTTTACTTATTGAAGGAGCTCACAGCTACCGTTATCCCGCAAACATCTCTAGTGACTTACAGCTCAGGCAAGAAGGTTTACCCAAAGCGATTGTAGATAAGGCTTGGCAAGCTCAATTGCGATTGTGCCGCCGTTATCAACGCCTGATGCACAAAGGTAAACACTATAACGTGGTGGTAACCGCCATTGCCCGAGAGATGATTGCCTATATTTGGGCGATAGCTAAACAAGTGGTTTTAGTTGATGTTAACCCCAAACTGCGTTTAGCCAGAGTACCCGCATAATGACAAGAATAGAGTTAGTGCATGAGATTAAGCATCGGCTGTGGCACAACCACCGACGGCGTTAGGATGGCAGCTATCGAAAGATAAGTGACCCACGAGCATAGACTGAAGACAGGTGTCACGACGGAATAAGTAAGGTTAGCACTGCCCGTAATTTGGGTAATCTACGGATATCAGCATGAGAACCGACGAACTTACTTGCTTCAATCTTGTGCATTAACTCGCCCTTTAAACTAAGCGCTATGGTTCAACACGAGCTAGGGATTTAGGCGGCCAACTTGACAGGGGGAGTCATACCAACGCCGCCAACAGCGGCCGAGTGAAACGAGGTCGAGCGCACGCAGTGCGCGCTGCTGTTTGGCCTTGTTAAAAAGCTGCCAACGTTCCTTGAATAGAAAGCAAGGCAACGACGACACTATAGATTATTAAGACGACCCAGTTGAATGAACGGTAATACGTATGTTTATTCCCCTGACAAATCAGGGAGCTACGATAAATTAACACCCCGGCAGCTACCGAACAAAAAGAGATTGCTAGATAGTGACCAAAATCCATTTGAATAGACCAAACCCCAACTATCGCATTAAATATCCTCAGCAGACCAGCAATAATGATTAATAATCCTATCCATTTCATCGGAAGTCCTTTGCCTTTTTAACAGTGAATTACCCGGACTTCTCATTAAACCCCAGCAATCTCTGCCTAGTTAAACTCACT
Organism: Agarivorans gilvus; assembly: GCF_001420915.1. Classification (NCBI taxonomy): domain Bacteria; kingdom Pseudomonadati; phylum Pseudomonadota; class Gammaproteobacteria; order Alteromonadales; family Alteromonadaceae; genus Agarivorans; species Agarivorans gilvus. The sequence goes on along the minus strand of NZ_CP013021.1, from coordinate 3,942,920 downwards.
CCAAGTAAAATTACTTAACAATGACAATAACTTACCAGTTAAAACCGAAGTTTCACAGCGCTTATTGACAAAAGGCAAAGCGAGAATAGATTTACCGCGCCATTTTTGGGCGCGGTAAACTTAGAGATAATGAAATAAAATAATTAAATTCAAATAGTTGTAAAAACAGCCAAAAAACAAAGCGAGAACAAACTAGCTAATATTTGGCTCGCTTTGTCGTATATTTTGTTGAGTTCCATTACCACTGAGTAAATAACCAGTATATAGATAAAAGAAAAGTCGGCGGGATACTGCTAACTCGTTTCGGGGCAAAAATAAATTAATGAAGTCGCCGCGCTTTACTCTCCGAAAAACTCTCTGCTGTATGACACAGTCTTAGTGGACTCTATGCTAGCTTGTTTAAGGCTCAAGCAGCATTGCGATATATCTAATGGTGTTCGAGAAGGAAGAATGACTTTAGAGGCGATCAAGATGAACGAAAACTCCGACAAAACAAAAGGCGTCGAAATCAGAGAAAATTCAATGAGGATTACTTTTCAATACAAGGGTATACAGTGCCGCGAGACCATCAGTGGGATCCCAGTAACAAAAAGTAATATTAAATATGCAGCTAGAAAAAGAGCCTCGATCCTACTCAAGATCGAGAAAGGCACATTTAACTACCTTGACGAATTTCCTAATAGCAAAATGGCTAGAAAACTTGGCTTTATCACAACCAAGAATCAGACCGTCAAACACTATTTAGAACAATATCTAACCAACTGCGTAAACAGAAATCTCTCTCCATCGACTGTCAACGGCTACAGGAAATGTATAACAGCTCTTTCTCCATTCCATCCCGTTCAGGTAAAAGAAGTTACGCCCAGCATGATTAAATCGTTCATTCAAAACAGCACTGTATCGCTAAAAACAATGCGGAATAACTTGTCATTACTACGTTCGGCCTTAGATGAATGTATTACAGACGGGCTCATCAGTGTAAATCCTTGCATTGGCGTCAACCCCGCTAAATACATGAGGGCGCAAGACAAGACCAATGCCAGAGGGGAAAATTTAGATATAGACCCCATCACCCCCAGAGAAGAAGAAGCAATTTTAATGGCGGCCAACTCAGAGCCGCAATGGAAAAATCTATTTCAGTTTTGGCTACATACAGGCTTAAGAAGTTCTGAATTGATAGCCCTTAAGTGGGCAGACATTGACCTGATCAACAAGCAAATAATGGTAGTTGAAGCCATGGTGTTAGGCATTACCAAAGGCACCAAAACCAAATCAGGTAAACGGTTAGTCGATTTAGACGATGCAGCCTACAACGCAATTGTTAGTCAGAAACAACACACCTTTTTAGAAAATGAATATGTATTTCATGATCCAAGAACACAAAAACACTGGCTAAGTAGTGACAGCATTCGTAAAAAAGCATGGGCTCCCGTTCTTAAAAAAGCAGGAGTTCGTTATCGCCGCCCCTACAATTGCCGCCATACCTTCGCTTGTCGGCACATATCAACTAATGCAAATTACTGGTGGCTAGCTAACCAAATGGGGCACAAGTCGCCAGAAATGTTATTTAAGCATTACGGCTCATACATGGACGAGTTCAATCGAAGTAAACGGCCATTTTTAGAGGGAAAGTAGATGCAATATTGGACGCCAGTTCGACTTCCTATTTCTCCATTAGATTCGGCGACGGGATGACCTCCCTCGCCAATTTTCAAATCAAAACAAATGACTAGTTTCAGCCTCAACCCATTTTCAACCCAAACAAAAACAACCCAAACAAAACCAATTCAAAAACAATACCTTGCATTAAAATAACGGCAGGCTCGAAACCCGCCAGCTCCACCAATATTAAATAAAGGCTTGATTCTATTAAAGTTTCAAGCCTTTTTGATTTTGGAAGTTGAATGCGAGTGTCACGATTATACGTAAACTTCCCTATTTAAAGAAGAATCGACACGGGGTTTACTACTTTCGCCTCATCTTCACCCAAGCGGTACGTGCTCTTTCCAATGCACCGCAAGACATATCCCTTCATTAGAGACCAATAACCCTATACATTGAGACTCATGCCGCATTGTTACGCAGCAAGCAGCCTTAAGCGGCACTAGCGAGCAGTCAGTCTACAGCGAGGAGACGATGGATAACTTAACAGTGGGCTATTTTATTTTTGATACCAAAGTCACCTATAGAGGAGCCTTAACGCCCTATCTCGCGAAGGTAGAAACCAGCTAGAAGGCCAAGAGCTACAAGGTGGCGTGGTGCTCCTTAAGTTTAACCGCTTAATAGATGCCAAGGCGTGTTATCGCTCGCCAGACTATCAAGCGATTATTGGCCATCGCCATGCCGGCTAACAGGCAAATGACTGGTTGCTTGAAGGCCAGCCCTGCGCATAAAAGCCCAATTAATTTACCCTTTAGCTATCGGAGTCTTATATGTGAAACCACTGGTTATTGTTTCTCCCCCCTATCCCGAACAATCTAACGCAATTAAATCTTTAGAAAATGCCGCGCTGGATGTGGCCGATGTAACGGTTAGAAACCTAGAAAGCCTTTATGGCAATAATCTCGACAGCATCGATGTGGCTGCTGAACAAGCGGCCTGTGAAGGCATCGACCACACCGTATTTGTGTTGCCGATCCACTGGTTCAACCTAACTCCGATGTTAAAAGCCTACCTTAACGCGGTTTAATCTTAAGGTTGGTCTTTCGGCCCTGAAGGCACCGCCCTAGCCGGTAAAGAAATGCTAGTAGTGACCACCGCTGGCGCAGTGGAAACGACTTACTCAACCAGCGGTATAGTGCAATGCAGCATCCAACAAGTATTAACCCCAATGAAGGCCAGTGCTCTGTATGTTGATATGAACTACCTAGAGCCTTTGGCCCTTCTTTGATGCCATGGGTTTATCTGCAGAGCAGTTAGCTAAGCTCAACGCCAGCTTAGTGGAACGCTTAGCGGTTTAATCATGCCAACATCTACGGCCAAGCAACAGCTTGGCCAAGTGTTAACTACAGTGCTAACCACACTTGAGGAAATTCAAGCTCACTGCTTTGAACATTAAGGCTTAACAAGGCTTGGTTATCTAAGTGCAAGCTAGCTAAGTTAAGTTCGCCAACTGCAAAACATTGGCTATCGGCCAAGCGCAGCTGCGCCAAGTTGGGCGCAGCGGCAACAGCACTTAACTCACCACTACTGCTACAGCTTTCACCACTAATGCTGATAAGCCCGTCTGCCTCTATTACCATTTGATACAAAGCATCGTTATAACGAGTTTGGTAGCGCCCTGCGTACTCACTAAGTGAAACGGCTTCGGCACTGCTCAACGCTAAGCGAGTGTTGCCATTAGCATTGCTACACTCGGCCGCCTCTGCACTCAGCTCACAATCAAGATTCAGCGTAGCAAACTGCGCTTGCGACTCTTCACTATGAGTCAGGTAAGAAGACTGATGTTCACGCTCATCCCATAGGGTAAGCAAAACACTAGCATCGGCTTGCAATACCAGCTGAGCGGCCATCGGCACTTGGGCATCACTCCACACTACGCCCTGATAAACGCCAACTAGCGGCTCTGCTTGGCTAGTATCTTCACTGTTATTACAGCCCCACAAAACCAGAGCGCCTAGCAAAACAGGTAGCCATTTTTGCTGTTTCATCACCATTGCTCCTATTCCAAACCAACAAGGCGTTGTGAAACAAGGGCCACCTTACCGCGCGCCGCTTGCACATTGCCGTCAATGGTACTGATGGTAATGTAACCTTGGCTTACGGCTACACCTTCAGAGTTGTCGCTGCTGTCGCCCGCATCACCGCTTTCCATAGCCAGGCCAGGCTGACCAGTAAATTGTGCCACCGCAATTTGATAAGACGTCTCGAAATCATAGCCTGTTCTTTGCATGATGCTTTGCGCTACGTAACTCATCATCTCTCTGTTCGCGCCCAAGTCATCGGTAAAGGCCATCATATGACCACCGCCGTTCCAACCCACATCGGTAAATTTAATGCCTAAATGATTCGTCATATCCTCTGGAGTATTCACATTTAAGCCGGTGTAAGCAGGCAGTAGCGCTTGGCCTTCTGGGCGATTGTCTTCTAGGCTTTTTACTATTTTGACCACTGTTGCAGCTACTAACTGAGACTGAGCCTCATCATTGGCGGTATTCATATGGCCACTCACCGCAATGGCTGGCACACCACGACTTAAGGCCACCATAGCTGCGCCTAAAGTGCCTGAGTTGTTATTCATATAACCTAAGTTATTGCCTTCATTGGGGCCAGAAATCACTAGATCAGGCGCACTGCCCCACACTTGCGCTGCCGCCACATCAATACCATACAGTACCGCCATGACCGGCGTGCCCTCGGCGTAGTCTTCAAAGGCCAAAGTAGCATCGGTTTGTCCCACACAATACGCCTGCTGCGCCGCTTTGCTCTTGTCTACCGGCACAGCTTTCATCAGTGTCATCGCGCCACCTTTACCGCTTTGTCCAGTACAGGGTGCTGACATAATCACATCATGACCCGCCGCTTCTAGCTGGGATTTAAGAATATTGATATTCGGTGTAGCCCAACTATCGTCGTTAGTTAACACAATATTTAAGGCGGAAGCGATGGGAGAGAAAACCAGCGTACTGCTTAATGCCATGCCTAAGCAAATTTTAGATAAGTGTTTCATTATTTATTCCATTAATTTAGTGATTACTACCTCCCTTTAAGTCATTCACCTAAAGGGGATAGCGCTACTTTTATGGAAAACCATGACAGTTTTGTTACCGCTAACCAGCTTGCGAGCCATAGAGATATCTTTAAAACTTTATGGCTATAAATCAATTACTTATTATTACTTCTTTTGAATAACAATATGTTTTGGAGAGATTTTTAAACGGTAACTGGACTGCACTTGCTCATCTTGGCGTAGCATTTCAAAGCCGCAGCGCTCACTCAAGTCTTCACCCAGCAAAGCCTGTAGGCTGTCTTTAATTTTATTGCGGTTCTGATCCAAGGTTTTGGCGCGTAAACCGTGTTGTTTTAGTTCGCTTATGGCTCGCCCATGACCGCCATATTGCTCCATTAATTGGATCAGCTCTTGCGCGCGCGGTTTGTCCGGAAGGTTGGTCGGAGGATTAGTCAGCCAACCGCTGGCAATATCATTTAGCCGATATTGCGCATACCACAGCCAATAAATACAAGGTGTTACCGACAAGGGTAGGTTTAAGTGATTGACTCTCACCTGAATGCTGTTGTGGCTCAAAATAAACTGCAGCCGCATCGGTTCTGTGGCCTGTTCCAGTAGGACCAATGGGCTATCAGCCTGCTGGGCCAAGGCGGCGAATAAGTACTGTACATTCAGCTGAGCCTGCGGCTGGGTTTGGCGAAAACGCATCAGGGCTAACTTCCATTGCTCAAAGGCGTGTTCTCCCAGTTGCTGGCGTAAGCGCTGCAATAACGCTCGGTCGGCAGCACTCAAAGGCCTTGGCCGAAAGCGCCATAATAGTAAACTTAAACCTGCCGCCAATGTGGCCAACGCCAACCATGGAATAGTTCGAACTTGGCAGCCCAGCAGCAAGTCATGATTTGCTGCGAGATGTAAATTGATCGGCAGCCGCCACTGCGTTGAGGCGGCAGTGTTAAGTGAACATTGCGCCAGTAACTGTAAGGGATTATTCGCCGTTGCTTGCTGCAAAATGGCGCGACTTTGCCAGTACACTATTTGCTGAGTCTGCGTTTGCTCACCCAGTTGCGCGCCATCTTGCCAGGCGGCGCGACTAGCTTGGCTAAGCGGCTGGTCAATAAACTGCTGATAGCTTTGTTGAGTTAAGTAGCAGGCAAAACCCAGCGACAAAAACAAATAAAACAGCAGTAAACCGATAAACTGTGCCAAGCTCTTCAATCTTACGCTGTGCAGTAAAGACCTCATCCTAAGGACTCAAGTAGCTGACTTAAACGCTGTTGCAACACTTGCAGCACCGCATCATTACTGACACTACGAGACACAAACCACGCCCCCGCAGACACATTACTGGCCAACTCGGCTTGATAGTATTGCTCGCGCTGCTGATATAAGGGGCTGTAATTAGTATCGGGGATCACCGCCACTTCGCCCTTATTTAGGGCTTCGACTAAGGCCTGGCGTGAGGGATAAAAGCGCAGCTGGGCTGAATCTGGCGCCACCGCTAAGTCACTTAAGGCCTGCATAGGCAACTGGTAACCAGAACGGCTAAAGGTATCGTGCAGTAAGCCAATTCGCTGAGTACTTAATAACTCGCGGTCTATTGCTTGACGAGCAAACCACAATACGCGATAAGTAGGCAGGGCGACCAAGGCTTGATAGTGCAGCTGATAATCAGGGCTCAAGCCCGCTAACTGATAGTCTCGCGCCCACATCACCTCAAATTGCTGCTGATAAATAGTTTCGGGTGTCAGCTGTTCACGCGGCAACCAATGCACCACAATATCTGAATAGGCGTCCTGCAACGCCGCTTCCCCACACAACTGCTCAAGTAGCGGCTGTGCCAATACATGAGCAGGAATAAGCAGATCTAACTGGGCGGCCTCAGGCTGAGCCTGAGTAGTGTAGGAAGCACGAATGTCTTTGCAAGATAACTGCTTAAAATTCATATTTGCTGGAAAGTTTATTTGGGGCGACTCAAGTAAAACCAGCAATAGTGACAAACCGATAATACCAGCTAAGGCATAATAACGTGGGGCGCGGGGATGGTGCCAAAGCGGCGCCACAAGCTCATTCATAAACAACAACAGCTCCTTCTGATATATGAAGAAATTACGCCATTATTGTGAAGTTAATATGACAAACCAGAGGCCGCGCTGCTCGCTTAAACCTAGGCTGCCAGCAGTAAGACATTAGAAACGCCCATAAAAAAAGACGCCGCAGCGCCTTTCATTACCTAGTACTTGCACCTAGCCGCCACAGACCTCGACCGCGGCCTTAAATTTGGCGTTAAGCTTCTGCAAGCCACTCTTAGACTCACCGTTAATCCACAATCCATCGATAGTTTCGTATTCACGGGTATACCAAGTATCACCATCATCGGTGTGCTTTATATAGGTAAATACGTATAAGTCATCCGTTTTTATGCGATCAACCGAAAAAGTAAAAATTAGCATGCCGCGGTAAGTCTTTTTCCATTCAGACTCTTCCACATCGCCAATATCCAGCTCGCCTAAGTCGATGCGAAAGGTTTGCTCCTCGTAGGGCTCCAAGGCGTAATAATCTTCGCGTTTAGCTTCACGCTCGGTAGACTTCGTCACCACCACTTCACAGGGTTATTAGCATCATCGATCTTCACCGAATACTCTTCTTCATAGCCCATTTTGCGAATATCGCCGTCGGTGAATGAATAATAGCTTTCTTCAAAATTACCTAAGGCTTTTACAAATTCGCTCACCACCTCTCTAGTGGACTTGGTTTTCACCTTTGGCGCTGGCTTCTCTGCGCTATAAGTGCCTTTGTTGTAAACGCCTGAGTTCGTCTCAAAATAACCTTGCATGGTCACGTCTTGATGAGTGCCGTCCACTTCAGCATTACCACATACTCGAGCATAACCGGTAATTCTAGCGCGGCTGCCATGCACCTTAGCGTTACCACATACCACCGAGCGACCGAGGATCCTGGCCGATTTAGTCACCGAAGAAAAACCACAAATGGCGGCATTTTTACCCACCCATATGTCGTCGGTGACATCGGCATCATGGGAAATAAACCCGCCTTCACTAGGATTTTTCGAATGACGATCATTGGTAAAAAAGTAGCCTTCTTCTCCGGGGCACTTAGGCGAGGTAGCTGCCAGCACCGGAGTGACGAAAAAAATAGCACAAATAAGCAACAAAAAACGCATAGCTTCCCCTCTTGCGTCTAGTAAAAATCACTTCAAACTCAGCGCAGTTTGCTTATCTTCCCTGAGTGAATCGAATAGCGGAGCGGACCAAGACTTCACTCAGCACGGTGAGCCTTGGCTTAAGCAACAATAGCGGAAATAGTTAAACATCAGCCGGCCTTGGTCAACGGTTCAAGGGAACAAATCAGCAACTTTTTTTGATTTTAGGCATTTTTATCTCAAATTATTAGCAAACCAGACTCCGTTTCAGCCAACAACAAGGCGTGAAATTTGCATTTAGCTTGCCCTATCGAATTTAAAAAACAATAAGCCAGCCGAAGTTCCATGCACTTACCTGCCAATATCACCCTAATGAGCCAGACTCTGGTCATCTTGGTGCTGATTAGTTTCCACTTTGGATTTATGTTTAGCCAGTTGCCCCAGCATGCCAATAGTAAGCTTACTCGCTTATGCTTGCTTGGCATGTCACTGCTCACCTCAAGTTCGGTGCTCGCCTATGTGATTCAACTAGAACTGCCACAGTGGCGTAATTTAAGCTTCGCTTTTATTGCCAGCCAAATGTGGTATGGCCCGCTGCTTTGGCTTTATACCAAGCTGCAAACCGACCAGCATTTTCGGCTGCAGCGAAAACTACTGATTCACTTTATTCCCGCACCGCTGTTTGCCCTATTGTGGTTAAATCAGTTGCCCTTGAGCGCCGGAGACTTACTCTATTTTGCTTACGCCCACGACGATCCCAATAATGTGCAAAATTACCGTTTAGTGCACAAATTTTGCGCTTGGTGTTCGCTGCTCGGCTACTCGCTCGCTTGCCTTAAGCGACTCAAGCCGCATCAAGAGAATATGAAAAAGCACTATTCAGAACTGTCTAAAGTGGATTTAAAATGGCTTAAGGCTCTACCTTTAGCCGCCTTGTTTACCGTCATCATTTGTGTGTTCATCGAGTTATGCCGCGGCTTGGGTTTACAACACCCAGTGAATAGTGGCGATATCATTGTTTTTGTTACCCTAATATTCACCCTAGTGCAGCTACAATTAGGCATGAAGCAAATTGATATTTTTCAGCAGCATGAGCCAGTCGCCAGCCCTATTCGCCACCCGGCAACAACAAAAACCAAGCCACAAGATGTCCTAGAAAAGAAATACCAAACCAGCAGCCTCACCCACAGCGCGGCAACTGAACTTTGGCACAAGGTTCAGCACCTAATGCAGCAACAACAGCCATACTTAGAAACCGGCCTCAAAATCTCAGAACTGGCCGCCATGTTAGATGTATCGGTGCATCACTTATCAGAAACCTTTAATGGTTATGCGCAACGTTCCTTTTACGATTACATTAATGAATATCGAGTTAACGAGGCCCGCCAGCTATTAATCGCCCCCAACATGCTGCGTTATTCCGTCACCGACATCGGTTATCAAGTCGGCTTTAGCAGCAGTTCTACCTTTTATACCCATTTTAAGAAACTCACCGGCATGACCCCTCGCCAATACCGAGCCGAACAACTCAGCATCAAGCCCTGCTAAAACACCCTCGCTTAGCTCAACTTATTAAAAGCCAAGCTTGGCAACCATGATGACTAAGTGCTCGCTATTCCAGTGACTATACACAGCCCCACACGCCAGCGCGTTGCTGACTTGCGTTAAGAACGTCTAAAACTCGCTTTTAGCGACCAAGCTCATAACCTGCTGCAAAAGCGTTTTCCCCCAATATACCGCCATATTAAGCGCTGGTACTGAAGCAAGGCCGCGCCATCGATATAGCATTTTTCTCTACAAAAATTGCGTCTTTGCCAAGTCGAAAAAATTAATCCAAAGACTTTATTTAAATTTGCAGAGAAAGAAGCGGAATAGCGCCAGCCTCGGTATAGCTAGCTATAGCCCAGAACGAGGCGAATATTTTATGGAGGATCCATGTTAACGACTAACAAAAACATATTGGCGGCAGCTTGCTTTGCAGCTTTAGTCAGCGGCTGTAATGACAATAATATCCAGCAACAGAATGACCAAGAAAATCAACAACCCGCCACCTTCTCACCAGTTGAAGGCACCATTAGTCAACTGCATGCCGCGCTTGCCGCCAATACCACCAGCTGTGAGGCCGTAGTACAAAGCTACTTAGACCGAATTGATGCCTACGACGATGTAGGGCCAGAGTTACATGCGGTAATTAGCACCAACCCCAATGCGCTAGCCGAAGCCCGAGCCTTAGATGAACACTATGCCGAAACAGGGGAAATGGACTCGCTACACTGTGTGACGGTATTAGTTAAAGATAACTTTGATACCGACGATATGGCCACCACCGCCGGAGGCTTAGCCATGCAATTTAATATGCCACCGGATAATGCCTTCACTATTACTCGTATGAAACAGCGTGGGGCGATTATTTTAGGTAAAGCTAACCTCGACGAATTTGCCTTTGGGTATGAAGGCAGTAGCTCCATCGAAGGGCAAACTAAAAATGCTTACGATCTAGAGCGCGGTCCGGGAGGCTCTTCATCGGGTACTGGCGCGGCCATTGCAGCGAGTTTTGCCATGGTGGGCACTGGCACCGATACCGGCGGTTCCATTCGCATTCCTTCATCAGTGGAAGGCTTGGTAGGCATACGCCCCAGCCTGCGCCTAGTTAGCCAAGACGGCATCGTGCCGCTTTCTCACAGCCAAGACACTGGCGGGCCAATGTGTCGCACTGTTGAAGATTGTGCGCATTTGCTTGATGCTATGGTCGGTTTTGACAGCAGCGCTCACAGCGGCCAGCGAGAAAACTTTGCCTACGATGCCCCACTGATCAGCTCGCCCTTCCTCTACCAAATTATTACCGGTGTACCGCACTCTTACACTCAATACTTAGATGAAGGCGCACTAAACGGCGCGCGCATTGGCGTGGTTAGGGAGATGTTTGGTGATGGCAGCGAGCAGCAAAACCAAGTGGTCCAAGCCACTATCGAAGCAGCCTTAGCGCAGATGCAAGCCGCAGGAGCGGTGATTGAGGAGGTCACTATTCCTAAGCTGAGTGAGATTTTTGAACGCTATAAGAGTGTCTCACGTTACGAGTTTTGTAACGACTTAACTGACTACCTCGGTAGCTGGTCTGAGCTAGCCGATGGGCATCATCTATCCTTTGCCGCATTGGCCGCAAGCTTCGACTATGAAGTGCGCCACCAGCAATACTTCTACTACTATGGCCTGTTTTGCGGTGACCAAAGTGCTAACGAGGATTATCAGCTAAACCAAACCGAGCGCCCCACCCAAGTTCGCAACGCCTTGATGCAAGCCTTAAACAATGTCGATGACGCAGGGATCCCTCTAGGCCAAGCCTATGACGTGTTACTCTACCCTACAATGTTGGGCTTGGCTTCAGAGCTAGGACAGGCTCCACTAGCTGGTGACAATAATCGCCTTAGCCCCTTCTCTGGCTTCCCCGCCTTAACCATGCCTGCGGGAATGACCAATAGCGAGCCCCAGCTGCCGGTCGGGATGGAAATGCTGGCCCGTGAATTTGATGAAGCCAGCTTAATCAAAATCGCTTACGCCTACGAGAAGATGGCTCAGCCTCGCCAAGCGCCAAGTCATACTCCTGCCCTATAACAAAGCGAAGCTCTGCTTATACACCACCGTTCACATGCCTCCGTGAACGGTGCTTTTAGTCCGCCATATCCTCAAGGGCGATCTGTTCATAGCAAGATTTACCCGATTGTTCGGCTAAGTCCCATTTCTGTTTGGCTTCTAATATTTGTGGTAAAGAATTATGGAAAATCTCCACCAAGTTCGGGTCAAAATGACTGCCCGCCTCTGCCTCAATGGTGGCAATCGCTCGCTCAATTGGCCAAGCGTCTTTATACGGGCGTTTCTTAGTAAGCGCATCAAATACATCGGCAATGGCGACGATGCGTGCCGACTGGGGAATATCTTCTCCCTTCAAACCTTTGGGGTAGCCGCTACCGTCCCATTTTTCATGATGATAACGCGCAATTTCTGCCGCTAAACTAAACAGCGGGTTTTTACTCATACTAAGAATTTTATAGCCAATTTCAGTATGGGTTTTCATGATTACCCACTCCTGAGGGCTCAGTTGCCTAGGCGCTTTAAGAATGGTATCGGAAATACCAATTTTTCCGGTATCGTGCATCGGTGCCGCCATTTCTAAACGTTCGGCTAACTCTTCATCCCACCCCGCCCCTTCGGCAATAATTCTGGCATAAGCGGCCATTCGCCAAATATGCGCCCCGGTATCGGTATCGTTGTAATGCCCCGCTTCACCTAACATAAACATCGCGGCTTTTTGGTTATCTTCCAATTCCCGAGCGTGTACTAAAGACAAGTGGGTTTGTACTCGGCGTAATACGATGGGTGCCGATACTGGCTTTTGAATGTAATCCACTGCGCCCACATCAAAGCCCATGGCTTCATCTTCCACTTCACTCATGGCACTAACAAAAATCACCGGTATTTTTTGGGTTGAAGGTAGCTCTTTTAAAGTGCGGCACACTTTATAACCGTCCATATCTGGCATCATAATGTCGAGCAAAATAATATCAGGGCTATGCTTGAGTGCGGCATCAATCGCTCTGCTGCCATTGTTGGCAAACAGCAATTGATATTTATCGGCCAAGATCTGTTTTAACACATTCAAATTATTTGGCTCATCGTCCACTAATAGCACTTTGCTGATCATTGTTGTTCTCCCACATTTAAGCCAAGGCTAGAGGCCATTTCTATGGTTTTTTCTCTGGCACTATCAAAATCATAGGCATTAAGCTCAGCTAACACTGGTGCCACTGTGGCACTGTCTACATATTCCAATAAACGATCGATGATGGGTGAAGCAAGATCAGGGTTTAACTGCTCATACGACAACAACAAGGCATTCACTAATTTCAATACTTCTTGAGCATCAAAGCGCTTCGCGACTACTTCAGTCTGTTCGGGTAGTTCCAATTTATTAATTGCCGCCACCGCAGTAGCGATGGCCTTGTCTAAGTCTTTGAGGTCGTTACGCAAGTCACTGAGGATGGAGGTTCTAAAGTGATTATTAATGTGCAGACTAACAGCATAGATGCGGTCCAACATTAAATTACCCGACACGCCTTTTAGCGCATGAGCTACATCACGGGCCCGCTCAATACTATAACGATCGCCCTCCAGCAACTTAGCGATATGAGACGCATCTTGTTGATGATCTTTAGCAAACGAATGTAAGGCCGTAGCGTACACAACTGGGTCTCCCCATACGCTAATCGCCTTGCGATAATTAGCTACGGCCTCAACTGGCGAGAAATCCACAAGCGGATGACGGCGCCCTCCCACCCGTTTGATGGTATTAGGCCTGCCTTTATCAACCGGAACGGTTTGCTCCATGGTATCCAACAGCTTAGCAAAATCGATGGGTTTACCTTCTACCGCATCCATTCCTGCATTAGTACAGTTGAGGTGGTCTTCCTGCATAATACTGGCGGTAAGCGCAATAATCGGAATATGCTGGCCGCTTTCTTTCTCTATACGACGAATAATGCGAGTCGCTTCTAAGCCGTCCATCTCAGGCATCATTACATCCATTAAAATTAAATCGAAGTGGCCGTTTTTGTATGCGTTTAGCGCTTTTTCGCCATCGGTAACCCAATCGACTTGGTGTCCTTGCTGCTCTAACCGCAGTGATACCAGAATGGCGTTTTCTTTGATGTCTTCGGCTAACAACACCGAGAACAAACGTGGTGAATAATACTCTTCACTTTTAGGCTGCCCATCGTCGAATAAAATCTCGGCGCTATCATCCGAGGCAACCGGTAAACGACAGGTGAACTGGAATTGGCTGCCTTTTCCTTGCTCGCTTTGCGCCCAAATGGTACCGCCCATTAGGCTCACCAGTTGCTTACAAATAGTGGTACCTAGCCCTGTACCACCATAACGACGCGAGATCGAAATATCGGCCTGACTAAAGGGTTCAAACACCTTATCCAATTGTTCCGCCGACATGCCAATGCCGGTATCACTTACACTAATCAATAGCTGGTCGGCAATATCGGTGGTTTCAACACTCACCTTCACCACCCCCTTATCGGTAAATTTCACCGAATTACCCACTAGGTTAATTAATACCTGACGCAAACGTAATGGGTCACCAACAAATACCATAGGTAGTTGCGGAGGGTAATCTAATAGCAGTTGCAAGGCTTTTTCGTTGGCTCGGTACTCCAGCATTTGCAGCGCATCCCGAATCACATTCGGCAGATTAAACGCCACTGAGTCAAGGCTGAATTGCTCACTTTCCAGTTTCGACACATCCAGAATATCGTTTAACAAACTCAATAAGGCCTTAGATGAGTTAACAATGGTATTCATGTGCTGAGACAGGCTTTGCGGCAACTGAGGAGATTGCTGCACTAACTCTGAAAAACCAATAATCGCGTTCATCGGAGTGCGGATTTCGTGACTCATATTAGCCAAAAACGCGGCTTTGGTTTTTACCCCTTGTTCGGCAGATTCTTTAGCGATGCGTAAAACTTCTTCGGTACGTTTTTGCTCGGTAATATCGTGAATAAATACCACAAATAAATGCCGACCATTTTTTAATTCGCGATGCCCCGATGCGATTAACGCGGCAAATAATGAGCCATTTCGACGTTTAGCTTGTACCTCAATACCTTTAACCATTTCTTGGTTACTGCCAAACTCTAAGTAACGCGCAATATGTTGCTGATAAAGTGCCGCATCCGGTTCGCTCAATAACATGGAAATGGATTGGCCTTTAACCTTCTCGCTTGGCCAAGCAAACAAGGCCTCAGCCGATGGATTAAATACGTCGATGGTGCCGTTTTCATCGATGGTAATCACCCCATTGGCAGCGGTTTTTACAATGGCTTCAACTTCTTCGGTGGCTAGGGCAACCAGTTCTTCCAGCCGTTCACGGTGTTGCAGTAATTCTTTTTCTACGGCTTTTTGCTGTGAGATATCGGTGATGATGCCAACAAACATGGTTTCATCATCCATTTCCATCTCACCCACCGACAGATGAATCGGCACCAATGCGCCATGCTTGGTTTTTGCCACCACTTCGCGACCAGTACCAATAATTTTGGGTGAGCCGGTTTTAAGGTAATTAGATAAATAACTGTCGTGATGGGAATGATCCGGCTCTGGCATAAGAATGTTAACGTTCTTATCCAGCACCTCTTCACGGGTAAAACCAAAAAACTTTTCCGCAGAATTATTGAAAGACTGGATCTGGCCAAACCGATTAATGGTAATAATTGGGTTTACTGCAGTATCTAATACGGCTCGGGATAACTCTTCACTGCGCGATAATTCACGTTCGGTTTGTTTTTGGGAGCTAAGGTCAAGTACCGCCCCGGTAAATAGGGTAATCCCTTCCACTTGCACGTAGTTGACCGCCAACCAGATTGGGAAGGTATGACCATCTTTGTGCAAGCCAAGCAATTCGCGACCACGACCAATAATATGTTCGCTGGCCTCGGCTAAATAACGCTTTAAATAACCGTCGTGATGAGAGCGGTGAGGTTCTGGCATCAATATCGAGACATTTTGCCCAATCACTTCACTCGACACATAACCAAAAATACGTTCAGCAACCGAATCAAACGAATGCACCTTACCTGATTCGTCAATGGTAATACTGCCTACCGAATTTTGCAGTTTACGAAAATTCGCCATACTTTCCCGCCAAGCTTATTCGATACAACCAGTAAGACGCTTTGTGTTCTCACCTTGGTAAAATATACATGTAACTATTATGTAAACAATCAGATAAAGAATAGTAAATATAGTGAGGACTGGGTAGCCCCAAAGCGAATAAAAAGTAATTAATTTCCTGCTAAATCCCCACAAAATGTGTAGGTTTTAAAGGCGCTTAAGTGAAAAGAGAAAGAAACAAATACGCGCAATACGGGTTTAAAATGAAGCAGGCCGAGTATACACAATATACTCGGCCAATGTTAAACAGCAGGCTTAGCAAGCCAGCTTTAGCTAATTAGGCCTAACCATACAGCTGTTAGACCCCATTAGCGCTAAGACTTAAGCTTCACTCTCCGCTAGCTTCATTTGCAGCGCATAGGCCGTTTCCGGTGCCATTAAATAACGGTAAACCACCGCCGCCACAATGCCACCAATAAACAAGGCATAGTTAGATAAGGCATGAATCATAAAGGTAGCCACTATCGATACAATACTGGCCACAGCCAAGGCATAAACACTCTTCATGTTAATGCCCTTCTTGTACCAATACAGGCCTTGCTCAGACTCGGTATATAAGGAAGGAATATCAATTTTGCCTTTCTTCACTAGGTAGTAGTCAACAATGATAATGCCGTATAGCGGCCCAATCATCGCGGCCAATACGTCAACCGTGTAGTGAATCATTTCAGGGTTATTAAATAGATTCCAAGGTGTGAGCAATACCGAACCAAAAGCGGCGATAAAGCCACCCGCTTTAAAGCTGATTTTTTGTGGTGATACGTTAGAGAAGTCAAACGCGGGGGCTACAAAGTTAGCCACAATGTTAATGCCCACGGTGGCAAAGATGAAGGTTAAAGCACCCAACACGGTGATTAGGCCTGAATCTAAGCGTTTTACAGTTTCTACTGGGTCGGTAATCATTTCACCAAATACCGGAATAGAAGCCGATACGATAATCACACTAAAAGCAGAGAATACGATGAAGTTAAGCGGTAGACCCAAGATATTACCCAACTTCAATTTTTGGTAGCTGCCACAGTAACGAGAGAAGTCACTGAAGTTTAGCGTTGGCCCTGCAAAGTAACCCGCCACTAAAGCCGCGGCTACAAACATTTGAATGCCCGCATCCCAGCCATCTAAGTTTTTAGAACTGAGGTTGAAGCTGATGTTGTCCCAACCGGCTGCGTCGATCATGTACACACACAAAGCAAACATCGCGATATAAATAGCCGGGCCAGACCAGTCAATCACCTTGCGGATCATGTCCATGCCAAACATAAATACAATGCCTTGCAAAATCCACATAGCGATAAAGCCAACCCAACCTAAATAAGACAGACCCACAAAGCTTGAATCTGCTAGCGACTCCATACTAGGGAAGAAGTACAACAACAAAATAATAAACGAGCTAGAGGCTAAGAAGGTTTGAATACCGTACCAAACCACTGCAATTAGGCCGCGGATCACCGCCGGGATGTTGGCCCCAAAGACCCCAAAGGACATGCGCGCCACTACCGGAAAAGGCACCCCGGCCTTTTGCCCCGGCTTACCCATTAAATTAGCAAAAACCAACACAATGCTAATGCCCACTAACAAGCTAATAAATACTTGAATGCCATTCAGCCCCAAGGCAAATAAACTGGCGGCAAATACATAGCCACCCACACTGTGAACATCTGACATCCAAAATGCAAAAATACTGTACCAGCCCCACTTTTGCTCTTTGTCGGGGAGTAAGTCTGCGTTACTCAATTTCGGACTAATTGGTAATTCCTTTTTCATGGCTCAGTTCCTTTTTCGTAAAATTGTATACAATCAAAACAAGTATTGTGCCAAATATAAAAAGCCTTATTTGCCAAGGGCCTATCGGAAAATAGGCTTCACCAATGCAGTATTGACGCACCAATGTGAACATATTTCGCGCCAACAAAGTGCATAACAGCAGGCTATACTGGCAAGAACATGCGCAAGCTCTTGTTATCCAAGGGCTAAAAATATAGGGTTATAGGTATACAAATTGCAGGGGTTGGTTGTATACAAAAATGAGAGCAATTATGTCCAACGACGAAAAAATATATCAGAAGATGCTAAAAGCCATTGTTGAGCACCAGTTGCCGCCGGGCTCCCGACTTCCTGAAGATAAATTGTCTGAGGCTTTTGGTGTAAGTCGCACCGGCATTCGCAAAGTACTACAACGTTTAGCAATAGAACGCTTCGTGGTAATTCAGCCGAATAAAGGCGCCCAAGTGAATCATCCCAGTCGCCAAGAAGCAGAAGAAGTACTAGACAGCCGGATTATGCTAGAACCGATGTTGATTCCAGAGATCGCCGATAACTGGAACCTAAAAGCTGCCCAACAATTTAGAGCCATGGTGCAACAAGAAAAGCAGGCCGAGCAAGACGAACAACTGGCTAAGTCAATTCAACTCACCGCCGACTTCCATATTAAGTTGGCGCAAATGGGTAATAACCAAGTATTGGCCAGTTTTATAGAACAGCTATGTTTTCGCTCTTCATTAGTGATTGCCGCCTACGGCACCAAAGACAGTGTGAGTTGCAACTGTGGCGACCACGCCGAGCTTATCGATTTACTTGACCAACGCAAAGTCAGCGAGGCTCAAGACTGGATGCGTCATCACCTCAGCCATATTAAATCTTCAATTTCACTGAACGGCAAACAAGACAGTCCGGTGAACTTCAACAGCTTATTTGCAGACGCGGATTAACCAATGAAAATTCAAATAATTAACCCTAACACCTGCCAGGGCATGACCGAGGCCATTGGCCGCTCCGCCGAGGCCGTGAGTTTAAGCGATAGCCAAATTATCGCCTGCTCACCGCAGCATGGCCCGCGCAGTATCGAATGTGCCCTAGATGAAACCATCGCCGCGGCTGCAGTGCTTGACGAAATCGCTAAGGGGCGTGAGCAAGGGGTAGATGCCCATATTATTGCCTGCTTTGGCGACCCCGCGCTGGATGCCGCTCGCGAAATAGCTAGCGCCCCGGTGATTGGCGTAGCCGAAGCCGCCTTTAAACTGGCCAGCATTGTGTCTCACCGCTTTGGCATTGTTACCACCTTGGCGCGCACGCTGCCGGCTGCCGAGCACCTATTGCATCGCTACGGCTACCAACACCTATGCTCAGGTGCTAGAGCCGCAGAGATCCCAGTATTAGATCTAGAAGAACTACAGCAAGATACCTTTGAACAACTTAAAAATGAGTGTTTGGCCGCCATTCAACAAGACGGTGCCGACTCTATTGTATTGGGCTGCGCGGGCATGTCTGAGCTGGCCCAAGAGTTAAGCTCATGCCTTAATGTGCCGGTGATTGATGGCGTAAGTGCCGCGGTGAAACTCGCCGAGAGCTTACACCAGCTAAAACTCTCTACTTCTAAGCGGGGGCAATACGCCGCACCTATTCAAAAACAATTTATTGGCCGTTACCAACAATGGAGCCGCTAGTAATAAGCAAGGAACAATAAAATGGAACTTAATAACCCACGTGATTACATCGGCTATGGCCGCGACAATGTGCCCGATGCCAACTGGCCGAACAAGGCAAAAATCGCCGTACAATTTGTATTGAACTACGAAGAAGGCGGCGAAAACTGTGTATTACACGGCGACCCACATGCCGAAACTTTTCTCTCAGAAATAGCCGGAGCCGAGCCTTACCCAACCCGCCACCTCAGCATGGAATCACTCTATGAATATGGCTCACGCGCTGGCGTATGGCGGGTATTAAACGAATTTAAACAACGCCAATTACCGCTAACTATTTTTGGTGTGGCTACCGCGCTGCAACGCAACCCCGAAGTAACCAAAGCGCTAATTGAAGACGGCCATGAAATAGCTTGTCACGGCTTAAAGTGGATCCACTATCAAGACATGCCTATCGAGCAAGAGCGCCAGCACATGCAACAGGCCTTGGATATTATTCAAGAGCTCACCGGCAAACGCCCCATAGGTTGGTATACCGGACGCGACTCACCCAATACCCGTAGTTTAGTGGCCGAGCAAGATGGCCTGTTATATGACTCAGACTACTACGGTGACGATCTACCTTTCTGGACTCAAGTGCCAAAAGTCGGTGCACAGGGCGAAACCCGCCCACATTTGGTGATCCCTTACACCCTAGACACCAATGACATGCGCTTTGCCTCGCCCTACGGCTTTAGCCACGGCGAAGAGTTCTTTCAATACTTAAAAGAAAACTTTGATTGCCTATATCAAGAAGGTGAGAGCAAGCCGAAAATGATGTCGATTGGTCTACACTGCCGCATCATTGGTAAGCCGAGCCGTTTCATGGCACTGAAGAAGTTCCTCGACTACGTGCAATCTCATGAAGGTGTATGGGTAGCCACCCGCGAGCAAATCGCTCGCCACTGGATAGAAAACCACCCCGCTAAATAGCTTTTCCCAAGACGCTATGTTGCTTCCCCGTAGCATGGCGTCGATTTACTTTATTAAACACAGTTATCAACTTAACCAAGCATGCGATGTTGCTTGCCTTTCATCATTCAGCATGGCGGCGATTTAACTCATTAAACACTAGCAGGAAATCACCTTAACCAAGCATGTGATGTTGTTTGCTGTTTCCGTCTTAAAACGATGGCTAGTTTAGCTTTCGCACAAATCGCACGATTTAATCATATTGACCATTTTGTGCGAAAAACTATAATTCTTGTGAGCTTCCATATTTGGAGATTGAACATGCAAACATTAACAGCAAATGATGCGAAACGTAATTTTGGTGAATTGCTGCTTAGCGCCCAACGAGAGCCGGTAAAGATTAGTAAGAACAGTAAAGACGCGGTAGTCGTTATGTCTATCAAAGATTTTGAAGAGCTAGAAGCGATGAAAGCGGATTACCTTAAACACTGCTTCGAGGCCGCCAAGCAAGACTTAGCGCAAGGCAATGTGGTTGATGGTGAAGACTTCATAAATTCCTTATAAGCCACCTCATGCAAAAACATAAATACAAACTCAGTCAGCTCGCTCAGGCTCATCTACGCAAAATAAAAGGCTACACCATTAGCAATTACTCCGAGCGGCAATGGCAAAGCTACAAAAAGACCCTACTCACTGGATTTCAGATGCTGGCCGACAATCAAGCGCTTGCTTTAAGTTGTGATGATATTTACCCAAACGGATTTTACTTTCCCCTTGCTAAGCACTGTGCTTATTTTACCAAAGAAGAAGGCTTCATTTTGATAGTAGCGGTACTGGGAAAATCACAATTACCCCAAAAGCACTTGTGATTGAAGCGTAACCGCAGGGTGGTTAGAGTATGCTATAAAAGATCGGAGTCATTTTGACGATACAAAGTGACTCGGTCCTTTTATCTATTCAGGTATAAAGCCCAAAGAATTTAAAAGTACTAGCATAACGCCTGCTAAACCTGAGAACATCATTATCCAGTAAAACACTGACCCCAAGATTCGATCTAGTCTAGTCGTATTTTCACGAAGTATTTTTGCATTTGCGTATAGAAATGAAAGCTGGGATTCTTCTAACTTATTTATCCATGAAGCAGGGAAAGCCAAGGCCTGAGCCACATTGATAATATCCCAACCGCTTACAAACTCGGCCCCAAGAGCATCTTTAGTTTTTGGGTTTTTCCTGAGCTTTCTGACCGTTGCCAGCCCAAAAACAACGTAAAGAACACATGTAACAAACATTAAAATAAATATCAATGCTAGCAACTTGGAGAATATAGTCATTAAAATTGTAGCGCCTTCATTATTGAGTCATACCAAACTCCACTATTGCTTTTTACGGCTATAAACATTTCCTACGCAGCTTGTGAAACAGGATGCTACTCAAAAAATCCAAACCAATGCAGAATCAACACGAATATCATTCCAGTACCAGCAGCAACATACGCAAACCAAAACACCCGCGCTAATATCCGGTCAAATAATGTCGTATTAATAAATAAGACATCATAATTTGCTGATAGAAAAGAGAATCTTGATTTTTTGAACTTTTCAGATAACCATTTTGGCCTAGATAAAGCCGCGGCAACATTTAAGATATCCCAACCGCTAAAAAACTCAACACCAAGCTGCCCTTTTGTCTCTGGGTTCTTTCTTAATTTCCTTACTGTAATTTGGCCAAATAACACATACAAAATACATGCAAAAAAAGCAAATACCGCGGGAATAGCTAGAAACGTAGCTTCCAAAGTCATAAAATACCTATCGATTTCATTATAGAATCGTACCAACTGCCACTATTTTCTTTAACTAAACCATTTACCCCTATAGAAACTGCTGCTGCAGTTCCCGCTACGGCCAGCCCTCCAACAATAAGCCCAACCCAGCCAACAGGTGTAGCGACCATTAATAACCCCAACCCTGCTTTTAGTGCAATCGAACCAGCAATGGCACTAAAAGCAAAACTACTCGATTCAATAAACAACTCTCTTTCCCACTCACCGCCGGCCTTATAAGAGCTATGAACATTGCCTATGCGACTGGTGAAATCAATGACGGCAAGGCCATTACCTAGAAATTTAGCATGTTGTGTAAACTTAACTAAATTATGAGCTTGTACCTGAGAGGTGACATTTAGCTTTACAACATTACGGCTGCTACGAGCAATATTGGTTGCACGCGTCGCACTAGATAATGGCGTACCTCTTCGCGCTCTAACACCAACATTAATTGCATTAAGTTCTTGCCTAAAGCGGAACTGTAAGTTTTGAAAGGCTTTAAATGCTTTTTGCTTGGCAATGGTTTTTGTTGCTGCATTGGAATTCATGGCTCCTCGATAAGCCATAAGCGCATCTTGATACTGTTTAACGGCACCAGCAAACCCGCCAAGCCGATTAGCATAGACACTTGTTGAAGCGCCTACTAGGCCTACATTGTATTCTTGGAGCTTTTTTGTCATTTCAGCTAGTGCAATCGTGTTATCGGCACCAAAAGATAAGGAAAGATTAGTGAGATTATTGGCAACTTTAGGTGTAGATAATCTTGAGATGATATGAGAGTCCAGCGTATTCAGCTCAGGACCAAGTGCATAAGGCGTGAAAGCTGATATAGAAACAGGTTTAGAACATTCTTTGGCATGTATTAAATTAGAGTCGATACCACAATATTTACTTAGAAAATCAACCTTTGTTGGCTGGTTGCATAATAGTATTTCACTCATGTTAGCATCCTTGTCTTGAGTGATGTTTATATTTAGTTGAACTTAACAGCCCAGTACGTTATCAGCAAAAGTAGCGGCTTTAAAGCCCTATTGATATAAATATGATTTAAGTCAACTTGTCGTACCTAAACTTAATTTGATTAATCACAATGGACCAAAAACATAAAATACTAGGGAAAACAAACAAGCTGTAACGCTCCCATCGCTTATGTTTGCTTTCCACACTCTTTGAGCTTCATTTATACAATGATTTTATAGAGAGATCTCAGCGACAAAACCGCTATATGATTCTGACTTAACTGTATATCACTTGTTAGCCAGCGATGATTAAGCTAGCCTTGCTGGCTAAACGTTCACGCCTTCAAGGGCCAAATTTTAAGCAAACAGGGTTAATTACGTGTTTCTGTTAGTGAGTTTTTTATGTCTCGCCATTTTTGTATCGTTTTTATGTTCCGTCTTAGAAGCGGTGCTACTGAGTGTGTCGCCTAGCTACATTCAACTGCAGCAACAACAATCCCCCAAAGTTGCCCAACGTTTATCCAAATTAAAAGACAGTATTGATAAGCCACTGGCGGCGATTCTTAGCCTTAATACCGTAGCGCATACCGCAGGCGCCGCCGGTGTGGGTGCTCAGGTCGCGGCTCTTTATGGCTCTCAATATTTAGCCATTTCTTCGGCGATTATGACGATATTGGTATTGGTCTTGTCGGAAATTGTGCCTAAAACTCTTGGCGTAACTTATTGGCGACAACTCGCGCCCTTTGCCGCTTGGTTGCTACCGCTAATGATTAAGCTATTTGCCCCCTTTGTTTGGTTAAGCGACCGCATCACCGCGCGCATTGGTAACCACGAAGAAGACTTTTCTAACCTACGCGAAGAAATTAGTGCCCTAGCAGAGCTGGGCCACCAGCAGGGCGTGATTGAGCAGGGCGAGTCTCAGGTGCTGCGTAACTTATTGCGCCTAGAGCAGCGTAAAGTCACCGACATTATGACGCCACGCGCGGTGGTGCACCGTATCGAGAAAAACAGCAGCGTGAGAGAGTTCATTGCAGTGCATCAGGCCGAGCCCTTTTCGCGGATTCCGGTCTACCAAGAAGAGCGCGATAACTTCATCGCCTATGTACATAAACAAGACCTACTCGGCGCCGCGCTTGACAACAAATGGGATACACCGGTTTGTGAGTACTCACGTAAGTTATTAATGTTGCCAGCCAGCGTGAGTATACGCCATGCCTACCAAAGCCTGTTGCAAGCGCGTGAGCTGATTGCCGCCGTAGTTAACGAATATGGTGAAGTGCAGGGTTTGCTTACTATGGAAGACATTCTAGAAACGTTGTTAGGCCAAGAGATTATTGACGAAACCGACGCCATTGAAGACATGCAACGCCTAGCGCGCTTTCAATGGTTGAAACGACTACGCAATAAGAAGCAGCGCTACAGTCGTTAAACACTGTTCAACAAAAAGCCAGCCGCAAGGGCTGGCTCCGCACTCATACATTGCGCCTAATAAGTCTTATAAGGCAAGAACTTACCAGACAGTACAATGTTCACGCGATCCCCTTTCGGATCGGCTTCACGCTGAATATTCATGGAGAAATCAATGGCGCTCATGATGCCATCACCAAACTCTTCGTGGATCAGCTCTTTAATGGTAGAACCATAGACACTCACCACTTCGTACCAGCGGTAAATTAACGGATCGCTTGGCACAGCAGTGGGCAACGAGCCCTTATAAGGGGCAATTTGCAACCACGCGACCGCTTCATCGGATAATTCAAATAAATCACCGATAATTTCGGCCTGCTGTTTATCAAAGGTCATTTGCCCTAAACAGGCGGCAGTGGTCCACTCTTTGGATAGGCCGATGGCCTTGGCCACTTCGCTCCACTTAATGCCCTTCTTTACCTTGCTGGCAACGATTTGTTGGGTGACTTGTTCTCTGCTACTAATCATATTGCTTCCTTTCTTGAATAACGATCTTGATTAAACAAAATGCAGCCCGTTAGCTTGGCGCTTAACGAACCAATAAAAAAATCACGACGCCTGCGAGTATCGCGGAAATGCCCTGCCACAGCGCCACTGGGTTACGCTCTGCCAGCGGTGCTCTAGTTTTGTTAATAAAGGCCTGGTTGGGCTTGCGCAGATCCACCAAAAACTCACTAATTTGCGAATAACGCTTTTGCGGATTGGGGTGTAGGGCTTTTTCTAGGGCATCATCCACCCACACCGGAATTTCCCGCTCGCTATCAAGTACCGACTGATATACCAAACGCCGCTGAGCCGCTTCGGTTTTAGCTTTAGCCACGTTAGTTCCATAGGGGAAGCGCCCCGACAGCAGGTAGTAAGTAATCACCGCTAACGAAAACAACTCGGCGCGCACGCTGCCGCCGTAACCTAAAAACAACTCTGGCGCAGAGTACAAGGCGGTGCCTAATAAAGACGATTGAGTATGGTCCTGTACTTGCTCGGCCAAACCAGCCGCCCATACCGAACCAAAATCAATGATCTTCACGGTGCCATGTTTATCAATCATGATGTTGTCGGGCTTTAGATCTTGATGCAGCATGTCCATGCGATGAAAGGCGCGTAAGCCCTTGGCAATTTGCTCGACTATCTCCCTCACCTTAGCCAAATCGGGCTTAGGATTGTCGGTGATCCACTGCTGCAGGGTTTGCCCTTCTAGATATTCAAACACCGTATATAAAAAGTGTCGCTGGCGCGGCTCGGCGCTAGCCTTTAATACATGGGCGCTGTTAATTCGCCGAGCCATCCACTCCTCGGTAAAAAAGCGCTCTAAGTACTCTTCATCACCGCGTAGATCTACCGAAGGGGTTTTTAGAATCACCTGCTGACCACTGTGCTGATCTTCAGCTAAGAAGACATGACTACGGGCGCTGTGATGAATGGGGCGAATAATCTTATAAGAATCCATTTCCATTCTGGCCTGCAGCTCTGGGGGAAATGACAAGGCAGCCACTTGCTCTTTTAGGCTGTTATCCGCGCTTTGCGGCACTTGCTCTAGGCGAATAATCTGCAAGCTTAAGTTATCGTCACTGCCCGCTAAATAAGCCGTGGCAACAATGTCTTCGGCAGCCTTAGTGAGATCATGGTGGTTGGAAATGAGGGTGTGCTGTACTTGCTCGGCGTCGATGTATTCGTATACCCCATCGCTACACAGCAGAAAAATATCGCCTTGCTCAATGGCTAAGCATCGGTAGTCAAATTCACAATGCGGCTCAATGCCCAGAGCGCGGCTCAAGTAACTTTGTTGCTCGCTGCCCCAAACACAGTGATCGTTAGTCAGTTGCTCTAAACCCTGCTGGTTTAAGCGATAAATGCGAGTATCACCCACATGAAATAAATGCGCCAGATTGCCCTTAATCACCAAGGCACTCAGGGTACAAACGTAGCCTTTATTTTTGTCGTAATAGTAGGGGCTTTGTTGAGATTGGCTATAGAGCCAGCTATTGGTGGCCTGCAGCACGCGAGTGGCGGCATGCTGTACTGTCCAAGTTTCGGAGGTGCAATAATAATCATCTAGAAAACTGTTAACGGCGGTTTCGCTGGCAATTTGACTCACTTCGCTACTGCTAATGCCGTCGGCGATCACCGCAGCAAAACCCTTATGTTGTAGCTGAGCCCCGCTTGGAGTAAATGCGCCGTAGCAGTCCTGATTAAGGGGCTTGCGCCCCTTATCAGAACATTGGCCAATCGATACACGCAGTTGGCTAGTGGTCATAGGCAAAGCTTAAGCGTTAGCCGGTGCTGATTTGCTTGGCGCTTCTACCGCAGCCGAAGCCACTTTGCGCTTGGGCGCAGTCTTCACGTGGGTGGTATACAAGGTTAAACCGGTGAAGGCTAAACCGCCCACTAAGTTACCCAAAGCAGTTGGAATTTCATTCCATAGGAAGTAATCAGAGATAGAGAACTCACCACCCATGATTAGGCCGAATGGGAACAAGAACATGTTAACAACTGAGTGTTCAAAGCCCATGAAGAAGAACAAGAAGATCGGCATCCACATGGCAATCACTTTGCCGCTTACGGTGGTTGAGATCATCGCACCTACCACACCCATAGACACCATCCAGTTACATAACATGCCGCGAATGAAGATGGTTAACCAGCCGCCTAGACCGTGCTCGGCATAACCCACTGTGCGCGCTTCACCAATGCTAGCTGCTTTGGCGCCAACGGCACCGGCATCCACGTTGAAACCATAGGTAAAGATGAAGGCCATCATAAAGGCCACTGTTAAGGCGCCACCGAAGTTACCTAAGAACACTAAACCCCAGTTTCTTAATATTCCTCGTACATCTACCCCAGGCCGCTTATCTAATAGCGCCAATGGAGCCAATACAAACACCCCAGTTAATAGATCAAAACCCATTAGATAGAGCATACAAAAACCCACTGGGAATAAGATGGCGCCCAGCAGGAATACCCCGGTTTTCACCGCGATGGTAATCGCAAAAATAGCGGCTAGAGCCAAAATAGCGCCAGCCATAAAAGCGCGAATAACCGTATCGCGAGTAGACATAAAAATTTTCGATTCACCGGCGTCAACCATTTTGGTGGCAAACTCGGCAGGTGCTAAATAAGACATAATATTTCCCTATATTGCTTAATCATAAATAAAAACTGTGGTCTGGCGGATTCATCTAATATAAATACAGATGAAAGCACCGCTACCAAGCAACACCCGATTAGCTGCTGACTTGGTCTTCCCCTGACCTCAGTAAGTAGATAGCAAGGGCTGCGCCAACAACACAAAATGGCAACATAAAAAATCAAAGCGATAACTTTAATACCTACAAAGAGGTAATTTTTCCTGCAAATTAATCAACATTCACTAATAGCTTGCACATTTATAGTTGCTAATTGCACCAATACAGAACAGAAAAATGAGAGCTAGCTCACTTAAGTTAGAGCTGAACAAATTTATTCACGCTTACATGTTTGCGATTAAAATTTCACCAGCAATAGCCCACCCAGTTAACGATTTTTTATGAAACAAAGCGCCAGCGCATATTTTGGTAAGCTTTAACAAGACAGCCTGTACAGTTTCAGTAAAGTAAGTGCTAATTAGCTCAGTAAACAGGATCGCAGCATGAAGCCGGAACAGCGGCAGCGCATTATGGAGAAAGCCGTTAAAGCCTTGCAGGCAGGTAAATTCAGTCAGGCTTTTTCCACTATAAACAAAATTAATCAGCTTAAGTCGCAGCAAAATTTTCAAAGTTTAGAGCTGGCGGCTTACAGTTTGTTTCAACAGCAAAAATTTGAGCGAGCCCGCGACGCTTACCAGCAGGCGCTAGCCCTTTGCGACAATCTTCAGCAACGAAATAACTGTTATAAAAACATAGGCTTAGCCGAACAACAGCTGGGTCTACTACAAGCCGCCATCGCTTCTTTTGAGCAATGTTTTACCTTGATTGATGGAGCCGACAATGCCGATATAGCCAGCCCCTTAGGAGAATGTTATTTGGCCGAGGGGCGCTTCCAACAGTTAAGCGAGCTTTGCGCCAAAATGCGCCATTGGCCCGGCCAACTGGCCAAAGCCCTAGCTCTAGAGATCTCCGCCGCCAAGCTACAAAACCAGCGCCAACAAACCTTAGATGGAATTGAAGCGCTGCTGCAACACAGCGCCTTAATTGAAGAGTGGCAAGTGGCCTTTGCCATCGACACCCTAATGTTCATTCGAGAACACCAGCGCGCCGAACAGCTATTACAACAAGCCGCTATCGACTACCCCAATAAGAGTTGGATAGTCTACTACCGAGCCGAGCTAGCCTTGCGCCAGAAACATCCCGAACAATGCATTGAATTACTTAGCGATGAGCTAATTAACCAGCTTGATTTTATGCGCAAAAAAGCGGCCTATAAGCTACGCGCCGATGCAAAAGACCTTCTGCAAGATTACTCAGCAGCCTTTAACGATTACTCGGCCATGGCCGCGCTAAATCATCAACGCGCCCAAATGCAAAGCCACCAAGATTTAGTCGCCCCTTATCAAAAACTCGATTTGAACTTTATTAAGCAGCAGCCTCCTTTAGCGCAAAACGATGCCGAGCCAGAGCCGGTATTTATGATGGGCTTTAATCGCTCGGGCACCACCTTGTTAGAGAATATTCTAGATACCCAACAACGAGTGATAGCTTTAAGTGAAACCCGCTCACTGTATTCAGTAGGCGAGGCGATGAGCCAACAACTGAATAAACGCTACCCCGAAGACTTGGCCACACTTAGCCCCAGCGAGCGCCAATTATTGCGCCAAGGCTACTACGACTACATCATGGAGTTGGGCTTTGAGCTGAAGCCCGACAGCGTCATTGTTGACAAGTTTCCGCTGTATACGGTAGAGCTGCCGTTGATTTTAAGCCTATTTCCTAAAGCCAAAATCATCTTTTGCCTGCGCCACCCAGCCGATGTGTGTTTGAGTAATTTCCAACAAAACTCGGCCAATAACCAACAACAGGCTAAGTTGAACCGCCTAGCCGATTGCTTTAGCTACTACCAACAAGTGTTCACGCTATTTCAGCGCTATCAGCAGCAATTGGATTTAAATATTCACTATGTGCGTTATGAAGATTTGGTGGAAGACTTGGAGCCTCAGGCCGAGGCTTTATTTGAGTTTCTCAACTTGTCGGTGTGTGAAGATTACCGCCAGTTTAATCAGCACGCTCAGCAGAAGATTGTGATGTCGGCATCAAGCAACCAAGTGGTGGAAGAAATCTACCAGCACTCGCGCTATAAATGGCTGAACTACCAAACGCAGCTTCAGCCCCATTTAGCTAAAGTCGCCCAGTTCGTCGAACAGTTTGCTTATCCACCTTTAAGCTAGCACTCAATGCCTTGGTTGATAAATAAGAGATATGTTTGAGGCGTACGAGTGACGGCAG
Organism: Agarivorans gilvus; assembly: GCF_001420915.1. NCBI lineage: Bacteria > Pseudomonadati > Pseudomonadota > Gammaproteobacteria > Alteromonadales > Alteromonadaceae > Agarivorans > Agarivorans gilvus. The sequence goes on along the minus strand of NZ_CP013021.1, from coordinate 3,913,322 downwards.
TACAGAAGTAAAAGCAATCAAATAATAAGCGATATTGAAACAATAAAAATTAACCCGTATGATATCGATGCTTTTGTTAACAAATCATAATTTGTTGAACAAAAGGAACGTTACAAGTTGTCAAGCACAATCAGCAAGCCAATAAGGCAGGCCGACCAACAAGACGACTGGACATGATGGAATAGGGTCTTCACAGATACCTCCACGGTTATAGTAATAGTATAATCCATTTCTAACATTACGCGGCTAAGAGTCTTATGACTCATGGATGGTTGTTTAAACAACTTGGTTAAGCCGAGGTAAGGCGTATTGAATTGCCGCAGTTCTAAGTCTGCCTCGGTTTTGCTAGAGCATCAGGATGACAACAAAAATACCAGAGTGGTATCGCCGTCGCGGATATTTACATTTCGACCTACCTATTGCCTATAAAAATGCATATAAGTTAGTAACTAACCCCGCCTTAGTATTGACACATGCATTTTTCCCGCTAATTAATTACTCTGTAATTTCAAAAAAAATCAACCGCGATAAAAATACAAAAAAAATTGATTATGCCACCAAAGAGCGACCTATAGCTTATTCTTCACATGTCGACAGCCATATCTATGCATACTACGCTTCCCTACTTAGTGAACTATATGAACAACGACTAAGGTCTAGCGGATTAGATAAAAATGTACTGGCTTTCAGAGGGTTAGGAAAAAGTAATATTGATTTTGCTTTTGAAGCATTTCAACAGATCAAAGCCATGGGTGAATGCAGTGCCGTTGCATTAGACTTTTCTAAGTTCTTTGATACTCTCGATCATGCATTACTTAAAAAAAGTTGGGCAGACCTACTAGGTGAATCTAAATTACCGCCAGATCATTTCAATGTATTCAGATCATTAACTAAATTTTCAAAAGTAGATAAATTTAAGCTATATCAGGAATTCTCTATTTCCACTAACAACCCAAAAAATGGAAGGTTTAGGGTGTGTTCTGCCCGAGATTTTCGTGAAAGGGTTAGAAAGAAAAACTTAATTATTACAAACCCTCATCCATATGGTATTCCCCAAGGATCTCCAATAAGTGCTTTACTATCAAATATCTATATGTTTAATTTCGATCTTGAAATGAAAAAATATATGAATATTCATGGTGGGAAATACTATAGATATTGCGATGATATGCTCTTTATTGTTCCAACCCCACTTCGCGATAAAGTTGCTGGCTATGCAAGGCAAGAAGTTGATAAGCTTAAAGTTTCTATTAATCCTAATAAAACAGAATTAAGAACTTTCTATTTTAAAGACGGAGTCCTTAATTCTGATCGTATGCTCCAATACTTGGGGTTTATGTTTGATGGTGAAGACACATACATTCGTTCCGCATCATTAGCTCGCTACTCAGAGAAAATGAAAAAGGGTATACGTTTAGCCAAAAAAACCATGAAGAAGTATAATTCCATCCGAGCCTCTAAAGGGCTTCCCAAACGCAACTTATATAAGAGAAAATTGTATAGTCGCTATACTCATTTAGGCGGTAGAAACTTCATTACCTATGGTTTAAGAGCCGCAAAAACCATGCAAAGTAAAACAATTAAGAGACAGCTAAAACCATTGTGGCGAAGATTTAACGATGAACTAGAGAAATAGGTATCTCTACCTCTTTAAAATCTAAGAATCACCCATGAAGTCGACCAAAGTGACTTATTTTTGCTGGCGCTGAATACTGGGAATGTTTAACCACTCTTCGTCGTATTCTTTTAAGGCCTTTTTACGCCGCTCTCGCTCGGCAATAGTTTCACCAAACACCTGCATGTGGGCTTGTTCCATCAAGGCTTGAGCGCGTGCTCGCTCAACTATGCCTAACAACTCAGCGGCTTGCATAAAACCTTCTAGCCGCCCCTTTTGTAAATCACCGCCTTTGCCCCGCTTCACTTCATCAAAATAGGACAAAAACTTCTCATAACAAGTTTGGGAAAATTCGGCTTGGCTAAGCATGCTACCTCTCAAATCGTTTTACAGGTGGGCTTTTAAAATCTGATATAACTCGGGACGATGCTCGGCAATTTCCTCGGGGCTTAGGCCCTCTAAAGAATGCGGATACTTTAACCATTGCTTGGTTTCGTGCAGGTAATAATCGGGCACCCGCTCGGTGAGATTGCGCTCGGGCTTGTAATACGGCACCGCTACGCGAATATCTTCCGGAGTATTTAGACGGGCCAAGCGTCTCAACTCGCTAATAATCGCTTCAATGGAACGGCCGGTATCAAATACATCGTCAACAATCAGCAACTTATCATGATGCTGTACATGCTTAACCAAATAGCTCAAGCCATGCACTTTAATCTGCTTAGACTGCTGATCAATGGCCGCCGCATAAGAGGAAGTACGAATCGCAATGTTGTCGGTGGTCACCCCGTGAAAAGCCAAATACTCTTGCACCGCAATACCAATGGGCGCTCCGCCTCGCCACACCGCAATGGTGAAAGTGGGCTTAAAATCGCTGTCTAATACTTGTTTGGCTAAGCGGAACGAATCTTCAAGTAGGGACTGTCCGCTTAAATATAATTTTTCGCTCATCTTCAGTGATTACCAATAATCGTTGCTGACCTAGTGCTCAAGGTTATAGTATAAAATCACAATCGTGAAATTGTTTTGTAAAGAGTAGGCCTTCAATATGCCAAGTAAAGATGCTGCAGTAAAAAATCCCCCCCATAGCATGAATAAGCGCTACCTCGATGAAGAAAAGCTGATCGAAGATGCCTTTCGCCTTGGCGTCAGCATCTATGAAAGTGGCTTTCGCCCCACTTTCATCGTCGGCCTTTGGCGCGGCGGCAGCGCGGTGGGCATTTACGTGCAAGAGTGCCTACAAACTCTTGGTGTGAATACCGACCACATCTCGCTGCGTACCTCTTATCAGGGGCAAAGCAGCTATCAAAACATTCTTAATGCACCCGAGGAGATCCGCGTACATGGGATTCAATATTTATTGGAAAACCTGAATGTGGATGACAGCTTGCTGATTGTGGACGACGTGTTTAGCAGCGGCCATAACATTCAAGCGGTAATAAATCGCCTTAGCAGCAAGCTCAAACGCAACATGCCAAGTCAGGTGAAGGTAGCCACCTTGTGGGAGCGCCCTAGCTTCAACCAAACTGACATTAGCCCCGATTTTTGTTTGCACCAAACCGACGACTGGCTGGTCTTTCCTTATGAGTTAACCGGTTTGAGCTTGGAGGAAATCCAGCAACATAAAAGCTTTGTGGCGCCACTACTTAAACCCGAGCTACTCAAATAGTCCCGCAAACTGCACACTAATATTGCTGATGGGCCTTACGATAAGGCCCTTGATAATCAAAGATCCGGTGCTCAATTTTCCAATAATGTTTGTTCTTTTTGGCGATAACAAAATCAGGATGCACCATGTTATTTAGCTGCTGTAAGGCCTGCTCTGCGGTATTGGGCAAATTGGCTGGGCCGCTGATGCGTCGAGTAAAATGCTGATTAAAGGCTTGCCGCGCCTTGGCATAAGCGAAATTAAACTGCTCTTTTAGTTCGGCACCATCTTCATCGTGGTAAATCACGCTCAGTTGCTGCTCTTGAGCACTAAACGACATGCCACTGCAACGTAATACCATGCGATCCTTTAGCTGTAAGGCTTCTTTCAATAACTTATCTGGGTCACTTAGCTGACAGCCACAGCTTTGGCATTGACGCGCGGCAATGTCGTTTTCTCCGTTGCACTGCGGGCATTGCTTGTATTGATAACGATAATCACATTGCTGTAGCTGGCCGGGATTATCATCGATTGGCACCAAGCCCTGACAACGGCGGCCGTAGTGCTCAATTAACTCGCCATCTTTATCGCAGACTCCCCAGAACATATTGGCAAAACCACATTTTGGGCAGCTAACCTGCACCAAAGCGCTGTTGGGGTTGGGTTTTACTTCGCCGATTTCTGGTTGGTATAAGTCGTAGTTATTGCCCGCGTAGTCAATGATTAAGCAATCGCTTTTTCCCTCATATAAACGCAAACCACGCCCAGCAATTTGTTGATATAAACTCACCGAGGCGGTGCGCCGCAAAATCGCAATGAGATCCACATGGGGCGCATCAAAGCCGGTGGTGAGTACCGATACATTCACCAAAAACTTAAGCTGCTGCCGTTTAAACTGCTCCACCCATTGGTCGCGCAGCTTATTGGCGGTGTCGCCAGTGAGTAGCGCGGTTTGCTGAGCCGGTAGGTAACTGGCAATCTCCTGGGCATGTTTTACCGAGGCGGCAAAAATCATCACCCCACGGCGCTGCTCGGCCAACTGCAATAATTGCTGGCAAATGGCCTGAGTGACCCTAGGGCAACGTGCTAAAAACTGATCTAGCTGAGCTTCGCTGTAGCTGGCTGGCAACTCATCAAACTGATAACGCGCTGCGGGGGCATCCACTAGCAGCGGCTGGGTTAAATAGCCCTTGCTAATTAGGTAGCGCAGCGGCAGTTCATAAATACACTTTTTGAAAAAAGCATCGGCTTGGCCACGCACATAGCCATGATAGTGCTGCTGGTAAATCCAGCCCTTATCCAAACGATAAGGCGTGGCGGTTAAACCCAACACTTTAAGCTGAGGGTTATGCGTTTTTAGATGCTGAATAATGCGTTGATATTGACTGTCGCTGTCGTCAGCCACCCGGTGGCATTCGTCTATCACCAGCAAAGAATAATAGCCATTAAACTGCTCAAGGTTGCGACTTAAGGACTGCACGCTGGCAAAAGTGACCGCATGCTCGGTTTGCTTTTTGCCCAAGCCTGCGGCGTAAATTCCCGCGCTAAAACCATAGTCTTTAAACTTCTGATGATTCTGCTCCACCAACTCTTTAACGTGGGCCAATACCAAAATGGGGTAACGCGCTAAGCGGGCTAACTCGGCAATTACAATGCTTTTACCGGCCCCAGTAGGTAGCACCAGCACCGCCGCATCATCGCTGCCACGAAAGTGAGTTAAAACAGCATCTACCGATGCCTGCTGATAGTCTCGCAAGCGCAAAATAAAAGGCACCCATAAGCAATAAATTGACTGGCCATTATGCCATATCAATAAATAGGAAACAGGCCGCTGTTAGGCTTAGTTAAACAGGTGAGAAAATGAATAGCGAACAACAACTACAGGACAAAATCCAAAGCTTTAAGCGAATAGAAGAGGCACTGCTTTACTTTGAAATCGATTTTGATTCGAGCTTCATCGAGCAATATCGACAAGCCTTAACTAAACGCTTTTATGGCAACCTATTAATCGCTAAACCCAGTGATTGGTTTGCGGCTAGGCGCGCCCTAAAAAATGCCTATTGCAAGGTACAGCGCAGCCGCCTCGACCCAACAACCCGCTCAGCCTGCAGGGGCTGCACCAGCTGCGAGCGCCGCTAAGCTAGGTATTACTTAAGTTGATTAAACAGAACGGTGACCAGAAAATCGGAACACTATCAACTTTTGCTCATAAAAAATTAAACCGAAATAGTATATCTTTTTGCAACTTAAGTTTTCGCTAAAAAGGCGTGACCTGAATTAAGATTATTTTGAGCGTTTCATTATATTTTTTTCTAGGGCGACATAAGCTAAAACGAATACCAATGAGCTAATCAGGCAATACGGCAAAACATCTTCGTAATTGGTATCTCCTGATATAAGAGCCACAACTAGAACAGGAAGGTACAGACCAAATAAAAAGCTAAAAAATGTGCATACAAGATATCTCATCCATTTTTTCATTTTACTTCATCACCCTGTATCCACGACGAGTTAAGGTCATTTTGCTTCGTCTAGCCTCTTGTTGTAATTTTATGGATAGTTGAGTAGGACAATTAGAAAGCAAGCCAAAGTCATTTTCACCAGCAGCGCTAAAGCGTAAAGGCCTTCACTACACACCATGAAATTTGACCAAATAACCCTGAAACAACCTATATCGCATTTGAGAATTTGGGTAGGTTCGTAACAAGAATCATCACTTAAACAAACCGCATATGACTAAAAGGCAACATTCTTATCTGTTTAACCACGCCGCCTTAAATGACAACAAAGCCAATTAAACTAAGCATAAAGAAAAATGAGCAAATCATACCCGAACCTTGATAGCATTATCACTAAAGAAGAGTTTCACTCACTTCCACTACCTAAGGCGCCCTTAATTGTGACCAAGCGCCAGCCTCTAGATTCTATAACTTGCAAAAGCTTCGGGAATTTTCCAATCTAGCCCGGTAAGTTATTGGGAACGCAAGATGACATTTTGGAAGTATTCGTTATTCGCTGGCTTAATCATAAGCAGCAACTGTTGGGCCCTTAGTACTCCCGACTCCACCCCAGGCCTCACTCTATGGACCGGCAAAAGCTACCCTCAGATGCAACAAATTGCTGAGCAGTTTGAGCAAGATACCGGTGTGAGCGTAATGGTAAAACAACCCACCGATATCACCGGTAATTTTGAGATCCAAGCACGGAATGGTGAAGGACCAGACATTATATTTTGGCCGCATGATCGTATCGGCGATTGGGCTACCGCCGGGCTACTGCGAGAACTTAAGCCCAGTCAAGCGCTGCTAGATTCGGCCGAACCCTATGCTTGGGATGCGGTGAAAGTAGCAGGAAAGGTCTATGGCTACCCGATCTCCGTGGAAGCGGTAAGCCTCATCTACAACAAAGCGCTGATTCAGCAACCACCACACTCCTTCGAAGAGTTATTTGAATTAGATAAGCGCCTCCAGCAACAACACAATACCAAGGCAATACTGTGGGATTACAACAACAGTTATTACACTTGGCCCTTGTTTGCCGCAGGTGGCGCTTACATTTTTGCCAAAGACCAACAGCAGCATTACAACATTAAAGATACCGGGGTGAATCACTCCAGCGCCTTGTATGCGGCGAAACTCGTTAAGAAAATGCTCGACCAAAACTTAATGCCGGATAATGCCGACTACTCCATCATGGACGTGCAGTTTAGAAAGGGCCAAGTCGCCATGGTCATTAACGGCCCTTGGTACTGGGATGAACTAGAAAGTGTCGGCATGGATTTTGGCGTAGCCCCCTTACCCACGGTAAACGGCAAACCTGCCAAAGCCTTTGTTGGGGTATGGAGCGCGGTGGTTAACAGCGCCACCACTCAGGGGGATTTAGTGGATGAGTTTTTAAACTACTACCTGATGAAGCTAGACAACCAGCGCTTACTGTTTTCCAGTGGCGATTTGGGCGCAATGGCCAACCTTCAGTTAAAAGAAGAACTGGCTAACGACCCCAGAGTCACCGCCGTTTATGCCAGCGCCGCCCAAGGAAAACCGATGCCCAACGCCCCTGCCATGGGTAAATTCTGGGCCGCCATGGCCACCAGCTTAAGCAACATAACCACTGGCCGACAAACGGCTGAACAAGCCTTAAACGCCGCCGCTCAGCGGATTACTCGTTAAAGAACAAAACTCGCGCAGCTTATACAATGCTGCGCGATAACCCCATTTGCCGCCCTTCTTCCATTTCCCATTGCACTCCGTAAGGGTCAATCCAGTAGAAGAAGGTAATAGGGAAACCATCAAGTTTATTCGGATGGTAGTCATTACTGGTATTTATCATGGTCACACCGGGTTGTTTCTTAAGGTAGTTAAACACCTCGTTGCAATTGCTCACCTCCATCGCAATATGGCGCGGCCCACCTAAATCATAGGTCTTTGGCTGTGACGGCAATTGCTGCTTACCCTGCGGGTAATTATAATGCATCAATTCCAAATACAGCCCCGCTTGCGGATGATGTAAGAAACGCACATCCACATTAACCTTGCCATCACTTAGCCCCGCATCTAAAGCGAAGCTGCTCATGGTTACCCCTTGGTAATCCATCAGCTGGCCTTGATCATCTTTGGCCAGAACAAAACCTAAAGTCCTTTGATAAAACTCTGTGGCTTTGCTGATGTCATCAACAATAATATTAACGTGCGACATGCCTAATACAAAATGCTGCATGTCATGACTCTTTATGCGCTCTAGTAGTACGGCTTTACTCTGCTCGCTAATTGCCGTGCAATATTCAACACTGCGGCCACTATTCACCGTATCTGAACAAATCAAGTAGTCCTTGGTTTTCCCCTTTTCGGTATCGCTTGGCCCTTGTACTATTTCCACTTGCCAATGCTCGCTGCTAAACCACTGCTCATCTATGAGATAAGCGGCCGCAATCAGATCGAAGGGGTTAAAGCCTGAGGCGCCAAACACCACTTCCCACTCTAATAACCACGGTTCTGATTTTTCCGCCAAGTAGCGAGCCACGCTGCTGCCGTTTAGCATACCCAATAGGTCATGCTGAGTTAACCAAAAAGGCTGGCAAGCTTGATAAGGCACCAAGCAAATATCCAGTTGGCTATCGAGCAAGTATTTATAGGCCACTACGTCAGCCTCGAAATTTAAATCGCGAAATGGCTTGGGTTGATGGTGGCCTGAAATGAAATGCTGGTCGATGCTAGTGCGCCCTGCCAGCAATACCACTTTTTCAATGTTGCCCAGTAACTGCGGGTAATGTTTAGCCAACAATGCGATGTTAGTGGCGGCGCCAATGCCCAGTATCCATAGCGGCCCTGCAGCCAAGGCCTCAGCCATCGCGCTCACACCCTTAGGTAAAGCTTGGCCATCTTGTTGCTCGAAAGGCGTGCTCGCACCTTGGTTAACCACCACACTATTGGGGCCAAAACGCGCGATAAAATCTTTGGCGACTTGAGTAGAAACAGCAATATCGTTGGTATTTCCTAAAGTTGAGCTGATTCCCACTACATCTACTTCAACCGAACGCAGCAAGGCAGCAATGGCATAACCATCATCCACATCACAATAACTGACTAAGCTATTTTTACGTCCGAGGGTAATATCTGTATCTATCCACACTCGCTTCTGTTTGCGCATTTCACTCATCATTGTTTCCCTATGTGCTTGCTGGTGTCCATTCGGTTAATTCAATCGCGTTACGACCGGCCGCTTTCGCTCTATACAAGGCTTGGTCGGCGACTTCGTAGATTTGGTCAATACTGTTTAAGTGACGCAGATTTTCTGCGTTAACAAAGCCAATTCCTATTGACATGGTAACCACTTCAAAAGGCGCATTTTGTGGATGAGGTATTTCCAAGCCTTCCAGCTGCTGACACAATTGCACCGCTATTGGCTGAATGTCGTTAACTTGGTGAGTCTGCAATAACACCACAAACTCTTCGCCGCCTAAGCGAAACGCCTTATCGGTTTCACGTTTCATGGTTGATTGAATACACAAACCCACTCGCCGTAATACTTTGTCGCCTTCAGGGTGGCCCAGGCTATCGTTATAGGCTTTAAAGTTATCCAAATCGCAAATCAGAAACCCGACACATTGCTGAGCGCGTTTGGCCTGACTCACATAATCCTCAGAACAAGCATTAAAATAAAAGCGCGAGCCTAGCTGAGTTAAGGCATCCAGCTCAGAGCGCTGCTCAAGCTCAACCATTTGCCCTTGCGCCCGCTCTACCAAACTCTTAAAGCGGCGCGCCAATACACCTAGCTCATCATCTCGCTCTAATTCGCTGAGTTGAGAAACATCAATATCTTTTAGGTGGGCGCTCATATTGCCAGCCAAACGCTTGAGCGGACGCACTATCCACCAAGTAGCCCAAGCAATTAGAATCACCGAAAATAGAACAGCGGTAAGGGCTTCTTTGAATAACTGCCAACGAATATCGCGTTGTAGCTGGTAAAGATGCTGAGCATCAAAAAATAGATAAATGCTGCCCTGATGCCGGTTTCGTAAGGCGAGATGTAACACTAATTGCTGCTTATCTGGCAGCAATAGATAATCGTCTGGCGCTATATTAGGTAGCGGAAAAAGAGGGCCATACTGACGCTCGTGATTCATATCCATGTAAAAACGTAATAGCCGCTCTTGGGCACGCCCCATTAAAAAAGTGAGCTTCACTTTATCGGCGTCGTCGGCTAATAGACGCCGCTTAAACTGTTCAATCTTGGCTTCTTGCTGAGCAATATCCTGCTCTTGGTTATGGGTTTTCCATACCAATTCTGGTTTACGCAGGTAGGCAAAAGCAAAGGGGGTTGATGAAAAATCAGAGATAGCATCCACTGAAAAATAGATCAGCTTTTCTGCGGCGGCATAAAGTTTTAGCGAGGAGTCTAATTTTACGTTGGTATAATTTAAGCCCGCCGCTGAAGGAGAGACCAAATCAATAATAGCGTTGCTACTACTACGTGCATTGCTCACCGCATGGGTAATACCCGTTTCCCACTCACTACGATAACGGTTATAAGTCATAGTAAAAACCAGCCATAACACCAATATCAGGTGCGAAACAAACAACAACTGGCTGATTTTTAACTTGTTAACTGATTTAAACCAAGGCACTTAAGCTTAGTTATCCTTAAACAGCTCTATCACTGGCACACTACAGGTACCATTAATACAGATATCCTGATAAGCGGTATGGCAACGGGCGCAATATTCTGGCTCAAAAGTTGGATGCTGCGAGCTAATATCCTTCCCTTCGGTGTCATAGGTGCCGTAAATGGCTTCACCCGCCAGATGTTCAGTAACAAAAACCACTCCAGGGGTTTCATATACACCTACCACGGTCACACCGTCATCATAGGGGCCGTGACTGGCATATTGCTTTAATTTATCCGGGTGCACATAGGTGGTTAATTTGGTCCCTTTACCGTCATTAATCCAGTTATAGGCGGCCACCGCTTGTTGAATGAACAAAGGCGTGTCTTCTGGGAGCACGACATCTTTACCCGGCACCATACTCTCTCCCACCACTGGCCAACTTCGCCAATCTGCCGGATAGCTGGCGATAGACTCCGCTTGAGCCAATACACTTACTAAGTAAAAACACGGTAACAATGCCACTTTGCGCCAATAATTCATATACTTCCTTGTTATGACTTGCTTCGATTTAATGGCTACAGATATTAACGGCTAGCGCTTAACAAAACATCAACAATTAATAATATATGTTCAATTATTTGAAGCTATATTGCAGATTGGCTTAGCACTCACCAAGCCTTCAACTTAAGCCCTTCTATAAATCGCCGCTAATGATGTAATTTTTATATTTAAGTGACCAACATCAAGCTTTGATAAAAGCTCATTGCATCAACTAACGGGGTCTCTAAAATAAGCCAGCTAAAGAAACGCGCTACGTAGGGAAGCAAGTTTGCAAGCTATACGCCATAAACTGGTATTAATTGAAGATGATGCCCGCCAGCAACAACTGGTAGCCAGCTTCTTAAATAATGAAGGTTTTGAAGTCATCACCGCCGAGCGCGGCGATATGGCCACGCAATTGCTGGAGCAGCATCAACCCAGTGCCCTATTGCTTGATTTAATGCTGCCCGGCATGGACGGTATTCAAGTTTGTCAGAAAGTACGGTCGTTCTTCCATGGCCCCATCCTGATGCTCACTGCGCAAAATGATGATGCTACCGAAGTTTCGGCACTCAATATTGGTGTAGATGACTTTCTTAGCAAACCCTTACGCCCGCATGTACTGCTGGCGCGCCTACGCTCGGCGCTGCGACGCAGTGAAGGCGTGGTTCAGCCAAATACCCTGGCAAATCCACAAATTAAGCAACGGATTCGTTGTCAGGACCTCACTGCCGACCAAAGCCAGCGTTGTATCTGGCTAGGCGAGCAACAACTTGAGCTGACCGATGCCGAGTTCGACTTATTGTATTTTTTCATGGATAACGCCGGCCACGTGCTGCCCCGCGACCTACTCTTCCAAAAAATGCGAGGCATTGATTATGACGGCTTGGACCGCTCGTTGGATATGCGTGTTTCCACCATTAGAAAAAAGCTAAACGACAATACGCCCCCTACCGCTACATTAAATCGGTGCGTGGTAAGGGTTATCTGTTTGTGCAAAGTCTCTAGTTCGCTTAAGCCCTTGTGATCACCCTATTCCTTCGCTTATTTATTGCGTCGATTTCAGCGATTGCTCTGGCCGCCTTAAGCTATGGCCTGTTGGTGAGTGATCAAATTGAACGTATTGAGCGCGAACATGTTAGCAAAATAGCCTCACCACTCTACTATCTGCTGCAACGCGAGCTGGCACAAAATGATGGGCGCGAGCTAGAAGCGGTAATGCAAAGCCACCAAGGAGAATTTCCCTTCATCGCCCAGCAACTACCGCTTAGCCAGCTCTCAACCGAGCAGCAACAGAAACTCCGTACTCAACAGCCCTTGGTGGAACTACGCAGCACGCTATTTGGCGACGACGAAGTCACCCTCTATTACCCATGGTCAGAGCAACAAGTATTAACGCTTTATTTAGATGAAGAATTCCTCGATCACGGCAGTTGGCTGCTCTGGTACATGATAGGCGTAATGGCGGTGTGTTTAGCGCTAAGCCTATGGTGGTTCTCTTTTTCACTTTACCGCCAGACTCACCACTTGGCCAAAGTAACGCAGGCGATAGGCCAAGGTAACTTTGATGTCAGCGCCAACGAGCAAGCTCCGCTACCGCTAAACCACATGGCGCAAAGCCTAAATACCATGGCCGCTAAACTTAAGTCACTAATACAACAGCAAGATGCCATGAGCATTGCCGCCTCTCATGAGTTAAAAACCCCTATCAATAATCTGCGGTTTGCCCTAGATATGACGCGTTCCATTAAAGACATGGACAGCATGCGCCAGCATATTCAGGAGATGGACCAAGACTTAGACAGCCTCGAAGAACTCACCCATGAACTGATTAGTTTTTCACAATTGGGTAAGGCTCGTCAGTTGCAAAAACAAACCATAAGGCCGCTACCGTTGCTTAATAGCATTTGTGAACGCCTAGTTAAACTAAGCCCAAGGCTGAATATTGAAATAGAATGTGCCGCCCAGTTGAGCCTATCAGCGGATGAAAAACTGCTCCGCTGGGCACTGAATAATCTGATTGTTAACAGTCAAAAGTACGCTGAAAAACAAATCTTAATTCGGGCCTATTCCACCGATAAATCGGTGATTTTTGAAGTACACGACGATGGCATAGGTATTCCCGAAGCCTACCGAGAAAGCATATTTTTACCCTTTGCTCGAGTTGATGATAGCCGCAGCCGCCAAAGTGGTGGCCATGGTTTGGGCTTATCCATAGTTGAGCGCATCGCTCACAACCATGCTGGTAAGGTGAGCGTAGCCAGTAGTCCACTTGGCGGTGCGCTGTTTATATTAGCTCTACCAATCAGTACTTCAGCCTTTACAAGTTAAATATAAGCAGCCGCTGGCAGGGAAACGCGCCGTTAGTACTAGCCCTTTGTGGTAAGCCTAGCGGTTAGCGCTAACCCCAGCTTTGCGGGCTAAACCAACGGCTGGGCTAGAGCTTGCGTTTTGCTAAAGGAGCGCTACCATAGGGCTCTGTTAACTTACTAGCCTTAGTCATTTGTCCAAGCTTACTCCCGCCGATACTGTTGTGGTACTCGACTTTGAAACCAGTGGTTTATCTCCCAAACAAGGCGAACGCGCCATTGAGATTGGTGCAGTATTACTGGAAAACGGCCAGATTACCGGGCGCTTTCAAGAGCTGATGAACCCCGGTTTCGCCATTCCAGCTTTTATCGAATCTTATACCGGGATCAGCAACGCCATGCTGGCCGACGCACCACCTTGCGCCGAGGTAATGGAACGCTTTTATCAGTTTGTTGGCCCGCACAACATGGTGGCGCATAATGCCTCTTTCGACCGCAGTTTTTTAACTGCCGAATGGGCTTATATAGGCCGCCAAGCACAGGCTGAGTTTGCCTGTTCCATGTTGCTGTCGCGGCGCTTATTGCAAGATGCACCCAATCACAAGCTGGCCACCTTGGTAGCCCACCAACAGATAGATAACCAAGGGATCTTTCACCGCGCCTTAGCCGATGCCGAAATGACTGCGCAATTATGGTTATGTCTGCTTAAGCAATTGCAGCAGCAATTCAAGATTACTCAGCCTAGCTTTAAGTTAATGCAGCAACTGAGTAGTCAAAGTAAGGCAAATATCGTGAGCTTTTTACGCCGTTATAGTCAACAATAGTCACTTACCCATTCGCGAAATATTGACGCTTTAGAAACCGCGTCAATGACACGCTAGCCAGCTAGGAATTCCCATGAAATTATTGGTTCGTAATTTAAGTCGCAAGATCACTGAACAACAGCTATTGGCACTGTTTAACGACTATGGCGAAGTAGTTAGCTGTGACTTGGTATTGGACAAAGAGAACGGTCAGTCGAAGGGCTTTGGCTTTGTCACTTTTGCCGACACTGATGCTGCAGAAGCGGCGATTAAAGCCTTAAATGGCAGCAAACAATCAGGTAATAAAATACGCGTCAAGTCAGCCGAAGAGGACGCACCTACCGCCAGCCCTGAAGCAAGCGAGTCAATTTGGCCACAACCGTCTGAAGACGAATCCTAATAACTCTCTCATTAGGCGCAGCAGACTTAAGCTAGGTGTTTGGCAAACGATAGGCTCTAACTAGCAATAAGCCATTCTATTTGCTCCAACGCCGTAAAATACTAGCTCTGTTGCTCGCTAATAAAGCGTACCTGGCGCTGCGGCTTAGTCAAACTAATCCCCCGCTGCGCCAAGGCTTGTACGATTTGTTGGCTGATGGCTTGAGTTTCCCCAGCACCAATCGCGCTAGCTAAATGCTGCGGCTGACGATAAGCACAGATGAGCTGCAAGCTATCGGGAAAACGCTGGTAATTAACCTTATGGGAAATCCAAGCAAACTCGCTATTGGCTGCCTTTGCCGTTTCACATACCTCGGTTAGCGCCGCCACAATTGCCCGCTCACGTGGTTTATCCATCTTACGCATTAGGGCTCTGCTTTCTCCAATAAACTAGGCGCATCGAGTTGCTGTTTCAACTGCTCGGCGCGCGCTTCTGGCGAGCCACTCAAGCCTCCCAACAGGTTGTACAAACAAGGCACCACAAACAAGGTCACCAAACTGGCCAATAACATGCCGCTAAAAATCACTACACCAATGGCGAAGCGGGTTTCAGCGCCGGCACCTGTGGCGAGCAACATTGGCAAAGCGCCAAGAACGGTGGTTAGCGTGGTCATCACAATGGGCCGTAAACGATTGCCCGCCGCAGTTAAAATGGCTTGTTTTACCGGCAAGCCGCGATCGCGTAACTGGTTGGCAAACTCCACGATCAAAATACCGTTTTTGGTGGCCATACCGATTAACATCAACAGCCCTAACTGGCTGTAAATATTTAGCGTTTCACCGGTAATCAACAAGCCCAATAAGCCGCCCAACAAACCCAAAGGCACCGTTAACATTACAATTGCCGGGCTAATAAAGCTTTCAAACTGCGCCGCCAGTACCAAGTAACACACCAGTAAAGCGAGCGCAAACAACAGCCATAACTCACGTTGGTTGTCATAAAACTCCTTTGATTCTCCGGCGTAATCCACGGTATAACCGCTGGGCAGCATCTGCGCTGAGGCCTGATTCAAAAAACTTAGCGCCTCTCCTAGGCTGACTTGGTCACTAAGGTTAGCCTTCAGACTAATCGACTTTTTACGCTGATAATGAAACAAACCTCGGGCCGATGCTTCCTGCTTGGCGCTGACTAAGCTGTCTAAGGAAACCAAGTTTCCACTGTCACTGCGCAGGTAAACCTTGCTTAAATCACTGGGAGACTGAAATTGCTGCTCGTCGGCTTTTAAATACACATCGTATTCTTCGCCAAACTCTTCAAAACGGGTTTGGGCTCGCCCTCCTAGCAATACCTCAAGGGTACTGGCAATATCATTCACGCTAATGCCTAGCTCTCTGGCTGCTAAGCGGTTCACGCTTAACACTATTTCTGGCGTGGTGGGGTTATAGTCCAACTTCACGCCATGCATCAGCCCACTGGCATTGGCTTGCTGCTCTAGCTCTTGGGCGTAATGATACAGTTGCTGGTAATCATCACCTTGCAAGACAAACTGCACAGGCTCGCCAGCTCGCCCACCAAAGCTGGGCTGATAGGGATAAACCTTCACATCACTCACATCGTGTGCGGCTTGGCGGATCATCTCAACCACCTCAGCGGCGTTTTGCTCTCGCTCACTCCAATCTTTTAAGCGCACAATAAAGAAACCTTGGTGGTCGGCCCAACTACCAAAAGCCGGAGCCGAATAGTTGAGTGTTGCTATTGGGCCATCTTCTGCCATCATCGGCAATAGACGCTGCTCAATGGCCGCCATGCTTTCTAACATGCGCGGATAACTCGTCGCTTCCTCGCCGCCCACATACACATTCACCACGCCCCGATCTTCTTTTGGGGCAAAGGCGGTTTGCTGCTGTTGATAAGCCCACATCAGCGCCAGCAAACAAGCGCCAACAAATACTACAGCGCTTAACTTGTAGTCGATCATCTGATGCAACAACTGAGTATAGGCTTTCTCTAAACGAGTCATTGCTCGCCCTACTGAGCGGTTAAGCCAGGTGGTTTTAGTGGGATCTTTTTCAAACAGCTTGCCCGCCATCACCGGCGCTAGCGTAAGCGCCACCAAGGAAGAAAAAATCACCGCCGCTGACAAGAGCACCGCAAACTCGGCAAACAAGTCACCCATCTTCCCTTGCATAAACAACAGCGGAAGAAACACCATCACCAATACGATGGTGGTGGCAATAACCGCAAAATTCAGTTCTTTGGCACCACGAAATGCCGCCACTAGGGGAGGCTCACCAGCCGCGCGGTGGCGAATAATGTTTTCCACCACCACAATGGCATCGTCCACCACCAAACCAATCGCCAGAATTAAGGCCATCAAGGTGATTAAATTGATGCTATAGCCGAACCAATAAGCCGCCGAGAAAGCTGCAATCAGTGATACTGGCACGGTAATAGCCGGAATTAAGGTAGCGCTAATCCGCCCCAAAAATAAGTACAGTACCAGCACCACCAATACGGCACAAATTGCCAGTGTGGAATAGACCTCGCTAATGGCTTGGCGAATAAATACGGTGCTGTCGTAATCAACCGTCAAAGCAGCGCCCTCGGGCAAAAACCGCTGTAAACGCTCCAGTTCGGCGCTCACTGTATCGGCCACATCCAAGGGGTTGGCCTTAGACATGGCAACAATGCCCAAGCCCATGCTGTCTACGCCATTACTCTTAAACGTGGTGGTGTCTTTTTTCGCGCCAACATAAATATGCGCAATATCATCTAAGGTGACATGGTCGCCAGCCACGTTAGCAATTTGTAAGCGGGCAAAGTCCTCGGCCTGCTGGTACATCCGCGCCACTCTTACCACAATATTCAGGCTATCATTTCTGACATAGCCTGCGGGTAATTGCAGGTTTTCTTGATTTAGCGCGGTGAGCACGTCATTGGTGGTAAGCCCACGCCCCGCCATGGCGGTGGGGTCTAATTCGATGTACATCACCCGCTCAACCAAACCCGAAGTATTCACCGCACTTACGCCGGGTAGCAGGCTTAGGCGTTCAATTAAAATCCGCTCGGCAAAGTCACTCAACTCCACTCTATCTTGCATACTGGTAGTGAGGTTTAGCCACATGAATGGCGCTTCTTCGCTATCGCTTTTACGTACGATGGGCTCATCCACGTCGTCGGGCAGGCGGCCGCGTGCCCTGCTTACCGCATCGCGCACATCACTCACCGCCTCCAACATGTTGTGGCCTTGCTTGAAGGTAATGGTGATGCCCGACCAACCGTCCCAAGAAGAGGACCAAATGTAGTCTATGCCGTCGATGCCACTGAGTTCATCTTCTAAAGGTTTGGTAATTTGTGACTCAACGATGGACGAGGCGCTGCCGCGATACGGGGTACCTATCGACACCACTGGGCTTTCAATATCGGGCATTTCACGCACGGGCAGCTCAGTGTAAGCCACCAGACCAAATAACATCAGCAGCAGGCTTAATACTATCGCCGCCACCGGGCGATACATGGACAGATCAGATATTTTCATTAGTTAAGTACTTCAACCTCGATGCCGTCGTGAAGCTTAACCAAGCCCTTATACACCACCTGATCACCGGCGACTAAACCACTTAAAACCTCAACTTGCTCATCACCGCGCTGCCCCAAAAGCACTTCGACTTTATCTACTGTTTGCTGGTTTAAGCGGTAGGCATAACGGCGCTCACCATCGTAAGCGACCGCTTGCAAGGGCATTAACAAGTGCTCGCTAGAGGCTAGCGACAATTCACCGCTCATTAAGGTGCCGGGAGCCAGCAAGCCCTGCTGGTTATCTATAGACAGTTGCACAAACACATTTAAGGTTTCGCCGCGAACCCGACTATCGATGCTGCTCACCTTGGCTTCAAATACTCGTTGCTCGGCACCAGACTGGCGCAGTTGGGCGGTTTGCCCAAGTTGAATTTGTCCCAAATAGCGCGCCGCGACAGGCACATTTAAGCGTAGAGTGCTGGCATCGTCCAAGGTCATTAACACAGTATCAGAGTTAACCACTTGGCCGAGGCTTAAATCCACCAAACCAAGCTGGCCATCAAACGGCGCGCGTAAGGCTCGGTCTTGCAAGGCGGCTTCGGCAAGTGCTAGCTCTGCTTGTTGCATCGCCACCTGAGATTCATAGCGATCCACTTCGGCTTGGGTAGTCGCGCCCTTAGGCAGGAGTTGTAGTAAGTTTTGATGCTGGCGCTGAATATCACTTAAGCGGGCTTGCTCACGCATCAGCACCGCTCGTTGATGGCGATTATCGAGCTGAACCAACAACTGCCCTTGTTTAACTTGTTGCCCCGATTGAACAGCAATGTCGCTAATCCGCCCATCAACCTCCGGCTTTATCTCTACCGAACGCAAGGCAAACACATTGCCCAATAAATGCACCTGCTGATTAAGTACGCCCTCACTTAAACGCACAACCTCCACCGTTACAGGCGGGGTGCTTGAAGCCTTACTCTCTTCAGCCGCGTCATTCCGGTAAAACATCCAAGTAATAACCATAATGAGCGCCGCTACCAACAAACCAATGCGTCGCATACAGAGTCACCTACAAAAAACCGAAAGCAAACTGTAGCGCATGCGGCGCAGGCGGGTCTATGGTTAATTAGCGATAACCCTGATAAATCAAAAATAGTTAAAACTTAAAAACAACTTAGGCAAAAAAATTAGATTTTTTGCCTAAGATAGTCATTTTATTTAGCTTTGCTTACAGAAGTGTCCTATTCGGCCTTATCTCCTAAACTCGATAAGCTTGTATTTCTAGCCTGAGTTGTTCAGCCAACTCTGCCAATACTAAGGTTGAACTGCTGTTTTGCTCAGCACCGCTAGCGGTTTGATTAGAAATTTCACTAATGCTGGTAATGTTTTGGTTAATTTCTTCGGTGACCGAACTCTGCTGCTCAGCGGCGGTAGCAATTTGAGCATTCATCGCAGAAATCTTATCCACGCTTTGCGTAATGAGTGCTAGCACCTCGCCGGCAAGCAAGGATTTTTCTGCGGTTTGTTTGGCACTCTGCGCCCCTTGTTCTAAGCGGCTCATGGCTTCACGACTGCCCTGCTGTAGCTGAGTAATAGTTTGCTGAATTTCGCCGGTAGATTGTTGAGTTCGACTGGCTAAGGTTCTAACTTCATCGGCCACTACCGCAAAGCCTCGTCCTTGCTCTCCGGCACGAGCCGCCTCAATGGCCGCATTGAGCGCTAACAGGTTGGTTTGCTCGGAAATACTTTGAATCACTTCGATCACGCTGCTAATTTCTGCCACATGTTGCGCTAGATTTTGCATTACCCCCACCGTATCCTGCATTTCTTGCGACAAGGTCTCTACCATGTTGATGCTTTGTTGTACCACCTCTTTACCTTGGTCGGCGGCATGGTCTGCTTCCTCTGATGCTTCTGCCGCGCCACTGGCGTTTTGCGCCACTTCATGCACGGTAGCGGTGAACTGGTGAATCGCTGTGGCAATAAGCTGAGTTTGCTGTTGCTGGTCAAACACGTTCTGCTTAGTTTGCTCGGCAACTGTCGAGCCCTCTTCAGCGGCGCTGGCTAAGCTGTCGATGGAGGCCTGATTAGTCGCCACTACGTGTTGGAACTGAGTCACAATGTTGTTTACATCATTGGCGATATGGCTAAATTCGTCTTGCCCACTAAGCTCAATACGTTGAGTCAAATCGCCTTCTACAATCAACTTAGATTTCTCTTGTAACTGGCCCGCTGCTCCACTCACTCGTTTCATGGTAAGAATTGATAAACCCACAATCACCAACAAACTAATGAGGGTGATAATAGCCACGCCCCACATAAACGCGCGAGTATTACTTTGTGCTGTCGCTAAAGAGGAAGCGGCTTCAGTCACCTGTGCTTCTAAAAATTGCTCAGCGTGTTTTGTCACCTCTACGTAACTTGGATTAATCACTTTTAATAAAGCCAAGTTAGCTGCTTGGAAATCCCCTTTTGCGATAGCGTTTAGCGCCACCGTAAATCCTTGCTCAGCAATAGTATCGAGCTGGCGCTCTAAACTAGAAACAATTTGCTGTTCTTTGTTATTTAACACCACCCCCGCCAATTCAACATCCACAATATGATGCAAGTCTTTCATCGCTTGCTGAATATCATTCACATGCAAAGACACTGGATGGTCATGCATATTAACGAATTCAGACTGGGGAGCATGTTGAAAAGCGAGTAACAAAGAGCTTCGAGCTTGCCCCAAAGCGTCAAGAATTCTACCCGCCCTGATGGTGTGCTGCATTCCCTCTGAATACATATCATTGATTGAATGGGTTGCCGCATTCATCCCTGATATACCCTTGTAGGCTAACAGAGAAAAGGCCATAAAAAACATCACGATCATAATCTTTAGGCGAGCGCTAACAGTTTGCATATCTTGTTACTCAATTGAAATTTAATAAAAATTAACAGCCAGATAGGGCTTGCTGCTTACCTTAAAACAGTAGGCCATAAGTCCTTTACGCTACCAATTAATCGATTGACTTCAATCAAGAAAAGGCAAGTTATTTATAAAAAACTTAAGTTCTATGACGGGGCGCTATATAGGGAGAGAAGAGTTGTTCAAGGCTTAAACAAGGTTCAGTTTAGCTGAATGATTGGCGCAAACAATTCACCAAATGATAAGAAAAGAATAAGCCGCGATGCGGCTTAGTCTATTTACACTTTAATATTAATATTTCCACCAAGACCCGGTCTGCTCGCAGGAGCAACTTGTGGGACTTCGGCAGCGGCAACAAGTTCTTGTACTGCTTTACCGTCTTGCTTTTGTTGGCCTTGGGCCAACTGTGCTGAGATCACTTCCATCGATTGCGAAGTGCTTGCTCCACTGACTTCCATTCTACCTCCTATTCCTGGACATCAGCCTTTTGTCGGCTGACTAAACGATAACTTTAGCTTTTGTTGCCAATTATTTTCCATTTTTAACAAGCATTATGTTGCCGAGCCAAGAACAACACAGTACTTCACTCAGCCCCTCTTATAAGTCTTGGCTACCAGCCGCCCCCCGGCAGCTGATATACTTAGTGAGAACTAATTAACGGCCACTAGCATGACTCAAAAAAACAACCCATTGCATGGTAAAACACTACAAGCCATCCTCACCGAACTCGTCGACTTTTATGGTTGGGAAGGGCTCGGCGCAAGAATCAATATTCGCTGCTTCACCCATGATCCCAGCATTAAATCTAGCCTTAAGTTTTTACGTAAAACCCAATGGGCACGTGATAAAGTAGAAAACTTATACCTACGCATGAAAGGCCTCGCTTAAGGTCAACACTTCACCATCATGCAGTTTGTTGTTTATAGTATGAGCCAGCATAACGCGAATAACAGCGAGGAATCATGGCACTAAGACTGATCCTAAACGGCAAAAAAGCCCAACAAGAAGAACTGCGTGAAGCGATATTTGCCCTACGAGAACAAGGCCACGACATTCAAGTTAGAGTGACTTGGGAAGCCGCCGATGTGCCACGGCTGATTGAAGAAGCCCACCAACAAGGTTGGGATCACCCCGATAAAACACTAATGATTGGCGGCGGTGACGGCTCCGTTCAGGCGGCTGTTTCAGCGTTAATGCAACTGCCTAAAGATGAGCGCCCTAGCCTTGCCATTATGCCGCTAGGTACCGCCAATGACTTTGCTAGCGGCTGTGGCCTACCGCTAGAGGCCAGCGAAGCCTTACAGTTCGCCTTACAAAATCAGCCGCAAGCGATTGATGTGATTCGCGTTGAAGAGCCAGACGAACAATCAAGCCATTACTTTTTAAATGTACTCAGTGCCGGTTTTGCCGCACAAGTGACCGCCGATACCCCCACGGAGCTAAAAGATTTGCTTGGCGGTGGCGCTTATACCTTAGCGGGATTACTTAAAGCGGTGAGCTTTAGCGCTTACCAAAGCGAGTTCAGTAGCGCAGAACAAAACTTTAATGGCGAATTAATCGTGGCCGCCTTATGTAATGGCAAACAAGCGGGCGGAGGCCAAGAGCTAGGCCCTAAAGCGCTAATCAACGATGGCCTACTCGATGTTTGTATCATTAAAGCCTTCCCAGCCATTGCCTTAAGCCAAGTCATACAAGAAGCCAGCGCCTTTAGCAAAGGAGAAGCACTGGCCGATGCTGAATATGTAATGAGCTGGCAAACCGACAGCCTCGACATAAAGCTAGAGCAGGCGCTTCCCTGTAACCTTGATGGCGAACCCTATCAGTTTAAGCAAGCCCATATCGAGGTAGAACCACAAGCTCTTAGGCTGATTGTTGCCAAAGGTAGTCCCTGCTTAAGTCAATAAGCGCCTATCTACCAACTCGCAGCAACATTCACTAAATCGCTTAGAAGGTGCGCCTGAGTGAGCGTCACTGATCACCATTGTTTAACCACCTTAATGCGGTAGCGCCAAGCAGACAAAAATAATCTCACAACAGGTCTCTGCTTAAATCAATAAACACGATAAACTGCTATTGATTGTTAAGTGCCAAGGAGAGTGAATATGTGGGATCAACGTTATCAACGATCGGATTATATCTACGGCACTAGCGCCAATGACTTTCTGCGCGCCGAGAGCTCAGCGATACTGCAACGGGGAAAGGTACTGTGCTTAGCAGAAGGCGAAGGCCGCAACGCCGTTTATTTAGCCAGCCAAGGCTATCAAGTCACAGCGGTAGACCAATCTGCCGTTGGACTAGAAAAAGCCCAATTATTGGCTAAACAACACGACGTTACCATTCATACCGAGGTGGCCGACCTAGCCACTTATGACTTAGGTGAAGAATGCTGGGATGGCATTGTATCTATTTTTGCCCACATGCCCGCGCCACTGCGTAAAGACTTGCACCAACGCTGCGTTAAAGCCTTAAAGAATACCGGCGTATTTCTCTTAGAAGCGTTCACTAAACGACAGCTAGAAACCGAAGGTCGAGGTGGGCCTCCCGCCGAGCAGTTAGACTTTTTCATGTCTTTAGAGCACCTCAAACTAGAACTGGCTGGCTTAGAGTTTTCGATTGGCCGAGAGCTTACCCGTTATATTGACGA
The DNA here is from genome assembly GCF_001420915.1 of Agarivorans gilvus. Lineage (NCBI taxonomy): Bacteria > Pseudomonadati > Pseudomonadota > Gammaproteobacteria > Alteromonadales > Alteromonadaceae > Agarivorans > Agarivorans gilvus. Next base: position 3,889,858 of record NZ_CP013021.1, on the reverse strand, counting down.
AGGCCACTATCACCAAGGAGAAAGCAGCGTGGTGCAAGTGCTGGCCATAAAATAAACCAAACCATTTAACCTTGGCTTGCTCAACGAGAGTAAGCCCTATTAGCTCGGTCCTAGCCCCCAAAGGCTATGTCTTAAACTAATGATAAACACAGTTTTTGCTTGAATAGCCTAGCCAAAACTACCTATATTAAATTCAGTTTTCACTGCTGCGCATTCGCAGGCTTATTAGGGATTAACTATGCCTCAGCAGAAACAACGTGTATTAATACTGTTCGCGCATCCTTCTCAAGAGCGCTCCGAGATCAACCGGCCGATGTTTAGACTAGCGCAGCAGATCCCCGGCGTGACTGCGGTAGATTTATATGCCGAATACCCCAACTTCCATATCAACGTAGACAAAGAACAACAACGGCTACTCGCCCACGATGTGGTGATCATGCAGTTTCCCTTGTATTGGTATTCAACCCCGGCCATTCTCAAAGAATGGCAAGACTTAGTCTTGGAATATGGATTTGCCTATGGCAAACACGGCAATCACTTACGCGGTAAGTTATTTATGGCGGCCCTCACCGCTGGCGGCGTAGAAAAAGCCTATCAAAGTGAAGGTTATAACCACTTTTCAATTCGCCAACTGTTACACCCCTTAGAACAAACTGCCTGGCTCACCGGCATGCGCTACTTAGCACCATTCGCGCTGTTTGGCTCGCGCACCGCAGTAGAAGAACAACGCCTAGAGTTACACCTAAATAACTGGTCGCAACTGCTGCATGCTTTAGTTGAAGACCGCATTGAGCTAGACATCGCATGCCAGCTAGAAAACCTAGCGACGCTGCCTACCGAAGTATTTAAGGAGCGCTCATGACAGGTTACTTTTTACAAGCTTTTGTTTACCTGATTGCCGCGGTATTGGCGGTGCCTTTAGCCAAGCGGCTCGGCTTAGGTTCGGTACTCGGTTACTTAGTCGCAGGGGTGATGATTGGGCCGGTGATCGGCTTAGTCGGCAGCGAGGCCGCAACCATTCAGCACTTTGCCGAATTTGGTGTAGTAATGATGCTGTTTGTGGTGGGGCTAGAGCTAGAACCCAAGATGATTTGGAACATGCGCCACAAGCTACTGGGCTTGGGCGGCCTGCAAGTTAGCCTAACCACCTTAGTGGTGATGTTGGGCTGTCTCTGGTTGGGTTTAGCTTGGTCTATCTCTTTGGCCATTGGGCTTATTTTTTCGCTTTCCTCCACCGCGATTGTATTGCAAACCTTTAACGAGAAAGGCTTAAGTAAAACCGATGGTGGCCGCTCGTCGTTTTCGGTATTGCTATTTCAAGACATGGCGGTAATCCCAATGCTAGCGCTAATTCCCTTATTGGCACTGCCTGAGCTGATTACCCAAAACCAACAAGCCAATAACGCCGTCGCCAGCCATGGCGAAAACCTGCTGCTTAGCGCCCACCTACCCGGTTGGGCTTATGCCCTAGTGGTGGTGGCTGCAATTATTACGCTGGTTACCGCGGGGCACTACTTAAGCCGCCCCTTATTTCGTTATGTGGCCAGCTCGGGCTTACGGGAAATTTTTACCGCCGCCACCCTAATGCTGGTGATAGGCATTGCTGCATTAATGAGCTTAATTGGCCTATCCCCCGCTTTGGGTGCGTTTTTAGCGGGAGTAGTATTGGCCAACAGTGAATTTCGCCATGAGCTGGAATCCACCATCGAGCCCTTTAAGGGCTTGCTACTAGGCCTATTTTTCATCACCGTGGGAGCCGCTGTCGACTTCGCGGTATTGTCTCAGCATTGGCTGGTCGTTATCGGCTTAGCCTTGGCAGTGATTGCGGTTAAAGCGCTGATCCTATTCTCTCTGGCCATCGTGTTTAAAATTAAAAACAGCGACCGCTGGTTGTTTGCACTAAGTTTGGCCCAAGCCGGTGAATTTGGTTTTGTCTTGCTTAACTATACGGTGCAAAACAATGTACTGCCCTACAACCTCTCTCAAATATTGTCGCTAGTGGTAGCCTTTTCGATGTTTCTCACCCCGGCACTGTTCATTGTGTACGACAAAGTTATCCTACCGCGCTATGCGCGCAGCGAGAATCACCGAGAGCCGGATGAAATAGATGAAAAAGGCACGGTAATTATTGCCGGTATTGGCCGTTTCGGACAAATCGTTAACCGCTTCTTAACGGCCAATGGCATTAGTACTGTGGTACTGGATCACCAGGCTGGCCAAGTGGAGCTGATGCGCAAAATTAACATAAAAAGCTATTTTGGTGATGCCTCGCAACCCGAGTTATTACATACCGCAGGCATAGAAGAAGCCAAGTTAATGGTGGTCACCATCGACGACAAACAACGGGTCCGAAGCATTGTGAAGTACGTGAAGAAGTATCACCCCCATGTGCGCCTAATGGTACGCGCCTTCGACCGCGGCCATGCCTACGAACTGCGCAGCCTTGGTGCCGACCACGTGATTACCGAAGCTTATTACTCGGCCTTAGAAATGGGTGGGCGCGTGCTCAACGAATTGGGCTTTCATCCCTTTAAATCAGAGCAGCTAAAAACCGCCTTCGACCAAATCGAAAAAGATCATAAAGAAAAACTCTATCAAACTTGGCTAGCCAGCAGTGAAGACAACCGCTTTAGCAACGACTATCGCGAACTATTTTTACAACTAGAAAAATTACTGGGTAAGGCGATGAATCGCGATCGAATCGACGGCCATTCCGAAGCCGACCGCGCCTGGACACCGCCGCCGAAAAACTACCAAGACGACTACCAATAAGTGCAGCTGAGAAGAGCTTTAGAAAAATGAGCAAGCATTGCAGAATGACCACGCTTCAGGCTTAATGGCCAATTTTAGCCATAGAGAGCAACATGCAGATAAACCAAGCTGAGCGAGATGCGCTTTACAAAGTCATTTATTCTCGCCGTGATGTTCGCCAAGACTTTCTGGATACTCCCATAGAGCAAGCGGTGATTGAACGTATTTTGCAGGCCGCTCATCACGCTCCCAGCGTTGGATTTAGCCAGCCATGGGATTTTATTTTGGTTCACCAGCCCGCCACCAAACAGGCGATAAAACAAGGGTATGAAGCGGCCAGTGCTAAATCGGCCTTACAGTTTTCGCCAGAGCTTCGCCAAACTTACCAAAGCTTTAAGCTAGAAGGCATTGTAGAAGCCCCCTTAGGCATTTGTGTTACCTGTGACCGAGAGCGAAATGGACCAGTGGTTATTGGCCGCACCATCAAACCAGAAATGGATTTATACAGTACAGTCTGTGCCATTCAAAATATGTGGTTGGCGGCGCGTGCAGAGAACATCGGGCTAGGTTGGGTGAGCATTATTGATGACCAAGTGCTGCGCGATGCGCTGAACATACCACAGCGCTTAAGCATTATTGGCTACCTGTGCCTTGGTTATGTCTCCCATTTTGCCGAGCAGCCCGAATTAGAGCAATTTGGCTGGTTAGCCCGCGAAGACTTAAAACAATTGGTACATGAAGAACAATGGCAGGACAAGTACAGCCATCAGCAACCTTAGCCCGGCGCATGTATAAAACAGCAACCAATCTTGAGAGAACTGGGTGAAGCTCACTCCCCACCCACCAGCGCTTGTTGTTGCTCTGGAAAACGGCTGTTCTCTGATAACCAAATATCGAGAAAATGCTGACTAAATAAATCGTCGTTCATTTTGCCTATGGCTTGGCCATTTAAGAAAAAGGTGGCTTGGTTGGCAGAACTGGCGAAAAGCTGTAATTGGTCCCCCTCTGTTAAGTCAGGCCAAATCTCGGCGAGTTGACCAAGCCAGCGCTGACAAGGTGCCTGTTGGCAAATGCCCAAGCGCTGCCACTCGTCTTCGGTGGCCTCTAACAAAGCGCTTTGTTTGATGTCTCGCAAATAGTGAATGCTCAAACTCATCGGATAGCGCTGTGGCTGATATTGTCCATCAGGGCTATGCAGGCTCACCTGGTATATTGGCCAAAACAACCAACGCAACTGGGCTTCGCCGACTTTTTGTAAGGCTGAATTTGGTACGTTTGCACTGCTTAACAGCGCGGCTAGTAAAATAGAATTAAGCATGGCGCGGCTCCAATAAATACAGGGCTAGGCAGGCTAATCCCGTCCATAAAGGAAGTAACAGCACAGCGGTCAGTTCACTGCTAGGCTGTAAGCTTAATACCTCGGCTAAGTTAGCTAAATAGTAGGAAACTGGCCCCATAATCCCCACCACCAACAACAACAAGGTACGCCCCAAGGCGAGTAAAGAGGGCAGCAACAGGGCGAAGCTGACCCACAATAAGGCCATAAACAAAGGTAAGCCGGGCTGCTTAAAGCTTAATAGTTCAAGCCATACCAACAGCCAATCTGCCGCTATGCCTAATCCGGCTAACAGCGCACAGGGCAGCAGCACGGCGTAGCCAAAACGATAACTTTGCAGGGCTATTAGCGCGACTATGCCCAATAACATCAGCAGTTCGGCATCGGCCCCCCAAAAAAAGGCGGCCAACCAATTCAGCTTAAAGGCGACAAAGCTTAACCAAGGCATGAGTATTACTGCTTCACTAAGGTTAACTGTTCGGTGCCAATATTACGGCTACGGAACCCCGCTTCGCAGTAGGCAAAGTAAAAATGCCACAAGCGATAAAACTGCTCGCTAAAGCCAAAGTTTTGCTTACCCTCTTGGCGTTGCTGCAGCACTCGTTGATGCCAGTGTTGCAAGGTTTGGGCGTAATCTAAGCCCATTTCAAGGCGTTGCACGGGGATCAGTCTTTGCTTGCTAAACAACTGCTTAAGCAAGGAAGGTGAAGGCAAGAAACCACCGGGGAAAACATATTGCTGAATGAAATCCACACTCTTGCGATAGGCAGAGAAACGACGGTCATCGATGGTAATGGCTTGCAGTAACATGCGACCGCCCACTTTTAAGCGCTTAGCACAGATCTCGGCAAAGCCTGGCAGATATTGCTCGCCCACCGCTTCAATCATTTCTACCGACACTAACTTGTCGTATTCACCACTGAGGTCACGATAGTCTTTATTCAGTACCGTAATTAAGTGCTCCAGCTGTTGCTGTTTAACCAACTGTTGCACATGGGCAAATTGCTTATCAGAGATAGTGGTGGTAGTCACCTTACAGCCGTAGTGCTTGGCCGCATACATGGCAAGGCCTCCCCAACCGGTGCCGATTTCTAGTAGGTGGTCATCGGCGCTTAACTGAAGTTGCTCACAAATGCGCTTCAATTTTTGGTTTTGTGCTTGCTCTAAGCTCAGCGCTTGGCCTGCGAACAAAGCCGAGGAATATTGCATTTGCGAATCAAGAAAAGATTGATAAAAGCCGTTGCCTAAGTCGTAGTGAGCCAGAATGTTTTTCTTGGCTTGGCGCTTATGGTTACGACGAAAGAAGTGCTGCAACTTCATCCAGCCATCACTCAGCCAATGTAAACGGCGGTCTAAGCTGTCTATTTGCTGTTGGTTATTGGCCAGCAACTGCAACAAGGCATGCAAGTCTGAACAGCGCCATAAGCCGTCGATATAAGTTTCTCCGGCCGCCACACTCCCCCCGCGCAAAATACGCGCAAACACTTGAGGGTCGAGAATGTGCACTTCCACATTATTGGGATGATCTAACTCGCCAAGATGAATAGAGGTATAACCTGGCTGGCTTAGGGTAATGGAGCCTCCTTTTAAGCCGGCAAAACTGTTTACTACTAATTTTCTGGCCCAATTTACGCTGCCTCCTAAAGAGCCAAGTAACAGAGATTTTGCAGTTGTCATAGTATGTCCTTACACAAGCCTATTAATGAATACCTTGTTACTACGGGTGTGCGTAAAATGGCACTTTCTTCAGCCACAGCTTCAAGGCCTGCCAATAAATTCCCGCCACCACTTTCAAGGTCATCAGTGGGTATGTTTTTATTACGCGGCGAAGACTAGAAGAGTTCAAAGGTTGCTTAAATAAATTCAGTCCAGCAGAAAATTCTTTCTGTTCACGCCAACAATTGATCACAATTTGCAGTTGCTGCTGAGCCAACTCAACCTGCCAGCAATACTGCATGTCCATAGGGTTAAATGGCGATACATGGAAAACCTTGTCGTGGGCGGCTAGTTCATTGAGATTCAACCAATACTGATGCTTTTCTTTCCACGGCGTATTGGTGACTTCGGCCAGCAAGTAGTCAAACTTTTCGCCGTCACCGTAGAGCACAAAGTTCACCGGACTAAAAAACCAGCCCAAACAGCGCAGTTGACCTAATAATACGATTTGTTTGGCTTGATAATCGGCTTGAAAGCGGCGTTGTGCGGCCAAGGCTTTATCGTAAATAGAACCGCCTTCCTTACCTAAATAATCGGCGGCCTTCAGCCGTAACCAGGGCAAAAACCGACCAAAATTAGCCAATTGGTCTTGCACCGCCTGCTCTTCGGCCAAATCAATGTAGGCGTAATAGAGCTTGTAACTAAAGCCATGTTTTCGCGGCACAAAGCGCTGGTGAAAGGTCTCACCAAAGGCGATGGCAGAGTGCTGAATGCTCATAGCTCTACCCCAAATTGACGGCATACTTCCACCGCCGAGCGCACTCCATCTTCGTGAAAACCGTTATGCCAATAAGCGCCACAAAAATAACTATGATTGTGGCCACTGATTTGCTCGCGTTGCTGCTGAGCCTGATGACCTTCGATAGAAAAGATCGGATGCATATAGTTAAAGCGCTTAATGATCTTGTCTTCATCAATGGCTTGCAGCGGGTTTAGCGTAACGCAAAACTGTGGCGCATCATCTAAGCCCTGCAAGCGATTCATGTCGTAGGTTACGCTGGCGAGGCGATCGCCACGCTCCTTTGTCGGCGGCAACAGATAATTCCAGCTAGCCCGCGCTCGATCAATGCTTGGCAGCAAACGCTGGTCGGTATGCAAAATCACTTCATTAGGCTGATATTTGAGTTTGCCTAAAATATCTTGCTCTTGGGGGTGGCTTGCTCGCCCAAAATGGCTAGGGCCTGGTCACTATGGCAAGCAAATACCACTGCATCCCCCTGCCACTGCTGGGCATCTCCATAGTCGATAGTGACGCCTTGCTCACTTCGCTGCACTTTGTGCACAGGAGCATTTAAGTGAATGTTGCCCTCTAGCCCGGCGAGTAGCGGTTTAATGTATTGTTTGGAGCCGCCGGGGATGACATACCATTGAGGGCGGTTGGTGACATCTAATAGGCCGTGGTTTACAAAGAAGCGGGCAAAAAACTGCATGGGAAATTGATTAATCGCATTGAGCGTAGACGACCAAATGGCCGCGCCCATGGGCAATAGGTAGTTTTCTTGAAACATCGTAGAAAAACCATGTTCAGCTAAAAACTGACCCACGCTCAGCGATGGCTCGGCATCTACGGCTTGCTTGGCCAGCTTGTTAAAACGCAGGATTTCACTAATAAATTTATAGAAATGCGGCTTAAATAAATTACTGCGTTGAGCGAACAGGGTATTCAAATTATGCCCATTATATTGCAGTCCCAACTCAGGATTCACCACACTGAAGCTCATTTCGGTGGGCTGGGCCTGAATACCTAGTTTGGCGAGCAGCTTATTAAACAGAGGATAAGTACGGTCGTTAAATACGATGAAACCACTGTCTACGGCGTAGCTCTTTCCCTCGATTTCCAGCTGATTAGTGGCGGTATGTCCGCCCAAATAATCATTTTGTTCCAATAAGGTCACGTGGTGGTCTTGCTGTAGTAAATGGGCACAGGTCATGCCTGAAATCCCCGAACCAATGATGGCTATTTTCATGAGTAAAAACGTCCTTATTTATTCGCTAAACGCTGACAAAGTGCTTGCTGCCAGCGCGCCGGTAAGCAACTTAGCGCATGTAATATCCCGCTAAAAACACCGGGAAAGTTGATTCTAGCTTTGCCCTTAACCAAGCCTCGGCGAATATAACGACTTGCCTGTTGTGGGCTAATTAGATTGGGCATGGCAAAGCTGTTTTTATCGGTTAGCGGAGTTTTAACAAAGCCCGGCTGAATGCAGTGCACTGATACCTGCTTAGCTTTTAAATCAGTCCCCAAGGCCAGAGCAAGGTAATCCACCGCCGCCTTACTGCTACCATAGGCGCCCGCTTGGCTAAACGGTAACAAGTGCGCCAAACTGCCCACCAACGCGAGCTGACTATGTGGTTTTAAGTTTGGCCACAGCGCATCGATACAATTGGCCATGCTTTGCACATTGTTTTGCCATACCCGGGCAAACAACTCGGCGTCAAAGGCTTGCGGGTCAAGGTATTCACAATCTCCCGCCGCCAGTACAATTAAGTCCAGATCGGCTAAATCGGCAAAAGCCTCACGCACTTGGTTTAACTCGCTCAATTCTACTTGTATCGGCTTAATGCCCTGCTCGGCTAAGGCTTGCAAGCGTGGCGCATTACGCCCTTGCCCCCAAACCTGATGCCCCTGCGCGACGTAATCGAGGGCCAATTGTTTACCAATACCCGAGCTCGCCCCGGTGATAAGAATATTCATTAGCGCAATCCATCTTTAAGTTTCTTCGACAACCAGCCCAGCAGCGGTACATGGTCATGCAACATGGCGCTTAAATCGTAGTAATCACGGTGGTAATAAATTTTGTCAGTGAACTTCAGTAAACTGATGCCATCTACCACAATCTCTTTTCCTTTGCCCAACTTGGGATGGCTAAAGCGCATTTGCCAAGTTAAGCTGCATTCGCCTTGGCCCAATAAGCAGTGGCCAAATTGAAAATCACAATACTCGGTATTCACCAGCAAATGTTTGAAATACTCTTCGAGCGGCGCTAGCCCATACAAGTGGTGAACCGGATCAACAAACTCAATATTTTCACTATACAGCTCGGCTAAGCTGGCAATCTTGGCCAAACTCAAGTGCCTATAAAAGTCTTCTAGCTGGGTGATAATCGGTGGTTTTGCTGCATTATCCATTATTTATCATCCTAACAATAAAAATTATAAGCGTTTGTTTACATTATCTTTAACCATAGTACGTGATCAGCGATAAAAAAGATCATTCATCTTTTTTCTGCTTGCTTACGTAAATAAAGTCAAATCGCTACTTTTAGGACTATTGGCTTGAATAACAACCCTTGCTTACCCTTATTCACCACTCGTGAACATTTAATGCCGCAGCGTTTAGCTCAACTGCGCGGCCAAGGGTTAATGTTCACAGAGCGCTTACGCGCTGCTGAAAAAGCCGGCGGTCTGTGGCTAGCTCATCAAGACAGTGGCGGCGACAGTGCTATTCAACCCGGTGACTTAGTCTGCTTTGCAAAAATTACTCAGATAGATTGGCTCAGCCAGTCGCAAATTGTGGCCGATTGTGAGATCCACCACTGGGCTGTGGTGGTGACTGCCACTCCTTCATCAGCTAAACAATGGCCTTGTGCAAGTCTCACCGCAAAGCCCATTGAACTGTGGCCGCAACATAGCGGTGCTCAACATCAACAGCACTTACAACAAGCGCTAGACTTAGTATTACAACAACACCCAGAATTAATGGTAAACGAGCTAACTACCAGTCCAACGGCCACTAAGCTAAATCAACTGTGTTGGCGTTGGTTAGAGTTGCTACCATTACCACTTAGAACCAAACAGCGGCTACTACAGGCTCCGTCTGTTGAACTGTGTTTACGCTATTTGACATTTATTTTGCGACGCAATGATCGTTTTACTGAACTGCCGCGTTAATCAGTTATCAATCCGACAACGATTTTGGCAATATGGAAAGACACAGCACCCAATCGACTATCGGTGGTAAAACTAAAACCATGACAGGCTCGTTCACCCCGTCTAACAGTGAAGATGATGACATTGCTTTGTTGTTGGCCAATATTGCCAGCAAACAATGCCGAGACAGCTATCAAAGTCTGTTTCGCCAAGTCGCTCCGCGGCTACTTAATTTGGCGCGTAAGCAATTAGTTGACGAATCTTTGGCTTTAGAAATGGTTCAAGAAACCATGCTTAAGCTTTGGTTAAAAGCTGGTTTATATGACGCCTCTAAAGGCAACGCCATGACTTGGATTTTCTCGGTTTCACGTAACGTGAAATTTGATTTAATGCGCAAAGGTAAACACCAACAAAGTTGGGTACAAGGCGACGATTTGTGGCCGGTTCTAACAGAAGATCAAGACCATGACAGTATTCCCGAGCTTGACCAAGAGATAGTTAGTCGTGAACTACAACAGGTGCTAAGCCAGCTTCCTGAAGAACAAGCTGAAATAGTTAGGCGAGTTTACTTACATGGGGAATCGCAACAACAGGTATCAGAAATGTTAGAGCTGCCGCTTGGCACCGTAAAAAGTCGTCTTAGATTAGCCTTGAAAAAAATGAAGGAGGCACTGGATGAGTAAGATCCAATTTCATCCGCCTGAGCAAAGTCTCAGCCACTATGCTCAAGGGCAGCTTGACCCAGCAATGAGCCTAATGCTAAGTGCCCATCTGGAGTTCTGCGCACACTGCCGGCAAAAAGTCGCCGACATCGAACAGCAACTTGCCGTTGAGTTAAGCGCTGTCCCCGATGTCCCCGAGCAGGCGATGGAGCAAGAGCTAGATTCCATGCTACAGATGATCATGCAGCAAAGCCCCGATACAGCGATAGCTGTAGAGCAAACAGTGCGCCAGCAACAAATTGAGTTGGGCGAAAAGCAGTTCACTCTGCCACGCGCGCTGCAAACCCATGCCGAGCACATTGGCCCCTGGGGACGTTTACCAGGGAAAATCCAACGTGCCAGAGTCGATGCACTAAGCAGCAGTAAACTGAACTTTATTTATATGGATCAAGACAGCAGCTTGCCAGAACATACTCATCAGGGTCAGGAGATTACGCTGGTTCTAGCGGGCAGCTTTCACGATGAAGCAGGTAGCTATCACCCGGGGGATTTTGTGATTCAGAATAAGCAGCATCAGCACAGCCCGCGCACCGCAGCTAATCAAGACTGCCTGTGCCTAACCCTGTTAGATGCACCACTGCACTTTACTTCAGGCTTAGCTTCGTTGCTTAATCCCTTTAGCCAATTGTTCTTTAGGTAAAACCTCGCTAAAGATAGGCATAAAAAAACCAGCGATTCGCTGGTTTTTTATTTAGGCCAATGGGCTATTTAGCAATTAGCTCACGCATTCGCTGTTGCACCACATCTACCAGTAAGTCTGGCTGGAATTTAGAGATAAAGCGATTACAGCCGACCTTCTCTACCATGGCTTGGTTAAAGCTACCGCTAAGCGAAGTATTTAAGGCGATAAATAGTTCGGCCATACGCGGGTCGTTACGAACCTCGGCGGTAAGTCGATAACCGTCCATTTCCGGCATTTCCGCATCGGTAATCATTAACAAAATCTCATCGTAAACCGACTTACCCTGCTCCAACCAACGCTTCAATAAATTCAAGGCCTGTAAGCCGTTTTCCACCTCGATTATCTCCATGCCTAGCTGGCCCAAGGTGGCCTTAACCTGACCACGCGCAGTAGAAGAATCATCTACGACTAGTACCCGCTTACCATGAAGTAAGGAGACCACATCTTTATCTAAAGTCTCTTCAGAAATGTTGACCTTGTAACTGACAATTTCAGCCAAGACCTTTTCAACATCGATGATCTCAACAATGCGATTGGCTTCTTGATAGTCAATTCGAGTAATTGCAGTAAGGTAGTTGCTGCGCCCAGCAGAAGAAGGCGGTGGTAGAATGTCTTTCCAAGAGGTATTTACGATGTGCATGACCTCACCCACCATGAAGCCCTGAACGCTGCGGTTATACTCGGTAATAATGAGATTACAATCGCCTTGCGCTTCGGCTTTGGCGGGGGGCATTTTTATTGCGGCGCGCAAATCAATCACCGGAATGGATACACCTCTAAGATTAACCACACCACTGATATGCGAGTGCGACCCCGGTAACTTATTCATCCTTGGTAGTTTTACGACTTCTTTCACTTTGAAGACGTTAATAGCGAACAGCTGCATTGAGTTGAGTTTAAAAATCAGCAGTTCTAGGCGGTTCTCTCCCACCAATTGAGTACGTTGGTCTACGCTAGCTAAAACACCAGACATACTACTTAACCTATTCCTTGTTCATTGATATTACATTATAGCCACCAGCTCGAGAGCAACAAAGAGAGGCTAGGCTTAAAAACCTCCAATTAGCGGGACAGCACACAGTTTTCACCGTTTTGATGCCAAACGATCAACATGGTAAGTGAAGAAATTGCCTTCTAACTCAAAATTTAACAGGGAGTTACAGTAAAACCAGCACCATAGATGGCTAATAATAAGGTTAAGACTTCACTTTGAGGCGGTTATTCACATCGCGACTTTGCCTAATTAGCGCGTCATCGCTAGGCACTGTAGCCAGTTTAGCTTGGCGATCGTAGAGCACCACATTTACCGTGGCCGCCAAGTTTAAACATCCTTGAGTGGGAATATAAACCACCTCATCGGCTTGATTAACGATCTCTTGGCTAATTGAGCCATCTTCAGGGCCAAACACATACAAGGCATGTTCAGGATGCTGAAAATCCGGTAAGGCGGTCGCGCCCTCCACCAGCTCAATACATACCACTTTTTGCTGAGGCTTAAGCCGAGCAAGAATATCATCCAAACCTTCTAAGGGAATGTTGAGGCTTTGGTTTTTGGTATCGGTATTAAAACGTGCCGCTCGCGCATAACGTTGGCCGGTATAAAACACCGCATCGGCTTGAAAACAACCTGCCGCTCGCATCACCGAGCCCACATTGCTGGGGCTTTTGGGATTGAGCAAAGCGATTTCAACTGTAGATTTAGACATCAGAACTACCACAACTTAGGCCTAGCGAGTGCTAACTCACTGAGCAAAAAAATTGCGCCGATTGTACCGCAACAATAAGACAATGCCACTCCTAACAAATAAGAGCTAGCACCGGATAAAACTTACAACAACTTATAAACGACGCTTGGGCCGAAACAAGCGACGTAATGGCCACAACAAGATAGCGCCAACTAGCAAAGCAGTAACAAAGCTGTAAGCCACTGCCATCACGTTTAAAGGAATGCCCGGCTGAAAGTTAAGGCTCACTTCGCGCAATAAGGGCCAATTATTAGGTGAGAACATAAAGCGGGTTTTCTCTAACCAATTACCATGTTTAAATATTTGCAGAGCGTCAGTTAAACGCTGATACTCCTGCATGGTTTGCTCTTTTAACAGCGCATCACTACGTACCGCAGAATTGGAATTACGCTTAAAATCCTCAATCATGGCATATACATCGGGATATTCGTGGCGCTGGGCGTTCAGTTGATAGGCTTCGACCTGCGCCTGAGTAGAGAGAAAGTAACCATTCACCAACTGCAGATAATCATTGGCCAACAAAGGCAGCTGAAACGAAGCCAACAGCAAGATGCTAAACACCAGTTTATCTAAGGTATTGATGAACAAGTTCCCACTCCGTTAGTTATCAATGTTAACTGCGAACAGCATAAACTCACCACACCTTAGCAGCTAAAATACCGATTTCACATCATTTCCTGGCACAACTGCGACCGCTGCATAGCGTGCCGCAAGCTAGCCTTTTTCTCTAGCGAGTTAGGCAAACGAAGCTAAGCTTACAGCGTATTTAAGTGTAGTGATTAGAGAGTCTTAGGGAAATCAGCAAGGTGAATAGATGGGAGAAGCGGGGCAGCCTAAGCGAACCTCTCCGCTTAGGCTTTCGCCATAGATTTAACTAATCTTGCTTTTCAATAATTAACTTACGATGTGGGAAGGGGATCTCGATGCCATTCTCATCTAAGGCTTTCTTAATCAACTCAGGCACCGAATACAATACACTGAAGTAATGCTCGCCTTGGCAAAATGGCCGCACCAAAAAATCCACCGAACTATTGTTAAGTGTTTCCACTTCAACAAAGGGAGCAGGATCTTTAAGGATCAGCGGATGAGCCGCCAACACCGCATCAATCACCTCTCGCACCTTATCGGTATTTTCCTTATAGGCCACACCAAACCGCATATCCACACCCCGCACACTATGATGCGAATGGTTGGTAATTTGACTACCCCAAATTTGGCTATTGGGCACAATGATTTGTTGATTGTCGAAGGTTTGCAAAATGGTGGTGAATAGATCGATTTGCTGCACCTGTCCAAACTGACTGGCAGCGTTGATGAAATCGCCTACTTTGTAAGGGCGGAAGATCAACAGCATTACCCCCGCAGCTAAGTTAGACAAGGTGCCTTGCAAGGCCAAGCCTACAGCCAAACCTGCCGCACCTAATAAGGCTACTATGGAGGCGGTTTGCACCCCAAAACGATTCAGCACGGCAATGGCAACAAAGGCTAATACACGTATTTACCTAAGCTACCTAAAAAACGAAACAGGGTATCGTCTAATTTTTGATACTTAGCCCCAATGTCGCAGATCAGTCGGTCGACCTTTTTAGCGATAAATACACCAACAATTAGAATTAACGCGGCAATAAGCACATTAGTAGCACCTGAAACCAGCATCGGGAAATACTGGTTTACATCCAGATTTTGTATGTAGTCTTCCATCTCGATTCCTTGAATTAATGCCGATTCAGGGGCGAATCGGTTTGTTTAAATCCTAGTAAGGTCTGGCAGAAACACTGTTATCGTTTTAAACGGCCGACCCATCAGCTTATTTTAAAACTAAATACTAAGTCTTGCTGATAATATTAATTAATTGTTGCTGTTGGCGTTTTAGTTTTTCATATTCCGGCTTAACCAAGTCAAGCAAGGCTTGATGAGGCCAGTTATTCACCGATACATGAGTCGAATAATCATGCTGTTGCCAATTGGCCAGCACCGCTTTATAGGCGGCAATGTGGGCCAAAGCTTGTACATAGGGTTCGGGAATGTCGCTGGAATCTATCAAGTCGATATTATTCAGCAATAAGGCTTCGGTTTTGGCATTGAGTGGCTCAAACACATGAGTCATCCAATGCCGCCACACTTGCTTTTCCTGCTCGCTTAGATCCAAACCAGGCCCAAAGTAGCTAGCTTGACCATGCTGTGGCCGGTGTTGTTGCCAAAAACACCGCCAAGCTTCATCGCTAGCCAATAGCCGAACATACAAAGGGCCATACAGTTCTTTTAGCTGACGATTCACACGAGCCAATTGATTGGCCTTGTTATCAAAATGCCAGCGATGAAAGTAAGTGACTATCCACCCCACTAGCGCCAATATGGCAGCCGCTATCAGCGGAATAATATCCAACCACTCGGCTCGACTTAATTCCATATCACAGCGCTCTGACCATAAACCCATAGATGCAAGCCAACATAAAAAAGCCTCTTTGCTTGGCACAAGTATTAAGCCTTAACCATGTTGATGAATGTCACAAGCCGCGCAAGCGAACTAGTTGTATTAAAAATTTTACAAAAACAGCAACCCAAATGCTGAATAGAAGATGAGAGAAGAGAAATACTGAGCCAGCGATATAGCAGGCTCAGTTCAGGATCCCCTCCCCTAGGAGGGAGATGAAGGGCTTACCAACGATAATTGGTAGCGAACATAATGCTACGAGACTGACCGTCGTAACAGTAGTAGTCACAACCGGAGACGTAGGTTTTATCCAATAGCTTATTTAAGTTTAACTGAGCATCCCAGTAGCTCGACAAATGATAACTAATGGCTGCATCCCACAGGGTGGCACTGGGTACAGTTCTTAAACTACTTGCAGGATTATCTTGCGATTCACCGATGTAGCGCAGGCCAGTGGCAATGTTTAAGCCTTCCACGCCCAGTAGGTAAGCATCGTAATCAAGCCAAAGGCTAGCAGCATGCTTAGGAATTAAGCCCGCTTGCGGTGTTCCCTTGCCACTCGTTTCGTCGGTTTTAGCATCGGTAAAGGTGTAATTAGCACTCACTTGTAAGACGCTGTTCAGTTGCGCAACAACATCAAGTTCTAGGCCCTGTGAAGCCATTTCACCGGTTTGCGTCGCTACCCAAGTCTTTAGTTAGTGACTAAGGCATTCTCCTGAGTGATGTCGAATAACGCTACGTTTAGGTCACCATCGCGGAACAATCGGCTACCATCGAGGTAAATAGCTACGTCAAAACCGCGCTCTTTAAACCAATCTGTATCATTGTCTGCGCCATAAGGCTGGCTGGTTACACCTGAGGTATAAGGCAGCGCTTCATCTAATTTTTGCGGAGCACGAGTACGTAGTTCCTGTTCGGAAATAATTGATAGGACGCGAGGTGATTCACTGGCTGGAGTTTCTACTTTTAGCGCGTCGGCGGTAATCACCATAGTGTCGATGGCGATGCTTTGTTCTTCACCATTAGCACTTTGAGCAAACGCGACAGAAGCCGCACCAAACAACAGTGCGAGAGTAATATTATTTAGTTTTGTCATTTTGGTCTCAGTGGATCCATTCATGACTTGAAGGAAACGCGAATGACAATACCCATCATTTATACTTATCAACAAAAGCATCCCACTAACGCTAATAAAGATAAAACCTTAGTGATTTAGGTTAATAGCTTGTTATAAATAGACTACGACGGTGAACTGCCGAACTGAAAGGGCTTTAGCTGCGGCTCCAACGACGCAGCGCACGGCGAAAATTACTCACATCAAAAAAGTTGAGCTGTTGCGCTAGCTGCTCATCGCTATAGCCATATTCATCACGCAAGTGAAATACCTGCTCTTGCCTCACTTCATCGCAGAGTAGACGATAACAACTATGATGTTGCTGTAGTTTGCGCTTCAAGGTCGCGGGGCTCATAGCCAGTTGCTCGGCGAGCTCGGCTAAACTAGGAATTTGCGGCAACGCTTGGCGCATCAACTTACGCACTAAACTGAGCAAGCCCTGCTTGCCTTGTTGTGGCTTAAGATTGGCCAAGGCTAAGCGAAAGCGCGTCTCAGAATGCTCTGGCCAGAGCGTGTCTAAATAAGCCACATCGATGCTTAAACTGTTATAGGCGCAATCAAAATTCAGCCTTCTTCCTAGGTAAACCTCATAGAGCTCTGGGCGGGGCGGGGCCGAAAAAGCCAAATTAACTTGCCAAGGCAAGGGCTTGGCCGCACGCCACTGGCAAAAGGACAGCACCGCAGAAAATAAGGTTTCGATTAACCAAATATTGAGTTTTTGCTTATCGCTGCTCGACTTAGGCGCTGCTAGTTCACCAAAGGGGTCTTCCACCAATAACTGACACCGCTGTGCCGACCTTTGAATACGCAGCTTTAACATAGGAAAGTAGATACAGGCATAGTCTTCCAATAAGCCCAAAGCACTGGCCAAATTGGGCGCATGGCTCAATAAGTGAGAGTAATCTTGAAACATCCCCGGCAATAAACGCTGGCCAAACAAAAAGCTCAGTTCTTGCTCGCCGGGCAACTTGCTCATATTTAAGCAAAGCTGGGCCAACTGGCGATTACTCACCTGATATTCACCACTAAATACATCTTCATAAAAGATGCGAGTGCGACTCAGGGCGTAATTAAAATTTAATCCTCGGTCGGCCAGCAGATCTAACAACAGCGCCAAATGTCCCTGCGCCGGAATGTAGGCCTGATCGCGCTCCCACCACTCCAAAGGCGCGTTCCCGCTGCTTAGCTGGGCTCTAGTCATTAGACTGCTTATTCTTAGCTAAATCATCAAGCGCTTGGTTTAACAAGCTTTGGGATGAGTTTGCAGAGCTAGCCAAGGCCAAGCCGCTATCGATAGTTAAGCGACAAGCTTCTCCCGCCACGGGCAGGCTAAAACTCTCTATGTTTTGCTGCAGCTCTGCAGCCAATTGACGCGCTTGCTCTGGCCGTACATCACTAAACACCACCACAAAACGCGCAGCGGCGTAATGGCACAACAGATCATTCGCCCGCAGACTCAGCAGTAACAGTTCACTCACCTTTAACAGCAGTTGGTTTCCATGCTTGGCCCCATGTTGATGCAGTAAATGATTGAACTGGCGAACTTCAATAAATAACAAGCCGGTATGCTGCCACTGAGCTAAGTTAGCGGCCCGCTTTATCAAGTTTTGCTTTAAATAAGCCAAGTCGGGAATGTGCAGTGATTTATCTAAGTCATTAGGCTGACTAAAAATATGCTGCCGCTTCCCCAGATACAAATTGGTGGTTTGCTGCTCTCGGCGCCAGCACCAAAATGCCGCGGTAATCAGCAACAGGCCAACTGGGCTGGCTTCTAGTACGCTATCCCACTGAATATTTTCCGGCAGGCGAATAAATTCATCCAGTAAATCTTGTACTAAGGCGATATCGAGCAGGATCAAACCCAGTGCAAATAAATGAGTGACCCGCCCCTTGGTTCGCACCGATAGGATCAGCAGCAACCAGCAAAACACCATTAAAGCGCTAAGCCCCTCGCCTACAATATCAACCCAATCCCATTCCCAAGCCTGCTTAAACTCGCCGATGTAACTATTCAATGCAAATTGAACACTCAATAGCAGCAGCAAAAGTAGCAGCCAATGCCAATGCGGCCTTAGCGCACTAAAAAATGCACTTACTTGGTAATAAATCCTTATCAGGGCATCAGCCACTGTCACCTCCTCACAAGCACGCTTAGGTGCAAAACGCAGGCAGATTAACAGTGCAAAATGCAAGAAATATGAAAATAGTCCGAATAGCTCAGCCATTTTGCGCCCATTTGGCATTTTTATTACAGCTCTATGGCTAAGCCCGCGCAAAAGCCTAAGAGCATTAGCGCAGCGCTCGCAAGCCATCGACTAAACCTCTGCCGCCGCTTAGTCACAACAGCTCAAGCACCAGCCAACAGGCGCTTAAAGTCGCCTAATATCAGCTTTTAGACTTTGTTCTGTCACAAAAAAGTCATCTTAGACTTTTAGCGTCTAGCCACTTTTTAACACCTTTCAAGGAAAGAAAAATGCGTAAACTTGCTCTTAGCAGCCTAGTTCTCGCCGCCGGACTCAGCGGCTGTGGCAGCGACGACAATGGTCAAACCAATCCTGAAGTTTTGCTCACTAGCGAACTCAAAACATCTCACAGCTATGAAGATATCGCCGATGCCGCAGTCTGGCAGTCAGCCAGCGATGCCTCTCTAGATTTATTGTTAGTCAGTTTGGAAGGTGACGGCCTGGCCCTTTTCGACAGTCAAGGCCAGCAAGTCCTGCATGCAGAATTAGGTGAGGTCACCAGCGCCGATCTGCGCTATCAAATCACCGCCAGCAACGGCGATAGCATCGACCTAGTGGCTCTGGCTTTACCCGACGAACAAAGCATTGCCTTCTACTCGATTGCTCATCAAGCCAAGGCCGAACCAGAGCTACTTAGCTTGGGTGAATTGGCGCTGGACTTTGCTGCTGAAGGGCTGTGCCTTTACAAAAATACCACCACCAGTGAGTTAAGCGTGATTGGCGTCTCCGATTTAGGCATCGCCAAACAGTACAAACTGGACTTCGACGGCGCCAACATCAACAGCACCATTGTCGATGGCACCGGTCTTCCCCAAGCGGTACGCGAGCTTAACGTAGGCGGTAAATTAAGCGCTTGTGCGGTGGATGATGAAACCGCAAATTTATATATTGCCGAGCAAAATGTCGGCATCTGGGCCTATGGCGCCGATGCTGAAAACGTTAAAGAACGCAAACTGGTCGACAGCGTGGCACCGCTGGGTCACCTCGAAGAAATTGAAGGCATCGGCCTAAGCTATCAAGACGATGGTCAAGGCTACTTAGTGGTGGCCGACGAAGGCGCTGGCTTATTGTTTTATCAGCGCGATGACCTGAGCTTTAGCGCGCAAACTACAGTGGTAGGTTTTGATGAAACCAAAACTCTCGCCGTAGCACGAGATGGCCTATGGTTGGGTAATAGCGAACTTGAGCAACCAGTGTACGAAAAACTCGCTTATGCCAGTCTCAACACGCTACCAGAGCTGGCCAGCGCACCAATCACATCCAGCCTCAGCCACCGCGAGCTAAGCAATAGCAACATCAAATTGGTGAAGTCTAATGGCGAAACTGAAGCGGTAGACGACGATGGCGATGCCGCCGACGATCCGGCATTTTGGCTCAACCAAGATGAGCCTAGCGCCAGCCTAATCATTGCCACCAATAAGCAAGGCGGACTAATGGCCTACAATCTGGACGGCCAACTATTACAATACTTGCAGGAAGGCGAGCCCAATAACGTCGATTTACGCCAAAACATCGTCAATTGGGATGGCTCAAGCTTCACTCTTGCCGCCGCCTCCAATCGCGAACTCAATACCATTAGCCTCTATCAAATTCAGGCCGCCAGCAATGGTCAAGAGCCTATCGTTAAACTGCCTGCACTTGGTGAACAACTCGATCAAGATCAGTTAGTCTCTTCGGTGGATGAGGTCTATGGCCTATGTATGTATCTGGCCGCCGATGATACTCCCTATGTATTTGTAAACGGTAAAAATGGGGTGATAGAACAATGGCGTTTAAGCCCTAGCGAACAAGGTATTCATGGGCAAATGGTCAGGCAATTACAAGTAGAAAGCCAACCCGAAGGCTGTGTGGTAGATGACCAAACTGCCACCCTATATGTGGGCGAAGAAGATGTGGGCATTTGGAGTTTTAATGCCGAAGAAACCGCCAGCGGCGAAGCCACCGCTTTCGCCAGTGTTGATGGCCAACAGCTGGTCGCCGACATAGAAGGCCTGACCCTGTACGACGACGGCAGCAACAAATACCTGCTAGCCTCTAGCCAAGGCAATAATAGCTACGTGCTGTATGATCTTAACCAACAGAACCAAGTAGTAGGCAGTTTTGCGATTATTGCCGATGATCAACAGGGCTTTGATGGGGCCAGCGATACCGATGGCATTGTAGCCACTGCCGCCTACCTTGGCGAAGCCTATCCGGAAGGCTTATTTATAGCCCAAGATTGGTACAACGTTGACCCAAACTATGCGCTACAAAACCAAAACTTTAAGTTAGTGAGCTTTGAGCAAATTAGACAGGCTTTTGAGCTGCCCTAAGCACCTAGCTTAAGCCACATGCAACAGTGCGCTAAGCCCATAAAGTGAAGAGGCGGTTAAACCTACCGCCTCTCTAATTAACAGACTAAGAAGCGCTTAACTTAGCCTTGCGTTTATTCCAACTACGCTCATTTAAGGCCAGCGCAGCAATAATAATCCCTGCGCCAATACTTAAGCGCAGTACGTCGGCGTCATGGTTCCAGATTAATAGGTTGACCGCGATACCGGCGGGAATAAGTAGGTTATTGGCGACCGCCAAGGCGCCTACGTTCACTAAGGTGGCCCCTTTATTCCAAGCAAAATAACCGACACCCGAGGCTATCGTGCCCAAATAAATTAATACCCCCATTGAGTCGTTGTAGTAGGCAGTTTTTCAGCATTACCTAACAGCGCAAAACCGAGCAAGGCCACCAACAAGGCACCGATGAAGAACCAAGCAAAAACCGTACTCTGCTCTAGCTGCAAGCTAGACTTAGCCATTAAGCGCTTATAGCCCACTTGGCCGCTGGCAAAACACAGGTTAGCCCCCTGCACCAACAAGAAACCGGTAATAAAACCTTGGTCTATACCTTGGTAGCGGATCGCCACCGCGCCTAAGGTCGCAATAAAGGCGCTAAGTAAGAACTGCGCATTAAAGCGTCGCTCAATCAAATCATTGACCAAGGTAACGTAGATAGGCGTCATTACGGTAAACAGCAACACTTCGGGCACAGATAAATACAAAAACGACTGATAATAGAAGCCATACATACAACCCAACTGAATGGCCCCTATTAGCATCAGCTTAAGAGCCGTCTTCGGCTTTAGCGACTTCGGTTTTAAAAAAGGCAGAAATACCAAGGTGGCAAGGGCGATGCGTAACAACACCGAGAACCAAGCATCCACTTGGCCGGCTAAATAGACGCCAATTAAACTAAAGGAGAAGGCCCATAATAGGGTCACGGCTAACAGGTATTGCATAATCACTCTTGGCTAAAAATAAAAGCTAGAGTGTAATGTTTATAAAAATTAAGCCAAGTAAAGATTCACTTTTCTCTGTTAACCCTCAGCCAAACGAGGCACAGCCAGCGTATAAAAGGTTTTACGGCTTCATTTTCAGCGAAAAAACTGCCACAGTAAGAACAAATTTTTATCGAGTTGTAACGATGTTTTCTAGCCCTTCAGAAGCTTTTACTGCTTATTTAGCAATACCAGAAAGACTCCCCCAAAATAATGGGCAGCAGGCCAACCGAGTGATTCAGAAAATCACCGATTTAGTCGAGCATATTGATGTATTTTTATTTGATGCCTACGGCGTGCTCAACGTGGGTTCAAGCCCGATTAGCGGCGCTTGTGAGCAAATTACCAAGTTGCGCGCCGCTGGCAAAATGGTACTGGTCGTCACCAACGCAGCTACCCAAAACAAGCCGCAGCTGGTGGAGAAGTTTCAACGCCTCGGTTACGACTTCAGCGAGCAAGAAATCATAAGTAGCCGTGAAGTTCTCATGCAAGCCATCGACTTAAGCGGCAGTAAAAGCTTAGGGGTGATCACCCTTGATGAGTTTCGCCTTGATATTGAGCGCCCCTGCTTCTACCCACAAGATCCAGAGTTTTGGCAGGCCGAAGAGTTTTTATTCTTAAGCGGCCAAGCTTGGAATGAGCAACGCCAACAGCGCTTTGTTCAAGCGCTCAGAGCCCAACCGCGCACCGTGTGGGTGGGCAACTCCGATCTCATCGCGCCGCTTGAACATGGGGTATCTCAAGAGCCAGGCAGTTTTACCCTGACGCTACCCGACGATCTCTACCCCTTAGTGCGCTGCTATGGCAAGCCCTACGCGCCGATTTTTGAGGAGGCCTTGAAACGCATTGGTGCGCAACGAGGCACTATACCAGCCAAGCGCATCGCCATGATTGGTGATACCCTGCATACCGACATTTTGGGCGGCAATGCTCAAGGTTTTACCAGCGTATTAGTCACCCAACATGGTTTTTTACGCGGCTTAGATGTGGCCGAGCACATCGCCCGCAGCCAAATTATCCCCGACTTCCAGCTGGCCTCTATTTAAGCCACGCACTCAAGTCACCACAACTTAAGCGCTGGGCAAATCAAACCACAGCGCTTCAAGCGGGTAATCTTCGGTCAGCAGTAATACAGGCTCTCCAGAAAAGCCCGCGCCATCTCCGACGCGAATATTGTGCAGCTCCCGCCCAGTTTGCTGCAATTTGGCGGCTCCCGACACCACATGCAAATACGCGCAAGCCTTCATCACCTCTAATTTAAACTCACTGTGCGCTGGTAGAGTTAAGCGATACAAGGCCGCATCTTGCTTCATCAATAGCGAGCCGTCTCGGCCATCGGGGGTGACTAAGGGTGTGAGCGTTTGGCGCTGCTGAATATTCGCCTGTTGGTAGGCTGGTGCCAATCCCAGCTGTTGGGGCTTAAGCCAAATTTGTAAAAACTCCAAAGGCTCTGAGTCAGAGGCATTATATTCAGAATGACTGACTCCAGTGCCGGCACTCATCACTTGAATATCTCCCGCCGGAACTTGATAACGATTGCCCATGCTATCCACGTGTTCAACCACACCTTGGGTAACATAGGAAATAATTTCCATATCTTTATGGGAATGCGTAGCAAAACCTTGGGCAGGAGCCACCGTGTCTTGATTGATCACCCGTAACACCGAGTACCCCATGTGTTTGGGATCGTAATAATTGGCAAATGAAAAACTATGCTGGCTTTGCAGCCAACCCAAATCAACGGAACCACGCTCTTCGGCGGGTCGAAAATAATCCATAGAAATCTCCGTTACAGCATATTTTGCCGATAAAACTCATCTGTTATTCATCTACGCGAGCTAAGCACAAAACGTTTAAAACAAAATTTAACACCAAGCCAGAGGCTTAACTCACGAGACTAATTGCAACAATAGCGTGTTTAAGTATGGGTATAGCTAAGTTGTTTGGGGATTATTTTATGAATTTTTACTAGGAGTGTTAAAGTTTAGCTATGAATTTACAGCTTTGCTTCAGGACTTAAGCTACAATTTCGCATCGTTCAGTAATAAGCCCAAATAATGAGGACACAAGATGATTGTATTAAACACCCTACGGGCTCAGGAACAGGCTTCCTAACTCCTTCCTGTTAAGCCCGGTTATCACCGGGGCGACATTGCCCCCTCTAAACATTTAGAATGCACCTTAGTGCTTTGGGGTAAATAATGAGTAATTGTTTTTCTCTATCTCAACTTGGATGGAAGGCCTTCTTTCATCAACAACTCAACCTAGAACAACTTGAACAAGGTTTTGCCGCTCGCGTATTTGCACAGCATCGCAGCCACTACTTGCTAGCCACAGAACAAGGATGGTTAGAGCTGCCAGTAAGCAGCCAACAACCGCCAATAACCGTGGGTGACTGGTTATGGTTACATAATCATAAAGGCGCTGTTCGCTTGGTAAAGCTACTAGAGCGCAGCTCGCTATTTAGCCGTAAGGCCGCAGGCCCAAGCGCACAGCAGCAGCTAATTGCCGCGAATGTCGACACCGCCTTCATCGTTTGTTCGTTGAATAATGACTTTAATCTCAATCGAATTGAACGCTATCTCAGCTTAGCCAGTGAAGCGCAGGTAGAAGCGGTAGTGGTACTTAGTAAGGCCGATGGCTGCGCCGATCCACAACGCTACGTCGAGCAAGTTCAAGCACTTAAGCCAATGTTAAATGTGTTGGCCATAAATGCGCTCGACAGTGAGCAAGTGCAAGCCTTAAGTGCATGGTGCAACGTGGGACAAACGGTGGCGTTTTTAGGCTCATCGGGGGTGGGCAAATCAACCCTGGTTAACAGCTTGCTGGGCGAACAACGAAATGCCACCGGCGCCATTCGTGAGGACGATAGTAAAGGTAGGCACACCACCACCGCTCGAGCGCTGCTGCAAATGCCTAATGCCGGTTTACTGCTAGACACCCCGGGCATGCGCGAATTGCAATTAAGCGACTGTGAACAAGGGGTAAAACACACCTTCGACGAGATTAGCCAACTGGCCGAGGAGTGTAAGTTTGCCGACTGTCAGCATCAGAGCGAGCCAGGTTGTGCGGTGCAGCGCGCCATCAACCAAGGGTTATTAGACCCTAGGCGCTTAAGCTCTTACCAAAAGTTACTGCGTGAACAGCAGCTAAATGCCGCTAGCATCGCCCAGCGACGAGCCCATCAGCGGGACTTAAGCAAAATGTATAAACGGGTACAGCAACAGCACAATAAACGACAGCAATAATTTAATGCTGATTAGCGATAGCCTTGGCTATCGCTTTTTTTATCAAAAAGACAAAACTGTGCAGGCGACCATAATTTCAGCAAGGCTCTTCAGATAAAATCTTTGAGAATTAGCGGATTAGCTTTAGGAGACCATGCATGAAACGGTTAGTACTAAGTGTTTGTTTATTCGCTGGAGGCCAAGCATATGCAGTAGATGCGCCGCTGCCTCCTGCCCAACGTTGGTTAGATAGCGTCAGCAATGAGCTGGCGCCCTTTTGGCTGCATCAAGATGCCTATGGCTCTCCGCTAGGCAATTTCCCGACCTTCCGCTGTAATGATGGCTCGGCCTATCAACTGAGCCAAAGCTGTGACGAGTTGGCCAATGCGCCTAAATGGATGGCCGCGCACTTAAATGAAAACTACACTCGCATGCAAGCCCGCCATACCTTTGTTTATGGGGTGATCTTTCATTTAACTGGCGATCCTCAAGCCTTAAAATTAGCCAAGGCCGGCGTTGACTACCTACGCAGCCATTTGCTGGAAGAGCCCGGCTCGGTGATTAGCGTCACCGAACAAGGGAAATCACAGTTCTCGGCAGCGCAGCGCACTACTCAAGACATGGCCTACGCGCAACTGGGCATGGCCTTTTACTACTATTTAACTGGTGATCCAGCAGTGCTGGCCGACCTTATCAAAGTTAAAAACTATATCTTTGAGCAATATTGGGATGAGCAAAACCAGCGTTTGCGCTGGGTTAATGCCCCTTCTAGCAACGGCCAAGGCAATGAAATTGAACTGGTGGCTCAACTGGACCAAATCAATGCTTACATGTTGCTTATTTCCCCTTTGTTGCCGGAGCCAGAAAAGAGCCGCTGGAATGCCGACCTCAGCGCCCTACTCAATACCATCATGCAGCAATTTCTCAGACCCGATGATTTTCGCTTCTGGGGCACTAAACATGGCGAAGACTATCAGCAAGACTCGGCCCGCCACAACGACTTCGGCCATACCGCTAAAGCATGGTGGATGAGCTGGCTGGCGGCAGAATATCTTGGCGATAGCACCTTGGCACAAAACAGCCTCAAGGGGCTTAAGGCCACCTTGAATGCGGCCTTCATCGAAGAGGGAGAAGGCGGTTGGCGCCGTTTACCCAATGGTGCACCGGCCATTTGGTGGGAATACGCCGAGCTTGACCAAGCGGCGGCCAGTTTAGCGCTAATCGAACCCGAAGCTAGCCACTACCTAAGCCAAACCTATCCGCAATGGTTCCAACGTTTTGTGGCCAGTGATGGTGGTACTTATCCGGTGGCCAATCAAGGGCTAAAAATTCATCTCTGGAAGAGCGATTACCATGCCCTAGAGCATGCCTTAGTCGCCTACCTTAGCAGTGCTCAATTAAACGGCGAAACGGCGCGTTTGTTCTTTGCCATGCCACAACAGCAAGCTCAACTACGCCAACCCTATTTCTATAGAGCTCAAAGCATACAAGCTAAAGCTGTCGGCCAATGGCAAAACCTCGCGATCAGCGAAGTGAGCTATCGAGGCATTGGCATTAATCACTCTAAATAAGCCACCAAGGACTTAGCTTAGCCCTGCTAAGTCCTTATCTTCTCACTCTCTTCAAACCTCAGTTTTGCAGTCAGCTTCGCAAATTCACGATTATTTGATGAAAGCCTTTAATGCTTCCTTCGCCCCCCTTCACATCTGCTCAACAGTGCATACAATAAGCGGCCAAACACTGTGAAAACCATGGAAAACCACATGCAGCAAGATGCTCAGGTCAAATGTATTTGGCCCGCCGAAGCTCAGCTAGGCGAAGGCGTAGTATGGATAGAGGCAGAACAAGCACTTTACTGGGTAGATATTATTGGCCAACAGCTACACCGTTATCATCCTACTAGCGGCGAGCGCCAAAGCTGGCCACAAGACTCGATGATTAGTGCCATATTACCCACCCAAATAGACAGCCAGCCTGCTACCTTTGTGGCCTGCTACGCCGATGGGGTAAGATTGCTGCAACAACAGCAAGGTTTTCCACTGATTCAACCAGAACCAGAGTTGAGCAACAATCGCTGCAACGATGCTTGGGTGGCTCCCAATGGCGATCTTTGGTTTGGCACCATGGATATAGATATTAAAACCGCTTCCGGCCGCTTCTACCGACTCACTCCAGAGCTAGAACTAAGTGCCGAGCCTGCACGTTATTGGGTCACCAATGGCCCAACATTCAGCGCCCAGCAAGGCTATGCTTACTTTGTTGATACCGAAAACTTTATGATTAAGCGCGCAGCTTTGGCCAGCGATGGTAGCTTGTTAGCCATGCAAGACTGGCTAGAGGTTGACCGGAGTTTTGGTAATCCCGATGGCATCACTCTGGATGCCGAGCAACACCTATGGGTAGCCCATTATAACGGCGCTAGAATTAGCCGTTATACGCCTGAAGGTAAGCTGGAGCGACAAATCGCAATTCCTGCCTTAAACGTCACCAAGTGTGCCTTTGGCGGAGCGGATCTATCGACTTTATATGTGGTAACCGCGCGTGATGGCATGAGCCCGCAGCAACTAGAACAGTATCCACTCAGCGGCGGTCTATTTGCCATAGAATTAGGCGATATTAAAGGCTTAAGTACACCGCATTTTGCTATAAAAGAGTGGCCAAATGCTTAATTGCCCGGCAAAGCTCAAATAACTAATTTGAGCTTTATCGCCAACAAAACTAAAGCGCTAAGCAATCTTGGTAAGTATTAACCTTACCAACAAAACCATTCCGCCCTTTTAGGTCAACCAATAGGCCAAAACCGTATTTTAAGGGTTCATCACTTAGGTCTTCACAATATTGTTTTAATAACCTTTTGGTAATTTTTGCAGCTGCTTGAGCATTCCACTGCATTGAAAACTTCAATAAACGATATTCATAAACAATCACATCATCGGCCACATAACAGTGTGCTTTCACCGCATTGTCTCGATAGTTTACTTGCGCACATTCCTCAGTTATCTGCTCACGCAAGGTTTCTTTGTACGGCGCATTAAGTTCGGTATGATAAGCTGCGACAGCTTCTTCAACGGTAGGCGTTGAAGCACAAGCCGCCAGGCCAAAGCAGATACTCGCAATAATAAGTTTTTTCATTATCTATCCTTGAAAATTAATTTTATCACTAAATCATATACACCCATAAAAATCAATGAATTATAAAAATACAATCAAGATTGAGCCTTGCCTAGCGCACAGCTAATCACCGCGCCTAACATAGGAGGTTTAAACACCGCCTATTAGTGACATTGTTATTTTGCCTAAGTACTTTTATCTAAGTTTGCTTGGTGCTGTAAATGTTCAATAAACACTGGGATTTTTTTTGCCAAGTGTTTTCTGGACGTATAAAAGGCATACAAGACCAAATCTTCAGGCTCATACTCCATTTTTACCGTTTCCAGAGAGCCTGCATTTATTTCATGACAACAGGATTCGATTGGTAGTATCGCAAATCCCAAACCAGCTAATGCGCCTGATTTAGCTAAATAGCCACTATTGACTTTAAATGAAGACCGAACCTTTTGAGTAATAAGCTCACCTTTGGCGTTTTTGAAGACCCACGGCGTTCCATTTAGCGCGGTAAAACTATTGATACACGGAACGTGCTTCAAATCGGTAACCTGAAAAAGCCTAGGATACGCTTGTATCAGTTTAGGGGATGCCAGCACAGCGCTTGGCCAACGCCTAATCTCTTTAGCTACCCAATTATTGTCTTCAAGCTTTCCTCGATGAAAACTCAAAATAATGTCAAAGCCATCAAGTAAATCCTCTTTCGGGCTAATGCTCGTATCACAACATAACGAAATTGAAGGATATCGAGTACAAAAAGACACCATTGCTTGAGCTAAAGCAGGCGAATCAGGCATGAGAACGTTGAGCTGCCCCATCACTTCATGAGAGTGCTGAGTCACCTCCTCAAGAGCATCATTAAGTTTGTCCAGCAATGGCTGCGTTCGAAAATAAAGCTGTTCTCCCGCATCCGTAGCAATGACTCTGCGTGTGGTTCTGTCAAATAGTCGAATATCCAGTCGCTCTTCCAGCAAAGCAATGTGGCGACTGATATTTGATGTAGGCAAACTTAGAAATTCTGCTGCCCGCTTAAAGCTGTTGTTCTCATAAACGCAGTGAAAACTTTTTAACCACTGTTGGTCAATCTTATTCAGCATCTTACTTAATCCCATTATATTGGATTATAAAACCCATATAGGACACTTTATTACCAGAAACAGGCTTATACAATATTTCTCGCTAAAGTGATTTGAAGGTGTCTTCCATGAGTTGGTTAGAAAAACTATTAAATAAGAAAAATATTATCAGTACACGTAAAGCAGCGATTCCAGAGGGGTATGGGTTAAATGCCCTTCCTGTGATCAGACCTTGTACCGCATCGCCCTTGAGAAAAATCTGGAGGTGTGTCCAAAATGCGATCACCATATGAGGATGGGGGCTCGCCGTCGCTTAGAGCACTTTTTGGATACAGGCGAGCGAGTAGAAATTGCCAGTGCCTATGCACCGAAAGATTTGCTGAATTTTAAGGATCAGAAACGCTATAAGGAACGTCTTGCTTTGGCCCAGAAAAGTACAGGAGAAAAAGATGCTTTAGTTGCGATAAGAGGAAAACTTATGGGCTTACCTGTTGTGGCCTGTGCATTCGAGTTTTCTTTTATGGCTGGCTCAATGGGCTCAGTTGTAGGTGCTCGTTTTGTTCAGGCTGTTGAAACGGCGATTGATGCAAATTGTGGATTAGTTTGCTTTTCTGCTAGTGGTGGCGCTCGTATGCAAGAATCTCTAATGTCGTTAATGCAAATGTCAAAAACCAGCGCTGCGTTAAATCGTTTATCCAGTCGAGGCTTGCCTTACATTTCGGTATTAACCGACCAAACGCTGGGCGGCGTTTCAGCAAGTCTAGCCATGCTAGGTGACATTAATATCGGCGAGCCGAAGGCAATTATCGGCTTTGCTGGACGCCGTGTGATAGAACAAACCGTTCGAGAGAAATTACCCGAGGACTTTCAGCGAAGTGAGTTCCTTTTAAAGCATGGTGCTATAGACATGATTGTAGATAGGCGCGAGATGCGCAAACGCGTTAGTGGACTAATCGCTAAGATGACAAATTCGAGAGATGCTTAGCTTATGGGCTCTGTAACAAAGTAGATATAGCGACCAAAATAAAACCCCACTCATGGTACTATCCCTATAGGTAAACACAATCTTGCTTCAAAGCATGGCCGGTAACAAAGTAAGAAAGAATTCAATGCATATTAGGCATCTGAGGCAAAAACGGGAACCCGGGCTTTAATTTTCTACATTATTGCTATAATCGCTGTTTGCGTATTTGTCTTAATTTTTCGAGAGTATTGAGCCATTTAAGCGTTGGCCGCACACCTCGCCTAAAACAGCTAAAACCAATTCGCCACGCCATTAATTTGCAGAAAATCGAATTAAGTGATTACGTAACAATAGCTTGGCTTCGGAGGCTGCTTTGCTCACGACAGAAAGCTGAGCTAGTTGTAATGGGAGCATCATGGAAGAATTATCAGGTGGTAGAAAGTCGGCTATCTATCGGTGTGGAGATGTGGTTTATCGACCTCTTCAGCCTTGGAGCCCGACGATTCATCAATTATTGAAGCATTTAGAACATTCAAACCTGCATCAATGTCCTAGATTTATTGGGGTCAAAGAAAACCAAGAAATTTTAAGTTTCATTGCTGGGGATACATATAACTACCCCTTAGTGGGAGCTATAACTTCAGCCGAGGCGCTCACTTCAGCTGCTAAACTACTACGAAAAATCCATGACGCCACAGCTTCATTGCTGTCTCAGATGGACCTGAGTAAACAGCAGTGGATGCTTGAGCCCAAAGAGCCATTTGAAGTTGTTTGTCACGGTGACTTTACTCCATACAACGTCGCTCTTTCGAAAAATTTAGTGGTCGGTGTGTTTGATTTTGATACTGCACATCCTGCGCCAAGGGTATGGGATTTAGCTTATTCTGTTTATTGTTGGTCTCCGTTTAAAACTCACAGTCTTGATAAGTTAGGTTCAATTAAAGAGCAAGTTGCCAGGGCAAAACTTTTTTGTGATAGCTACGGGGCAACAGCCCTGAAAGAGAACAACTAACCGATATAATGGTTGCGCGTTTACATGCTCTAATCGCTTTTATGCGTAAAGAAGCTGAAAACGGCAATGAATTCTTTATTGCCGATATCGAGCAAGGTCATCTTCAATCGTATCTAAAAGACATAGAGTACATCTCAATAAATAAGCAAAAAATTCAGCTCGCCGTGTGCAACAAATAAACAACTAAGAACGTTTCCTCAATCCCCTTCTTCAACCTCAAACTATCGGTGATACAGGTCATAAAATCTAAGGGTAATTTCAAAATAGCCGAAACGGCTCTAATGAAACGTTTACCTACATTAAAAACCGCTTCTCAAAAGTGCTATCTAAGTTGTTACACACTAATCAATATAGTTTTGATAACGTTGATATTGCTGGCTTTTAACGAAGTCTCTGCCGGCCTTAAATGCCACAAAATCGCTACGGCTAAAGGCCAAAGCAAAACGATCATATAACACTTTCAAAACTAACTCGGCTTGTTGGTATTCCCCCGCAGTTATTGAGCTATCAAGCAACCCCAAATAGGCAAAGGACTCATCGGGGAAGTTTAAAATCCCCTCTACTAATAAGGCTTCAGCCTGAGCTTGCTCCCCTTAGCTCGGTACAACTCTGCGAGCTCCATTTGCATCCTGACATCAGCCAACACCGACTTGGGCAATACTCGCAAACAGGCTTCGGCTAGCTGGTATTGCTGCTGGTTGTAATAGTAAGCAAAAAAACGCGGGTGAATTGGTTGCTGCTTTTGCATGTAAATCACAAAGGGGCAGGCAATACCATCTGGGGATTATCGGTATAAGCTTGCATGATACCGCTCAGCACCATGTCGTGGAATTTAAGCGGCTTCGGCAAGTCGTTGTAAGCAAACATCAATTGAGTGTAATTGGCTTGGCGCATGTAGTTAAAAAAATCACCTAAACGCTCTAAGCGCTGTTGTGGATGCTGACGCTGATAGCTGTCCATATCAACAACTAAGTCGAAGGTATCCTGGGCACCAACTCCGCTATTGAGATTGAACATATCCACTATGGCACCTTCAAACCAGGTAAAACGGTAATAGGCATAGCCTTGTTTCGTGACTAAGCGGTAGTAGCTCACCATTATGGGTTCAGAGCTTTGCTCACTGGCGATATACTTCCATTGTTGCTCTCGGCTATTAAACAGTGCTGCTAGTGTTGAGTCGATAATCGCAGAATAGGTGCTGGCTAAACCCTCTCTTTGTTGAGTATTTAGGCTTAACTGGTATTGCTGCTCTAGATAATCGAGGCTCTTCTGCAGATCAAGACGCCCGCGCAATGCTGTTTCGCCATGTTGATTTAAGGCTGCGGCAAAATTAACAAAATAGCGACCACTGTATAGTGCCACCGGACTATCTTTGGTAACCGATGCAAGCACCGCGGGTTGTGAAGTATTTGAGCTCTGCGGGGCACTGGCACAAGCACTTAACAGCAAGCCTAAACAACTTAGCACTATCCATCTCATTGCCATTCCCCTGCTGCGCTTGCTTTTTATCTAACAAATAATTTACCAATTTAGCCATGGAGTCATAGGCCTTATCCTCGGCGGCATGATCGATGCTGTAAGCAAACTCTAAATGCTTTCTGGCTTGGCGGATCAACTTGGCGTAGTCCTTCACATCCTCAGCCTTCACCGCTATCGCTTTATTTTGGTAGCTTTGCTGGTAGCGAATCAGTCGATTTTGGTAATCAAAGCGGGATTGCCATTTAAAGTAATCATCTTGCAGCTCTTGCTGTTGGTTTAAGCTAGTAAAATCAATATCGTAGGGTAATTGCAAAGTGATATTTTGCTGCACCGAGACCAAAGGCCCCAGTAGGTAAGCTTGTTGCCGGTTTAGCTTTTTAGGTAGCTTTAAATAATGCTCAACACTATTGGCAATCAAGTGAAACACTGTTTGCTCTTGCTGCTCCCAGAAATTTTTCACCAAATACTGCTCACTGATCTGCAAACGATTGGAAATTACATCATCGTTTACCTCCATGTCGCCTAAGCGACTGAGTGAAGGATAAAAACGTTGATAGTAATCAACCGAAGATTTAGCCAAGCGCTGCTGACTTTGATTGGCTAGCTGATAACGCATTCTATCGGCTTCTAACCCGGTAAATACGCTGCTTACTTTAAACTGAACCGGAGAGCGAAAATCACTCGCGATAAACACTTGTTCGACACTTAGTGTATTGTCTGCGGCTGTTAACTCTGGAATTGCCACCAGCTCTTGCGTACTGGGTTTCACCACCAAGGCCTGACCAAAGGCGGCTGGCACTATGCTTTCCAATAACGAAGCCTGATAAGCATTGGTGGGGTCAATCCAGTAGTCTTGCTGCCGATAACGCAGCAACACAATGGCATGGTTAAAAGCATTATAGCTAGGTAAGTGCTCACTCAAGGTATCGCGAAGATAGCTAGAAACCAACACCGGATAAGCCTCTACATCCAAGGCATTTAAGGCTTTCACCAATAACAAAGACTTATCTTTACAGTCGCCGTAACGGTTACTTAAAACCGCCGAAGGAGCCTGAGGACGATGCGAGTTTTGACCAATTTCAACGCCCAAGTAACGGATATCTTGTTGCACAAAACGAATAGCCTCTTCAATGGCTAACTTGGTGGGCTGTTTCTGCAACTCGGCCAACCATTGTTGAAACGCAGCCGAGGGAGTGTGCGCGGGTTGAAATAGTTGCTCGGCCCACTGCGCCACTGCGCCCCAAGAATCGAAGCTGCTAACTTGCCAACTAGGGGAGATGTTTTGCCAACTGGGGTTTTCCCCATCATCAAAATAGGCGGGCACATCGCTTAAAGAAAGAGAATAACGCACACGTTGTTGCTCACTGTGCTGCTTAGGCTGAAGCTCAAGACGATTAATCTGGTTATGCAGAGGCTGAGACTTAGGGCTAATAATACTCACTTCAACTTGCTTCACCGGCACGTTCCAGCCCAGACTAAAGGTATGACTAAAGTGCTGACCAAACACCGGGTTTTCACCCACTACGCTAAAACTGTAATCAACAATGTCACCAGCGCGTATATCGCGTAACCACAGTTGTAGCTGTTTTTGCCCAGAATAAAGCTTGTTATGTTGTTCCGGCTCGATATCGACGATGCGCACATCTTCAGGATATAGCCGATTCTCCGCTTGACCATCACGAATTATTTCAATGTGGTGTAATTCTAGGTGTTGGAATTCGGGATTAAAACCGATGTAAATATCAGAGTTTTCATCCACCCCCACCTTGTCATTGAGTTGAATACGTAAATGACGGTAATAATGCACATCTTGATTAAGCAGGCTGACTTGGGTATCGGAGAGCAATACCTCCATCGATTCAATTCCTTGCCCCTCGCGACTATCAGCGCTTAATACCGCATCTTTAACCCATTGCGGCTTACTGCTAAGCCGCCACAAAGGAGACTCTGCGGCAAACGATGACGGCGCAACAAACGCCCCAACAAAACTCAAAAATAGTAATACATATAAACGACTTAGCAACACTGTACTGCCCTTGCATTAGCGGATACAAAGATACTAATGACAAATATTTTAAAGATAAAGTTAAAATCAAAACAAACCTACATTGGTGCACAAATTTAGATGATTCATTGACTTAACTCTCTAGCGGCGACTAATAGTAAGCTCTGGATTCTGTGCGCTGATAAAATCTGCTAAGGTAGTTTTTTGAGTCAACATAGGTGGGTCAAAATGAACAACAAACTGTCTTACCGACTTTACAGTATTATGTTGCTTGCACTTAGCAGCTTACTCAGCGCTTGTAGCGATAAAGACTGGCGCTCCGCCAGCCGTGAACCCGCCGGCATCGCCCCCGATCCTCAGACTCAACACCAAGCGGTAATTGAATTTTATGCTGCCGATGCCTTTAGCTGGCGAGGTTGGTTTGCAGTACACACTTGGTTAGCGATTAAACCAGAGAATGCCGCCGAATATACCGTCTATGAAGTGGTGGGCTGGCAACGCCCCGGCTTACGCCAATACCAAACCACTACTCCAGACCGCTATTGGTATGGCGCCGAACCAGAAAAAGTATTATCGATCCAAGGTGATAAAGCAGCACGCTTAATTCCTCAATTAAAACAGGTAGTAACGCGCTACCCTTGGGCAGACCAATATCGCTTATTTCCCGGCCCTAATAGCAATACCTTTCCGGCATGGGTGGGCTTACAAATCCCCGAATTAGAGCTGAAGATGCCGTTTCGCGCCATTGGCAGTGCTTATGCTGACTAATTTTAGTATTTAGCGTAGTACCAACTAAATTGACATAGTGACTTGGTAAACGCCACCCAGAACAAGGTATTCCTGCTCGCCCTTTAATACATCGGCTAATAAACCTGGGAAAAACAGCAGCTTAGTCATAGGCACCCTCGCCTCTAAAATCACATCGCCAAAGGATTCACACAACTCTCGCTGATGACTAAAAGAATTTAGATTATTCAGCAGCAACAGGGTTCCCTGTTCTGAGCGACCAAGACGATGATGCTCATCGATATGATTAACGCCACGATACAGCTGGCAATGCTGTTGCTCTGGCCAGCGGCGCTGCACTTCGTACTGGCAAAAGCTGTAAAGCAAATCCAATTGAGACTCCAGCGCATTGCTGTTATACAGCCCCCGCACATAATCTGCCTGATAGGCTTGGTAAGCCTCACTACTGTGACTGCCTAAAGGCTGCCGATGATTTAGCGTAAGCAAGCCAAAACGCGACTCCACCCAGCGCTTTAGCACCGCCGCCTCTTTGCCATCGGCATTAAACATCCAGCCGCGCAACAACCGCAGATAGTCACACTTGTCTCTGCGGATCCCGCTATTCGTCTCCAACAAGCCGGCTTCTTCGCTTTTCCCCAATAAAAACGCCGAGCACATATATTGACGAAAATGCACACCACGCTCTTGAGAGCAGGCTATCTCGTCCAAGGCTTTAAAAAACTCACCGTGTAGTGCCTGCATGCCATCGATTAGCAGTGCCACCGGATGCTGCTGATAAGTGACTCCCCCCAATACCACAGCCGGAATATTGCAGCGATTAAGCGAACTGTAGGCAAAGGCGGGTAAACACGCTCTCTCACGAGTTATTTCAGCGCTTTTGTTCTTTGTCATGGGAAGCTCGGTCATTCGGAGTAATATAAGCTGAGGAAATGACTAAATAAGTTTTAGTTTACTTAGCTTAAAGGGAAAAATATTGATGCCTGATCTAAAAAAGCGTTATCAAGGTTGTCTTTTAGGTTTAGCAGCCGGAGACGCAGTGGGCACCAGCGTAGAATTTAAAACCCGCGGCAGCTTTCCCCCAGTAATCGATATGCTTGGCGGTGGCCCTTTTGGCCTTCAACCCGGTCAATGGACCGATGATACCTCTATGGCACTATGCCTTGCTCACTCTTTATTAGAGTGCCAAGGCTTTGATGCTGAAGATCAAATGCAACGCTATAACCGTTGGCGAACCGAGGGCTACATGAGTAGCAATGGCCGCTGCTTTGATATCGGCGTCACCGTGTCGGAAGCACTAAGCCAATACCTTAGTCACGGCGACCCTTTTGCCGGTCCAACGAGCCCTTTTGCCGCGGGTAATGGCTCACTGATGCGCCTTGCCCCGGTGGTCTTGTTCTATAACTCTAAGCTAGAACAAAGCCTGCATTTTGCAGGGGAAAGCTCACGCACTACCCACGCTGCCCGCGAGTGTATTGATGCCTGTCGCTACTTTGCTGCGCTACTGCATTGCGCATTAGCGGGCATGGATAAACAGCAGCTGCTGGCCAACCAATACTACAGCGCCAATACCCGCAAAATAATAACCCTGCAGCAGCTAAGCTACTTAGACAAAGATATACAACAGATCCGCGGCAGCGGCTATGTGGTTGACAGCTTGGAAGCCGCGCTTTGGTGTTTTGCTCATAGCAATGACTTCAAACAAGCCATTCTCATGGCCGCCAACCTAGGTGATGATGCCGATACCACCGCGGCTATTTGTGGGCAAATTGCCGGCGCCTATTATGGATTAGACGGGATCCCCCCCAATGGCAGGAAAAGATCACCATGGCCGAAGAAATACTACAGTTGGCAGAGCAACTATACGCCCATAATATATGAAGTGAACGGAGTGATAAGCCATTAAAAAAAGGTGGCTAAGCCACCTTTTTGTGTTCAAGCTGAGCAGCTTAAAATTAGTTTTTTTGTTCCGCGGCTTGGCAGCATGCGGCAGTAAACAGCACATCGGTAGAACTGTTAAGTGCGGTTTCGGCAGAGTCTTGCAATACGCCAATAATGAAGCCAACCGCTACCACTTGCATGGCTACATCATTCGAGATCCCAAAGAGGCTACACGCCAAAGGAATAAGCAGTAACGAACCACCTGCAACGCCCGAGGCTCCACAAGCAGATACAGCAGCAATCACACTCAGCAACAGGGCAGTAGCAAAATCAACCTGAATACCCAGAGTATGCACCGCAGCTAAAGACAATACGGTAATAGTAATCGCTGCACCGGCCATGTTAATGGTTGCACCTAGTGGGATCGAAACAGAATAAGTATCTTCATCTAGCCCTAAACGCTTAGCTAAATCCATATTCACCGGAATATTAGCCGCCGAGCTACGCGTAAAGAAGGCGGTAACACCACTTTCGCGTAAACATTTAAATACCAGTGGATAAGGGTTTTTACGGATTTTATAAAATACCAATAAGGGGTTCATCACTAAAGCAATTAGTAACATTGAACCGATCAATACCACTAATAGTTGGCTATAACCCACTAATGCAGAGAAACCAGTTTGAGCGATGGTATTGGCTACCAAGCCAAAAATACCAATTGGCGCTAAACGGATAACAAAGCGAACGATGCTTGAAACACTGCTTGCTACGTCGTTAAACAGGGTTTTAGTGGTATCAGAAGCACTGTGCATAGCAATACCTAAACCTATTGCCCAGGCCAAAATACCGATGTAGTTAGCATTCATAATTGCGCTAACTGGGTTATCAACAATCTTAAACAACAAAGTTTGTAAAACTTCGGTGATCCCCTGAGGTGGATTTGCTGCGGTATCGGTACTCACCAATACCAGCTCGGTGGGGAACAAGAAGCTCATGCCCACTGCGGTCAACGAAGCGGCAAAGGTACCAAATAAATACAAATATATAATGGGACGTAATTGCGTATCTTGTCCGCGCTTATGGCTTGCTACCGAGGCAGCCACCAAGACAAATACCAGTACTGGAGCAACGGCTTTTAAGGCTCCGACAAACAAGCTACCTAATAAGCTAAACGAAAGAGCCAGCTCCGGTGCAACAGTGGCAACGATACTACCCAAGACAATACCGATAAGGATCTGCATTACCAGACTACCTTGAGTGATAAATCGAACGAGTGTGTTTGACTGTGGTTTCATGCTTCTTTTTATCCTTCTTTGAAGCTATATAATTGGTCAGTGCGTAACCATATAGAATGAAAAACCAATTTCAAGTCAAAAATCGAGATTATATTGAGTCATCACAAAAAAATTTCAAAAAATCAGTTTTAAACCACTATTGTTCATAAGTTTTTTAGCATTGACTGCTAATAAAAATTTTTACAACCCGAGGAACATTTATTTCTTAGCGAATAGGCAACATAAGCTCTCGAAGCCATCTGAGTGGTAAAACAGCAATAATTGCGGTGAGCGGACATAAAAACGAGACAATGCTCACACTTTAAACCCAATTAGTAGAATAACTCGGCAAAACGCTGAAAACTAACTCACCAACTTCAACGCCACCACGCTAATGCACACTCATGCATACCAAGTTCATCATTGCCCACAGCCTTAAACGAGAACGCTCAGCCAACAGCCCCAAATAAAGCCGTATGCTAAATACATCATGCTGGTTAGACTCACCGCGCAAAACGTTGACAAACTAACTGACTAGCTTGAGGGCCACCACACTCATGCACACTAGGCTCATCATAGCCCACTGTCTTAAACGAGGACGTTCTGCTAACAACCACCAGCCGAGTAACATGCTAAATACCATCATGGTACTGAGGATCGCAGCGGCAATCGCTAAAGGCCCCAAGGTCATGGCGTAGGCATAACAACCCGTCCCCAGCGCGGTAGGTGAAGCAAATACTAGGATCTGTCTAAAGCGAGACCAAGAAATACGCTGAAAGCCGGGCTTAGCACTTAGCCGTCCTCTAGCTAGGGCGAATAGCATGGCCATTAAGCCAATACTCGCCTCCCAGGCATAACCGACTAAAAATGGATGAGAAGCACGCGACATCCCCGCCACTAATATCAGCGCATAACTCATTAAGCTACCATAACCGGCACTGGCTAAAATGCCGCTAAGCGGGCGATAATCGGAAGAAGTCAACGGTGTACCACGGCGTTGGCTAGCACCTAATAACAATACCATAGCCAAAGTCACCGCCCCCATCAGCCATTGTTGAGGGCTAAGTTGCTCATCGAGAAAGACTTGACCAAGCAAGGCCACAAATAGCGCAGTGAAAGCCATAGATAAGGCGCTAGCGATGCCCACTGGCAAACGAACAAAGGCAATGGCATTGGCCCAATTGGCTAATGCAGCCAAACTAGCCGCCAGCAGTAACTGAGGAAGTAACCCGGAAAATTCAGTAAAGTCAGACTGAGGCACCAGCAATAGCAAAGGTGACATACTAATCAGCAAACTCAGGCCACGGTAAGCCACCGAACTAAGTCGGTCAGATTGGCGGTAAACCTTGGCCATCAATACCCCTTGCAGGGCATAGGCAAAGGTTGCGGTTAAGGCGATAATGAAAAACACAGCGTAGTCCTCAGCAGATTTGCCCCAAGCCTACGCAATTATAATTTGTCAGACAAGCGCTTAACCACGCTTGTTAATAGCGCAACGAAAAATCATTAGCAACAAGTAGTTTAAGCACCACTTAAAGCAGGCCAAGGGGTAAGTTTAAGCGCTACCGCTAAGCCACACTCGAACAAACTAAAGTGACACGCTACCAGCAAGCTGCAACGGACTATTTACTCACTTCCAAAGTCTGACTTTGCTTCGCTTTAGGCTTAGCTTTAACCACTTGCTGAGCAGGCTGGCTTTTTCTCCAAAACGGCAAACTAGCCTGCGCCATGGCTTGTTGTCGCGTAACCCCAATATCGCGCAGCGTGGCATCACTCAAATACCTCAGCGCTCTTCTGCTGCGGCTTAAGGCTCGATATTCAGCCACCTTGGCATGTAGGCGAGTTATAACGGTAGCGACTTGGCTGGCAATTAACATGCGCTTACTCCTGTTAAGCGAAATGACCATTCCAGCTTAAGTTGGCGCCGCGCCTCATTACAGATTCAAAAATATTATTTTTGTCCAATACAGACAGCCAATATCGGCAACTGTACTGGCTTAAGACGAACAATCTGTACTGCTAACTAGCAAATATTTTTCATCTGTATATGAATGTGCTACTACTAGGCCATGTTTTTGCGCAGGAATCGTGATGACCCTCTATCAACAATTTGCCGAAGAACTCAAACAGCAAATCCAACAAGGTTATTACCCGGTGGGACAAAAGCTGCCCTCAATTAGAGCCATGAGCCAGTTGCGTGGGGTAAGTATTTCTACGGTACAAGAAAGCTATCGACTATTAGAAGATGCTGACCTGGTATACAGTAAACACAAATCGGGTTACTACGTAAAATCACCACTGAAAACCGCCTCCTTACCCGAGCTAAGCCAACCTGAACAGCGCCCTGTTCTGATAGATAACTGGCAAGAAGTTCTCGCGCTAACCATGACCGAATCAAGCCAGCACTTTTTAGCCTTGGGGCGAGGCTCTCCCGATACCAGTTTTAGTACCTTAAAACCCTTACAGCGCTTGATGAACGAAAACATCAAGCAACAAAGTAAGCAGGTTTTTAGCTGCGCCAAAGGCAATGGTTTATTAAAGCTACGTGAGCAAATCGTTCGGCTAATGCAACACTCTGGTTGTCAGGTGCACCCCGACAATATTCAAATCACCGCAGGTTGTCAGGAAGCCTTGTCATTAAGCTTAAAAGCCTTGACTCAACCCGGCGATATTGTCGCCATAGACTCACCAAGCTTTTATGGCTCGATGCAGGCGATTCAATCAAATCAGCTAAAAGTATTAGAAATTCCCACCCATCCGCAAAATGGCATTAGTTTACCAGCCTTAGAATTAGCCTTAGAGCAGTGGCCTATTAAGGTATTGCAGCTGATCCCCAGCTCTAATAACCCACTTGGCTACATCATGCCGGAGAAAAATAAACTAAAACTGTTAGCGCTGGCCGAAAAATACGATTTCGCGATTATTGAAGATGACATTCTAGGCGATACGGTTTACCACTATCCTAGACCTCGCAGCTTAAAATCTTACGATAGCCAACAGCGGGTACTATTTTGCTCGTCTTTTTCTAAAACCATTGCTCCCGGTTTGCGGCTGGGATGGGTGGCTCCTGGGCGCTATAGCACCATGCTAACCCACCTAAAATTTGTCAGCTCCTTGGGGTCTGCCAGCTTGCCACAATTAGCGGTTGCCGACTTTATTGAACAAGGCTATTACGATAAGCACTTGCGCCTAAGCAAACAGCATTATCAAGCGCGCCGAGACATCATGCTGCATTGGGTACAGCGTTACTTGCCCGAACAAACCAAAGTGAGTTTTCCTCAGGGCGGTTACTTTTTATGGTTGGCCTTACCAGAAGGCATCGACAGCTTTCAGTTAAATCAACACTTACGCCCCTACCACATCGGCATTGCCGCGGGCAGTCTATTTTCAGCCTCAGGCAAGTATCGTAACTGCTTACGTTTAAGTTATGCTAATCCTCCTACTGAAGCAGTTGAACAGGCGATAAAAATCCTTGGCCAACAAGCCCAGTTACTTTTGCAGCAAAGCGACTAAAGCCACTAGCCGCACAGCAGCTTAACTTG
Source organism: Agarivorans gilvus (assembly GCF_001420915.1). NCBI lineage: Bacteria > Pseudomonadati > Pseudomonadota > Gammaproteobacteria > Alteromonadales > Alteromonadaceae > Agarivorans > Agarivorans gilvus. The sequence continues at coordinate 3,847,625 of NZ_CP013021.1, read as the reverse complement.
CATAATACTCCCATCGGTTAACTGAAGAGTGTTCTATGCAACGTGTATTAGTTAGCGGCTTAAACGGCCGCCTTGCTCCTTATCTAAAACAAGCCTTAGAGGCGCATGCTATAGAGGTTATCGGCTTTGATCGCCAACAGTTGGACATTACCCAACGCAGCCAGCAATTGGCCTTTATCAAAACCCAGCAAATCGATACTATTTTCCACTTAGCCACTGGCCCAGAAAGCTGGCTGGCGACACTGGCGAGCATTGCCCACGAGCTCGACATTCCACTGCTGTTTACCAGCAGCGAAAGCGTATTTAACCCCGAGAGCACTGGTCCCTTTAGCCCAGAACATCCAGCCGATGCAGTGAACGATTATGGCCGCTATAAAATCGCCTGCGAACAAGCTGCGCTTGAGGCTAATCCTAATACCATTATTGCTCGACTTGGGTGGCAGATGTTCGATAACTTCGAGCGCGACAACCTTCTCACCCATGTTAGAGACATGCACGATAACCAGGGTTATTTAGAAGCCAGCACCCAATGGCTACCAGCGGTGGCTTATGTTGAACACAGCATGCAGTGCTTAATAGACTTAGCCAAGCAAGCCAAAGCCGGTATTTATCATGTTGGTGGTAACGAGCAAGGGCTGTCGTTTTACCAATTGGTGCAGCTTATTAATCAAAAATACCAGCTTAATTGGGATATTCGCCCCGGCTCGCAACCGCAGCGCGATGGGCGCATTATTGACTCGCGAGTGCCCTGTAAAAGCATTGACGAACAACTAAAAACCTAAACACCGGCACTTAGTACTTGCTTTAGCCATATACATCAGTATGTTGCGCAAGTTAACTATTTTTGAAGGCACTATTTCCATGACATCACTTAAAGTTATTGTTGGTTCGCGTAATCCGGTTAAGGTGCGCGCGGTAGCCAAGGCGCTAGCGCTGTACTATCCCAATGCCGATATCGACTGCCATGGGGTAGATGCCCCTTCGCAAGTCCCCGAACAACCGATAAACAGCCAGCAAACCCGTGACGGCGCGATTAATCGGCTGCGCTTTTGCCAACAGCAACACCAAGCCGACTTTTATGCAGCCATCGAAGGAGGCGTAGACTTATTTGAAGATGGCCCCGCCACCTTCGCCTATGTGGCCGTTGCTAACCAGCAGCAACTGGCGGTGGGCCGCAGCGCTAACATGCCGCTACCGCCTTCGGTTTTTCAAGCGCTTAAGCAAGGCGCAGAACTTGGCCCCTTAATGGATGAACTGTTTAATACCACTAACATCAAACAAAAAGGTGGCGCCATAGGTCTGCTCACCAATGGCTTAGCCAGCCGCGAAGATAACTATCTACATGCGCTGATCTTAACCCTAGTAAAATTCGCCCATACCACCATGTTTGAGCCTGAGCTGAGCTAATTAGTCATCGCAGACGTTGACTTTCTCGCGTAAACCTATACAGTGGCCGGCATATGAAAATCAGTTTATCTTTTAAACACCGTTTCTAGCTTGCCTTCATTTAGCTTCGTTCGTCGTTTTAAATTCCAGCTCGTTTTCCCTGATTATTGTTTTTGTCATATAAGGCCTTTAGGCTGCGACACAACAGTAAAATACATTGGCAGCATCGCCCTAGCCGCGAACTGAACCAAATCCGATTAATTGTGACTCGTAGTACGAGCCACGGCCTCACCACCTTGAGATTAATATCTGAACTGTATCACTACACCACTTGATAGTTTTTCCAGAGCAAGGTTAATGGCCAAGATAGTAGAGAACCATAACCATGAGTAAACACTCAAGCACTGAACAAACTCAATACGCCAATCCGATCCCCGACCGTGCCGCTATTCTAAGCCTGCTAAAACAGCAAGGCCGAGCACTCAATAAACAAAGCATTGGCCAACAATTAAAGCTCACCACTGATGAACAACTTGAGGCGCTACGTCGTCGGCTAATAGCCATGAGTCGTGACGGCCAAGTACACAGCGATAGAAATCACCACTACTGGCCAGTAGCTGAAGATGAATACCTCAAAGGCACCGTGATTGGTCACCGTGAAGGCTTCGGCTTTTTACGTTGCGAAGGACATGAAAAAGACTTTGTATTGCACTCCAGTCAAATGGCTAAAGTCTTTGATGGCGACGTGGTATTAGCCCTAGCCAACGGCTTTAACCAACGCGGCCGCGAAGAAGCACGCATAATTAAAGTATTGCAAGCCAATACTCGCCAGCTAGTAGGGCGAGTTGAACAGCGCGATGGTACTTATTATCTGCTAGCCAATAACCAAAAAATTACTCAGCGCATCGAAATTCCCGAAGCGCAGTTACTGGGAGCCCAAGACGGCCAATACGTGAGTGCCGAGCTGGTTGATTATCCCCACAAACGCCGTAATGCCCAGGCTCATGTGAGTGAAATACTCGGTGAGCCGCTGGCCCCACGTATGGAAATCACACTGGCCTTACACAATCATGACATTCCTCACAAATGGCCAGAACAAGTCTTACAACAGGCCGAACAGCTAGGTCAAGAAGTGAGTGAGCAAGACAAGCTTAAGCGCATCGACTTACGCGCCCTTCCCTTCGTGACCATTGATGGTGAAGATGCCCAAGACTTCGACGACGCGGTTTATTGTCAAACCAATGAGCAAGGCGGCTGGCGGCTTTGGATAGCGATTGCCGATGTATCTCACTACATCAAAGCGGGCACCGAGCTGGATCAAGAAGCGCAAAAACGCGGCACCTCGGTGTATTTTCCCGGCCATGTCGTGCCGATGTTACCGGAAGCGATTTCTAATGGTTTGTGTTCCCTAAAACCCAAACAAGATCGGCTTGCACTGGTGTGTGAGATGCAAATAAGCCAAGCCGGTGAGATGCTAGCCTACCAGTTCTATGAAGCGGTGATCCATTCGCATGCGCGCTTAACTTATAGCGAGGTTGGTCACTTGTTAACAGCTGATGAAGCTCAGCAACACAGCAGCCCACATAGTGCATTGCTAGGGGATATTCAGCAATTACACGCTTTATATCGTGTATTAGCCGAAGCTCGCCAACGTCGCGGAGCCATTGATTTTAGTACTCAGGAAAGTCGTTTTATCTTTAACAGCGAAGCGAAGATTGAGCAAATTGTGCCAGTCCTGCGCAACGATGCACATCGGCTAATTGAAGAGTGTATGTTGTGTGCTAACTTGGCAACGGCAGCCTTTTTAAGCCAACTAAAAATCCCTTCGCTGTATCGGGTTCACCAAGGCCCTAAAGCCAAAAAACTCAAAGATTTACGGAGTTTTCTGGCTGAGCGCGGGCTTAATCTTGCTGGCGGCGAGCAGCCCAGCCCAGCTGATTACAACCAGTTACTTAGCCAAACGGCTGCGCGGCCAGACGCAGCCACGATTCAAACAATGTTGTTACGCTCAATGAATCAGGCGGTTTATAGTCCAGAAAATGACGGCCACTTTGGTTTAGCCTTTGCTGCCTACGCGCACTTTACCTCACCGATCCGCCGTTATCCCGACTTGCTGGTTCACCGAGCGATTCGCGCGGTCATTCGTAGTAAAGAATCTGGCGGACTGATTAAACGCATGGTAAAGAACCTAAGCGGCAAAGGTTTTGACCCGGTTAAACGCGTCGAGCAGGCAAAGCCATTACCTTTTAAACAAAACTATCCCTATCAGCTAAGCGAAATACTGGCGCTAGCTGAACATTGCTCCTTAGTCGCTCGCCGCGCCGATGAGGCGAGTTGGGAAGTAGATGCATGGTTAAAATGTCACTACATGCAAACTAAGCTAGGCGAACAGTTTCAAGCCACCATTAGTGGGGTAAACAGCTTTGGCCTATTTGTTGAGTTGGCAGACATACCAGTTGAAGGCAGTATTCATATTAGCGCCTTAGCCGGTGATTTTTATCACTTCGATGCGGCTAAACAACGCTTAATGGGAGAACGCAAAGCCAAAGCCTATAACATTGGCCAGTCAATATCGGTAACACTGGCTCGCGTGGATTTAGACCAACGTAGAATCGAATTTGTGTTAGCTAATATCGATAAAAAAAATAAATCGGCCAAAAGAGGCAAACCAAGGAAAGCTAAGTCGCTTGCCTGAAAAGCAAGTCAGTTGGGCACTGCAGAAGGCGCTTCGACTCACAGTTTATAAAAATATCGCTAAATGTGCGTCAGGAAAGGCCACCACATTGTTAAAAATACGTTATATTTTTATCAGGTGTTTACACTGTAACAACATATAACAACAATAGAACTAAACGCTTAATCCATTAGGGGCTCGCCATGAGCCCCTAATTTTTTGTGTCGTCGGTAGTGTCTTAGCTGGCTTGCTCGATGGTCGCTTTGCGGTAACTGACAATATCTTCGATGCTCAATACTGGCATATCATGTTGCCGGGCGAATTCCACAATTTGCGGTAAACGGGCCATAGTGCCATCGGCCATGGTGAGTTCGCACAATACACCGGCTGGACGCAAGCCGGCTAAACTCATTAGATCAACCGTACCTTCGGTATGACCACGACGCGAAAGCACGCCACCGGGCTGGGCGCGTAAAGGATATACATGGCCGGGACGGGCTAAATCTTCAGCTTTGGCATCATCGGCGATAGCAGTTTTAATGGTGGTCACTCGGTCGGCTGCGGATACGCCGGTCGTCACTCCTACTTTGGCTTCAATGCTCACGGTAAAAGCTGTACCAAATTGACTAGAATTATCGCTAACCATTGGTGGAAGCTGTAATTGTTTGATTTTATCATCGTTCAAACACAAACAAACAATACCGCTACATTCACGAATTAACAGCGCCATTTGCTGATTAGTGAGTGTTTCTGCTGCAAAAATAAGATCGCCTTCGTTTTCACGATCTTCATCGTCAACTAACAATACCCCGTGGCCTTTAGCTAATGCGGCTAAAGCGGCCTCGACACGTTGCATGGAATTGCCGTATTCGGCAAGTAATGACTGATTCATGGTTAAAGTCCTTAAACTACAAGATTAGGTTTCCAGAATCAGGGCAATAGGAATGTCTTCGAACTAGGTTCGAAGTAAATTATCGGCATCAACAAAAGCTTAGCCAAAGGCTAAGTCTACTCCCCATTAGATAGGTAGTACTTTGATACATGATTCTCTTCCATCCGGACTGATTACAGCACGCTGTAAATTACCGTCGGCTCTGGACTAGCCCCTTGTGGGATTCACCAGATCTGCTGACCCTAAATATACTTAGAAATATACCTAGGCGCTCGCGGGCTCTTAGCTTAACAACTAACTACCGCCGGTGGGGAGTTACACCCCGCCCTGAGAATATGTTGCTTATAAACAACCCGCTTATCTTGCCCTCAAACGGCAAAAAATACAAACGGCAAACAAGCGAGGGCTAGGCAAAGATACCAAAGAAAGCATAAAAAATAATCCGAGTAGCAAGACTCGGATTATTTATAGAAGTAAGCAAAAATTGAGCTGGCGGATGCTAAAAATTACTCAAGCAACCAAAACAATAACTGTTAAATAGCGTCGTCGTTTTCTTCACCAGTACGAATACGAATAACTCGGTCAACATCACGCACAAAAATCTTACCATCACCAATTTTACCGGTTTGGGCTGTTTTCACGATAGTTTCGATACAACGATCAAGATCGTCTTGCTGAACCACTAACTCCAGTTTCATTTTCGGAAGAAAATCAACTTTGTACTCTGCACCACGGTACAGTTCTGTATGCCCTTTCTGGCGGCCAAAGCCTTTTACTTCGGTGACCGTCATACCGGTGATACCAATTTCCGCTAAAGCTTCGCGAACATCATCCATTTTAAATGGCTTGATAATTGCCGTTACTTGCTTCATATAAACTTCCTTATATTTCATTTTGTTGACACGCTATGCCTTTACTTTAAGCCAAGCGCAAGCAAGTGACAATGTTAAGCACCTGCTAGATGCAGGAAATTGTTAAAAAGGTGAAAATATCCAGCATAAAACCATCTCAAAACAACTCTCTAGGCAACCAGCGACTAAGCCAACAAAAATGTCGGCGCCATCCCTTATTGGTTTATTCGATTGCACAAAACCATGTTTGCTATGATAACGTTAAGCTAAGCCAGCAAGATTTTTTTCAGCGGTATATTATTAAAGTAACAATGGAATGAAAGGCAGCGTCTCTTGAAACAACAACTGGGCTTTACTTTATTAGAATTAATGGTCACCGTGGCGATTGCCGTTATCTTACTCGGCATAGGCGTACCTAGTTTAAATGGCCTATTTCAATCAATATCGGGAGATGCTTCGGCCAATCGTATAATGCGAGAAATCCGTTTTGCTCGAAGCCAAGCGATCGATCTCAACCAAACGGTAGTAATCTGTGCGCTAGCGAGTAACGGTAGTGACTGCGGCGGGGACGCGGATGCAGGTTTAACGGTATTTGCCGACGATAATGGTAATACTAAGCGAGATGTGGGGGAAAAAGTATTACAAGCGGCCAATCCCTTTAATAAAGCCGGTAGCACCGGCTTTGTTGGCGCAATCAATTCCTTATCATTTAGAAGCGATGGGCTTATTTCAGGTAACTCCGGCAGGGTTTATTTCTGTTCAAATGACAATAGCTACATAAAAGGAGTAGCCGTAAGTAAAGGGGGCAGCGTGCGCTTTGATACCGAAGCAACTTGCCCATTATAAAAACCGCTTAATATTGCATTTCTGAAAAGCGAGTATTGGCAGCTTTACTACTAAACTTGCGCTCAAACTCAACACATTCAAATTGAGTAATGTTACCTAATTTATTTATCGTTTTACCATGCTCGGCATAACGACGATACATTTCATCATTAATCTCCTGCATATTACTTAGACCCTTAGGTGTTGCTATGACTACTTGATCCTTACCTTTATCCCCAGCCATATAACATTTAACGGTTTTACCCCAGCTAAACGAAAGCGGTAGCATCACCAATACCAATATTGTTAAGCCTTTCATAGTTATCACCAACAGTCTGAGTTTGTATTTCCGAGAGCGTCCTTAGCTAACTTGGCACCCTCATCATTAATGCTAAATATTTTGCAATCTGTATCTGCGGATAGTTGAGAACCAATAGCGGTCGCCTGGGCGGTATAGGTACTATTTGCCGAAGAGGTGCTTAAAGTAATCTTATAATACGCATTCTCGGTATTGTAACTGGTGGCTCCTGAGGCTGCTAAACCTAAACTCACCAAATCAGAGGCATAAACTGAATTATCCACATAAAACTGCTCTTGTAATACCGCCAAGCTAGCCAGCTCTTTCTTCGCCTCTGAGCGGCGCGATTCAGCCACAAACGAGGTGTAAGCTGGGTAAGCGACCGCAGCTAAAATTGCCACAATCGCCACCGCAATCATTAATTCAATCAGCGTTACGCCACGTACTAAACGACTCATTTAATCCTCATTAAAATAAAAGTAAATTTGTTTAGGGCTCATATTCATATTGGCCTCTCGAGAACCCTGAGAACACGCGCCAGCTTCTTCACAAGTGTGCTCTTGAGTTTCATCTTGGTCGTCGTAATCGAGGTCTTCTCCAGGGTCACCACCAAATACTCGGACTACCGATTCCCCCTGCTCGTCTTCACCAGAGTGAATAATCAAGTCATCAGGTACTTTGTTATCCACATCATAGTAGCGAGAGCTACTGGTATTAACGCCTATATGCATGTTTACCGCGTAAGTACGTCCTTTACCAATGGTAGGAATAGTACAGGTTTCTGAGTTAGTCGTTTCGGGAATAAAAGAAGTAAAGTACAACTCACCGCCCAATACCAAAGCCGCTCCCAATGATTTTTCTCCGTCGTCAAGCAAGTTATAAACCCAACCTTTGGCAGAACCCAGCGCAATCAGCTGAGTTTCAATGGCGGTTTCATCACTTAAACTGCCAATAGGATCGCTAGTGATGTTATATAACTCATTGGACGCTATCGCCACTGGCTGCGAGCTTGAGTCCAGCGCGGTAAAATCCGTTGGCTGTACATTGTAATCTCGGAACATATAGAAACTGTTATCCACCCCATCCGGATCTTTATCACTTACCGGCTTAGTCCGGTCACCACTACCTATTAATACCGCATCGTAAGGAATTTGCTGAGCATCGGTGATGGTAACTTGGTTTTCTCCTTCCCCAGTGGTCACCCGAGTTAGTTTTTTCAAATAAGTTCTCACAATCACTGGTTCAGTGAAAAACTTACGACGTTGGGTCACTTCCGACTGATCACTAATGCTGGCTAAAGCGGTCATTTTCCACTTATCTTGATTGCTAGAATAAAGATCTACTCGCCATACTTGACCACCAGTATCACCAAAATAGAGTCGGTCAATAGCACCGTCACCATCAGCATCCAAGGTGGCAACGCGAGCAGGAACACTATGGGTCAAACGCGCGTCATCGGCGTTGGTTAGGCTCCAAACCAAACTGCCATCTAAGGCATCAACAATGAAAACGCCTCGACCTTGATCATCAGCTGCAGGGGTAGCTAAGTCTTGGTTCACATCATAACCCGCACCAAAAATCACCACAGGGTTACTATGCCCTGGTACATAACCCACACTAGGTTGTGACCAACTTTGCCCTAATTCACTCATACCAGTGCTAGAGCTATCTATCTTCCACAGCATTTTAGGTAAATCTGGGTTGGTCAAGTCCATGCCGTAATAGGCATCACCGCCGCGCCGCAGGCCAGTAAATACCAACACCTTATCGCCGCTAGATGTATATTTTCCATCGTTATCAACATCTTTTAAGAAGACGGTAGGCGTACCATCAACCCCATAAACATGTTGCGAACTAGCACTGTTATTGCGTAATGTCAGCTGTCGTCCTAATAATTCATAAGGAAAGAAAGCCCAGCTTTCGGATACCGTAGCCCCCGCATCCTTAAATAGGTGCATGGCCCCGCCATTGGTGCCAACCAAAATGCGAATATCCATATCGTCGGGGTCAGTACTACCTGCATCTGCACCACTGCGTAAACCGTAGTTAATGACTAAGGGACGCGAATGCAAAGGGTCACCCATCAAATCATTACGAATGGTGGTGCTACTATCGCCATCATCATCGTCAACATCGGCGCCTTTGATCCAATCAATATGTTCTGTTAGATCGGCTTCAGGTACACCTAAATGATCGGCTAATAAAGTAGTACTACCCGCCCGAGTCTCTAGGTTAGCACTGGTAAAACGGCTAAAACTACCATTATTAGTTTGATTGAAATACACGTTACGCGAATCGTTACTGGCTAGGGTTTCTGACACCCCACCTAGCTCGACATTATTACCATCTTTAATTGACGACCAATAAGTCTTGGCTTCGTCGATGATCGAACCGTCGGCACCAATCGCAGGCTGACCATTTTGATCGGCCATATAGCCCGCGGGGGTCAACTGAAGCTTTTTCAGATTGCCTCGCCAACGCGGTGTGAGAGAGGGCTTAAACATCGCATAATAAACTCGGTCTAGGGTGCGAGTGCGGTCGAAGTTGTTACTGGTCACCGCAGGTGATACTAGCGAAGAAGTCTCTTCATAAATACCAATAAGAGCCTGACGAAATGCCGCTTCTAAAGCCACCCCATCCTCAGCTGGATAAAAACGACCTTGGGCATTTTCCGCTGTTTTGATTAACATTGCGGAGCCGCCTTCAATTACCTGTTCACCAAAACCAATAGTCGAAATCTTGGCATATTGGCGGCCAGCCATATCGGGATTAATATCATTAGTATTCATCCATTTAGCCAGTACTGGTAAATAACTTGTTTCGCTTCCAGTACCAAAACCAACCGGGTTCTTCCAAGTACAACCATTCACCGTGGTGGCACCATCACAGCCTGCTACATTCGGAGTATTGATCGGCAAATTGCCTACGTTGGTATTTTCTTCGTCATCAACGGAGGGGGTACCATCGGTGACATAAATAATATTAATGGAACTATCACAGCCCACTTCATAGGGCGAAATATAGTTATTATTTGACTCTATACTTCTATCGCGATCATTTTGTTCAGAATTGTTACCCCTTTTCCCATAGTCAACGGCTTCGCCGGCAAAGTAATGCTTAGCTTCCATTAGGGTTTCCACCAAGGGCGTCCCCCCTCAGCGGTTAAATCGATAATATCAGAAATTAAATCCTGGTTATCATCAGAGGCTTGAATACCTCTAATGACTCGTCCACCATGATTAGACTCGTTAAATACCATTAAACCAAACTTAACGCCATTAATGGTGTTGAGGGCATTTTCCATCGCCTCTTGAGCAATTTCGATCCGCGGGCGAGTGGTTGTAGCATCTCCGTAGTGATACCAGCGCAGATAGTTAGCCGAATATAATGTTATTAGGTAACCGTCATCAAAGGTGGCTTTGGTGGTTTGCTCAGCATCCGCTTTATTTAAGGTGTAAAAGTCTTCGGTATTTCTTGCTGCGCCATTGATTGGATGGCCTTGCGGCGCGGCTTCATAAGCATTATTGCTAATCCGATATTGGCCTGGGTTAATAGTTTTAATTTCTTTATCAACAAAATTGCCATCGCGATCTTGCAATTTAACAGTAAAGGAGCGAGGGTTACCGTTTTCATCTAACAATTCGCCAGTGCTGGGATCGCTAGCTAAATCATAGTCATCAAGACAATCTAGTACAGTATAGTTTGCGCCATTATTTAAACGCACGTCCTCCCAAGAACCGGTGCCCCCTGAACGCGATGCTCGCGAAAGTAGCCAGTAAAGATGCCGTTCTTAGCTAGCGCTTCATAAGAGGTGGCACAGTTATTGATATCCCAAATAAAACGCCGGTCGTCGTTAGCCCCGGTAGGAATGTAAGAACCGTCCACACCATTTACCGTGAAGTAAATGAACTCATTGTTTAGGCTATTTTGTGAACTAATCGCCTCAGGGTAGTCTTGATATTCCACATCACCATTGTTGTCGCGGTTATAACCTTCGCGAGTGGTAATATTCCAAGCCATACTCCCCGAGGTGTCGAAAATGATCAATACTTTAGGATCCGCAGAACTTAAACTATTAAAATCAAATAAGAAAAGTTCTGTATCATCTGCCCAAACTGGCATAGTTACTGCCACTGAGCACAACCAAGCAAGCAGTCCCGATTTCAACCGAGTGTTCATCTGCTCTCTCCTTGTCTATTCAGCAGGCTGGTAGCCTGCTATTTACCGTTTATAGTTAAAGCATCGGCTGCTCTATACCGGCAGCTATTGAAGTGGATGCTCGATTTGCCTTTCCGTAATTCTTATTCGCGTCTGCTCTTACATAACGACACTGAGTAATTGCATTGTTACTACTAGCATTAAAGCTACGTGAGCACACTCCATCTACAGTATGTCTTAATGTTCCATCAGCCCCGGCAACAAAGTCCGAAACAGGCATAGACGCAGCAGGAACCATTGAACCAATCGCTCCTTGTAAGTCAGGGTCAATCACCAACTCACTCATCTCACCTTCCAATTCATGCTCTGCTCCCAGACGGTCCCCATAGCCGAAACAATTTTTAAGCCTTGATTAGAATTACTCAGCAAAACTCCACCAAGAAAACTCAGAATCAACAGAAAGATCATGGCAACAAATAAGGCAGCGCCACTTTGTGTTCGCTGCATCAAAACATTTCGCATCAATACCTCATATTCCTGAATGAAACCACTGACTCAAATAAGGCGCGACGATAATGGTCGTTAGCCGCTGCGACGGTGATGTCACCAAGTTGGTAGCTTGTCTCATTAGTATAGTTTTGATCTTCAGTTAATGAGCGCACCAGTAAAAAGACTTTTGCTCCCAATACTCGGCCCTCGCTCCACTGCAAGGGCGTCACCGCACTAGCCGCTACAAAATCGTTAATTGCACCGTCCTGAGTGGTATCAGTATCCACTCCCAACAGCACGCGCATTCGCTCAATGCCTTCAACCAAAGGACCACTTCCGGCCAAAAGCATGCCACTGTTCTTTGTTAAGTGCAGCTGACGTAAAACGGGTAAACCCGATTGAGGACTGACGTCGAGAAAATACACAATATGCTGGTATTCCCAAACTTGACGACCGGGCATAGCCGCCTGGGTAGGCCAAGTATCGGTTTTAGTGAAAATCTGTGAGGTAGCCGTATTAGCCGCAAAATAGTAACGGTTATCATCGAGATCTGTCTGAGCAGCCATCGGTGCGCCAATCACCCGTTTAATCCCTATCACATCAGAATCCACCACCAGGTTACTGCGGTTGGCGACGCAGGCATATTGCCCACTTAGAGAATTAGAACTACTCACCTTCCCTACAAACAGCGGGCTAAAGCGCCCATCAGCAGAAGGAAAAGAGCCTTCGGGAGTACTACCCACCCAATCAATAGTACAGTCATTGGCTATTGCGCCATTTGCGCCAGCAGCCAAGATAACACCAGAATTTCGTACCATCGGTTTGCCAGTGTATTCGCCAAAAAAGCCCACCATTTGTAAGTCGCGAGTAATCAAGTGCATCGCGATACGACCACTGTCCATCAACTGTTCACTATGGTAAGTGGATTCGGTGCTGCGCTGAGAGGCCACCAGAAAACTACCTATACCCGCAGTGAGAAATAAACCTATAACGATGGCAATCAACCATTCTACTAGAGTAAAACCGCGCTGCTGAATCATGACGCCACCCAGGTACTTAGTAGCATGCTACGACGCTTATCTGACTCGGCACCGCAGTTTTCTTCAACCGTATTACCGCTAGCAATCCCTGTAAATGATTGCCTAGATACCCAGCTGACCACCACAGTGAGCTGACCTTGAGGGCTTAATAAGACACAGCCGTTAGGTTTTACCAAACCACCAGTAGACTCAGCGGAGTTAGCATTAAGCGCATACTCCCAATGGTAGAGATCGTAATTAACCAAATCGGCCATGGAGCAATTGCTCATCATGCCGCTATCTTGGGCACAGGCGGGTCTTGTTCTAGCAGTTTGGCCATCCCCTACAATAACCGTAGCGGGATTATTCGCTTGCCAGGCAAGATTATTTAAACGAATACGTTCAACCATATCTTCAGCGAGCTGCATAGCCACAGTACGCTGCTGAGTTTCAAAACTTGAACGTTTAGCAACAGCCTGCATTGCAACAACGGCAAGCAAGCCTATCGCCAATATAAAAGTGGTGATAATCACTTCGATCAGAGTAAAGCCTCTAGCTCGAAGTTTAACCTTAGTTTGCATCCCTACCAACCCATCCTTGATGCTTTCCCGCTATCGATATAGTGAGGCCTTAACAAATAATCAATATTTACGGTTATAGCGTAAAACAACACAGATTGCTGCGTTTTTTACGCTATATGAGAGAGGCGTTTAATTTTGTTGGCGAATACGTAATTCGGCGGGAACTTCAAAAATGGTATTTTCTTCACGGCCAGGGTTTTCCACTACCGTAACGCCGCCCATCGCTTTTAAGCCAGTGACCACTTCCTGCACTAAGATTTCTGGGGCAGAGGCACCGGCAGTAACGCCAATTCGACTATGCTCTTCAAACCACTGACAATTAATGTCACTCACGCCATCAATAAGATAAGCACGAGCACCAGACTTCTCAGCCTTCTCGCGTAGACGGTTTGAGTTGGAAGAGTTCTTTGATCCCACTACCAATACTACATCAGACTTTTCAGCCAAATCTTTTACGGCGTCCTGCCGATTCTGGGTGGCATAACAAATATCGTCTTTACGTGGCCCTTGAATATCTGGAAAGGTTTCGCGCAGCGCATCAATGATAGCCGAGGTATCATCTACAGACAGCGTGGTTTGAGTACAATAAAACAGTTGCTGGGGCTTTTTCACCTTGAGTTTGGCAACATCTTCCACCGTCTCCACGAGGTAAATTCCGCCCTCAGGATTATCGTACTGTCCCATTGTGCCGTTCACTTCAGGATGGCCTTGGTGACCAATCAACACACACTCTATGCCCTTGCGGCTGGCACGGGTGACTTCCATGTGCACTTTCGTCACTAAGGGACAAGTGGCATCAAATATTTTTAATGAACGTTGCTTGGCTTCAATACGAACGGCTTGCGACACACCATGGGCGCTAAAAATACAAATGCTGCCTTCAGGAACATCACTTAGTTCGTCAACAAACTCCGCACCACGTTTACGTAAACCATCTACCACATAGCGGTTATGTACCACTTCGTGGCGCACATAAATAGGCGCGCCAAACATTTCTAGGGCACGCTCAACAATAGAAATAGCGCGGTCGACACCGGCACAAAAACCTCGAGGATTGGCTAATAGTATCTCCACTATTACTCCTTAATTTACCGCTAAAATTTCTACTTCAAAAATGACGTTTTGGCCAGCAAGCGGATGATTAAAGTCCACTGTCACCGAATCGCCAGTAACGGCTCGCACAATGCCGGGAATTTCGCTGCCATTGGGTTGGGCGAAGGCAATAATATTGCCTTCTTCTGCGGGCGCGTCTTCTCCAAACTTACTACGCTCAAAATGCTGAATATTATCAGGATTGCTTTGACCAAAAGCTTGGTCGGCAGAGAGTTCAAACTGGCTTTTATCGCCGGGCTTTAAACCCAACAAGCACTGCTCAAAACCCTCACTTAAACTGCCATCGCCTATCACTAATTGTGCCGGCTTAGGGTAGTTATAAGTACTCTCGGCAATAGAACCATCACTCAGTTTCAACACGAAATGCAGCTCTACCTTACTTCCTTGCTGAATCATTTAGCATCCTTTGCTTTGGGAGAAAGAAAACTATCTAGTACTAATAACACTGCGCCAATACAAATCGCCGAGTCGGCAATATTAAATGAAGGCCAATGATAACTTCCCACATAAAAATCTAAGAAATCAATCACGTAACCAAACACGATGCGATCAAACACATTGCCAATAGCGCCACCCAAGACTAAAGCATAAGCAATCGCTGGTAGTTTTTGCTCGGCTGGCGTTTTCTTCATCCACCACAGTAACAAGGCACTCACTACCACCGCAATGGCAGTGAAGAACCAGCGCTGCCAGCCACCTGCATCACTTAAAAAGCTAAATGCGGCACCATAATTGCGTACTGAAACCAAATTAAAAAACGGCGTTATTGCCACTGACTCATAAAGGTCAAAGGTCTTAGCAATGGCTAATTTAGTTAGCTGATCCAGCGCAAACACCAGAACACTTAACCAAAGCCAACGCAGACCACTGCTATTGGCTTTACTTGCGGTAAGCTGACTATGCATAACGACGTTGCTCACCTTCACCCGCTACGTTAGTTACGCAACGTCCGCAAAGACCAGGATGTTCAGGGTTGCTACCCACATCTTCCCGATGGTGCCAGCAGCGCTCACATTTTTCAGCTTCAGCAACTTCTACAGTGACCTTAAGATTGCTTAGTTCAGTCTCTACCGCATCACTGCCAGCTTCAGCTAAAGGCTTAAGAGTGACATCAGAGGTTAATAATACGAACCGTAACTCATCACCCAATTGCGCTAGCACTTTCTCCAACTCTGCATCAACAAATAAAGTCACCTTGGCTTCCAAGGTTCCACCAATTTTCTTGTCACGACGCGCTTGCTCTAAGCTCTTATTCACTTCATCACGAATAGTGATCAGCTGAGCCCAAAACTCATCGTTAATACCGCTATCTTGCGCTAGGGCGCTTAAGCCTTCGTACCAAGTTTCGGTAAACACAAACTCGCTACGTTGCCCCGGTAAAGCTTGCCAAATTTCATCGGCGGTAAAGCTTAAAATCGGCGCAATCCAACGAGTCAGCGCTTCGGCAATATGATACAAGGCGGTTTGACATGAACGACGAGCAATACCATCGGCTTTAGCCGTGTATTGACGATCTTTGATGATATCTAAATAGAAGCTACCCAATTCGATTGAACAGAAGTGCATAAGCTTTTGATACACCACGTGGAATTGATACTGCTCGTAAGCATCAACAATCTCTTGTTGTACAGCAGCGGCGCGGCCAACTACCCAGCGGTCAAGCTCAACCATATCTTCCGCTGCAACAAGATGCTGCTCTGGCTCAAATCCGGCCAAGTTAGCCAACAAGAAGCGGGAAGTATTACGAATACGACGATAAGCATCGGCACTACGTTTAAACACTTCATCCGATACGGTCATTTCTGCCGAGTAGTTAGTTGAAGCAATCCATAAACGTAGGATGTCAGAACCAAGCTTGTTCCAGATATCTTGTGGCGCAATACCATTACCTAAAGATTTAGAGAACTTATGGCCATTGGCATCCACGGTAAAACCATGGGTTAATACTTGGCGGTAAGGCGCCTTGCCGCTGATAGCGGTTGAAATCATCAAGGACGATTGGAACCAGCCACGGTGTTGGTCAGAGCCTTCAAGGTACATATCGGCTGAATGACCATTAAATTCTTTACGTGCAGCGACTACGCTTGAGTGAGTCGAGCCGGAATCAAACCATACGTCTAAAGTATCTTCAACTTTACGGTATTGCTCTGCTTCATCACCTAACAATTCTGTTGCGTCTAAATCCCACCAAGCTTGAATACCGGTTTGCTCAACACGTTTCGCTACTTCTTCCATTAGCTCAACTGCGCGAGGGTGTAATTGATTAGTTTCACGATGAACAAACAAGGCAATCGGTACGCCCCAAGTACGCTGACGCGAGATACACCAATCTGGGCGATTTTCTACCATGCTTTCGATACGGCTTTGGCCCCATTCAGGGATCCACTGCGTTTTTTCAATCTCTTGCATCGCTTGCTTACGCAAACCATTTTGGTCCATGCTCACAAACCACTGCGGCGTGGCACGGAAAATAATTGGGGTTTTATGGCGCCAACAATGTGGGTAGCTATGACGGTAAGCATGGTGGTGTAATAAAGCGCCGGTTTCTTTAAGCTTCTCTACTACACTATCATTGGCTTTAAATACGTGCTGGCCAGCAAAAAACTCGGTATCAGCCAAGTACACGCCGTTATCCCCCACTGGGTTTGCTACTTCTAAGTGATATTTTTGACCTACCGCGAAGTCTTCTTGACCATGGCCTGGTGCGGTATGCACACAACCAGTACCAGACTCCGTAGTAACATGGTCACCCAAAATCACTGGAACGGTAAAGTCATAGAAGGGGTGTTTCAGTTGCACTAGCTCTAAATCTTGGCCCTGACAGTAACCCAAAGCATGGTAGTGCTTAGCGCCAAAGCGCTCAACACACTGCTCCATCAATTCTCGGGCTAAAATTAAACGCTCTTTACCCACTTCGGTTTCAATTTGCACCAACACATATTCAAGATGAGCATTTAAGGCCACCGCGCGGTTTGCCGGTAGCGTCCAAGGCGTAGTAGTCCAAATAACTGCAGAGATTGGGCCTTCACCACTGACACCATCAGGATGGGCAAACTTGGCTAATACCTGCTCTTCATCAACGGCGGTAAAACGTACATCAATAGCTGGAGAGGTTTTGTCTTCATATTCCACTTCAGCTTCAGCTAACGCACTACCACAATCAGTACACCAGTGAACTGGCTTTGAGCCTTGTAGTAGGTGGCCGTTATCGATGATTTTAGCCAAAGCGCGAATGATGTTGGCTTCGGTATCAAAGTTCATGGTGAGGTAAGGATTTTGCCAATCACCTAAAATACCCATGCGAATAAAGTCACTACGCTGCCCATCAATTTGTTTGGCAGCATAATCACGACATTTTTGACGAAATTCAGCAGCAGTAACCTTCTTACCCGGCTTACCGACTTTCTTCTCTACTTGTAATTCGATGGGCAGACCATGACAGTCCCAGCCAGGCACATAAGGAGAATCGAAATCAGACAAGGTTTTCGATTTAATGATGATGTCTTTGAGTACCTTGTTTACCGCATGACCAAGGTGAATATTACCGTTAGCGTAAGGAGGACCATCATGCAAAATAAAGCTTTTCTTACCTTTTTTGGCCTTTCTAATTTGGCCATACAGATCTTTTTCGTTCCAGCGTTTCAGCATGGCAGGTTCGCGGTTCGCTAAATTGCCTCGCATCGGGAATTCAGTTTCAGGTAGGTTAAGAGTATCTTTATAGTCGCTCATCGAATTACGTTTCCAGTCTATTACTCAGCAAGGCCATAGTAGGCTTTTGCTCGCTTAATATCGAGATCCACTTGAGTTTTTAAGGCCTCAAGCGAATCGAATTTTTGTTCATCTCGTATCTTTAACTGCGGTTCAACCACTAAGCGCTGTCCATACAGTGCGGCATCGAACTCAAATAAGTGAGCCTCTACCAATAAATCTTTTCCTGCGGCGGTAGGCCGCCAGCCAATATTAGCAATCCCTGAAAAGCGATGCTCGGGCTGATGTTCTATGTAGGCCTTAACAGCAAACACCCCATGGATTGGACATACATGACGCGCCACTTTTAAATTAGCCGTAGCAAAACCTAACTGACGCCCCAACTTTTGGCCGTGAATTACTTTGCCATTAAAGCTAAATCGGCGACCCAACAATTGCGCCACCGAATTAAAATCTGATTCAGCTAAGTATTGGCGCAATAGAGTACTACTGACGCGTTGCTGATTCATACAAAATGAATCGCTAGCGGTGAGCTCAAAACCAAACTCGGCTTTGGCCGCTTGCAGCAGAGCAAAATTGCCCTCACGCCCCTTGCCAAAATGAAAATCATCGCCCACGGCAAGGTATTTAACACCCAACAACTCCACCAATAAATGACGAATGAAATAGTCAGCGCTTTGCTGGGCAAAGGCATGACTAAAACGCACCACCAATAAGCGATCCACCCCTAGCGCTTTTAGCTGTTGGTATTTATCGCGAAAACGGCTAATTC
Organism: Agarivorans gilvus; assembly: GCF_001420915.1. NCBI lineage: Bacteria > Pseudomonadati > Pseudomonadota > Gammaproteobacteria > Alteromonadales > Alteromonadaceae > Agarivorans > Agarivorans gilvus. The sequence goes on along the minus strand of NZ_CP013021.1, from coordinate 3,828,859 downwards.
GAGCTGGAGCTTGATGTTTAGCAAACACTTCTAGAGGTTGCGGCTCAAATATCATTACCACAGCCGGCAAGCTGCGCTGGCGAGCTTGTTCCACCAAACACTTAATCACCTGCTGATGGCCTAAATGCACACCATCAAAATTACCAATACTTAAAGCACAGCCATAATGGCGTGCTTTAATGTTGCGTATACCGCGAATTAACTCCATTCCGGCGCCTATTTCGTCAAAAACTCGCGGATTATAGCTTGTTTAGTCCCCAGTTACAGCCCCGAAACTGCTTTTCAAATGCGCTAAACGGATCCCTAATCCGAATAATAAAATCAGGTAGCCCAAAAACGCCGCGAAGATACAGATAATCAGTTGCAGCACACTCTGCGACCAAGTTAAATCAAACCACTCATTAGCAGAGGGGGATAAATAGCCTATAAGCCCACCCATCAATAGCGAAGCCACAACAATTTTAGCAATACAGAGTAAGGTCGCAGAACTTAAACGATACACCCCTTGGCGATATAGACCTCGATATAACAAACTAGCATTTAACAGGGCCGAAAGGGCCGTAGCTATCGCCAAACCTACATAACCATAAGGAATGGCAAAAATAAAATTGAAGCCCATATTGCTTAACATGGCGATAATGCCAATCTTTACTGGCGTTTTAGTGTCTTGACGCGAGTAATAGCCGGGCGCCAAGACCTTCACCAACATGAAGAACAGCAAGCCTCCGCTATAAGCCATCAAACTATAGGAAGCATTAAGGACATCTTGTTGATCAAAGGCACCTCGCATGAACAAGACCTGCAAAATAGGCTGGCCTAACATTGCCAAACCTATCGCCGCAGGGATCCCCAAGAAACACACCATGCGTACCGCCCAGTCCATGGTTTGTTGAAATTGCTGAGGACTTTTATCAACATGGCGCTGCGACAAACTGGGTAAAATCACCGTGGCGATGGCAATACCAAATAGGCCTAAGGGGAACTCCAATAAACGATCTGAATAGTACAACCACGAGATTGAGCCAGTCACCAGGAAGCTGGCAATCAGGGTATCCAGCAACAGGTTGATTTGACTGACCGATACCCCAAATAAAGCAGGAATCATCAGTGTACGTATTTTTACCACACCAGGATGGCGCCAACCCCAACTGGGTTTGCACAGCAGCTTCAACCTAAACAAGAAAGGTAGCTGAAACAGAAACTGTAACAAGCCACCAAAAAAGACCCCATGGCCAAACCCACTTCTGGCTGAGCCAACTGCGGTGATACCCACAGCGCAAAACCAATAATCACCACGTTGAGTAACACCGGAGTAAAGGCCGCCACAGCAAAACGACCAAAGGCGTTCAGAATGGCGCCAGATAAGCCGGTAAAAGTAACAAACCACAAATAAGGAAAGGTGATTTTCAACAAAAAGGCCGATAACTCGAATTTAGCGGCATCGGGGCCGTCATTCAGCCATGAAATAAACCATCCGGTACCAAATAACGCGGCAACTAAAGGAGAGCCTACTATCCCCAATAAAGTCACCACGCTTACCGCCGCGCCCAAGGTGCCGCTCACTTTGGCGACCAGCTGTCTGACCTCGTCTTCGCTACTGGTTTGCTTGTATTCAGTGAGAACCGGAACAAAGGCCTGGGCAAACGCGCCCTCGGCAAACAAACGACGCAAGAAATTAGGAATTTTATTGGCAAAGAAAAATACGTCCGCCGCCACTCCTGCGCCCATTAAATTGGCTATCACCACATCTCTGGCTAAGCCCAATACGCGGGAAATCAGCGTCATCGCACTTACAATGGCGCCTGATTTTAACAAAGTTCTACTCAATGCCGATTCCTGAAGCTAATTAATACAATTTCCTCTGCCCTAACATAAAAAATGCTGGTAGAATTGCGCCACAGTTTACCCGCCTATAAAGATCGATGCTACGGGCAGAGCAATTACTTCAGTTTTACTTGCTTGGATTTTATAGTTGGTTAAAAATTGTTTGACATAAACATGAAAAACGGGCATATTCCACGGCCTTTAAATTCATAATTCCAAGACAAAGTTCAGGAGTTACACTTGGCTAATATTAAGTCAGCTAAAAAACGCGCTATCCAAGCTGAAAAGCGTCGTCAACATAACGCTAGCCGTCGCTCTATGATGCGCACTAATTTGAAAAAAGTTATTGCAGCTATCGAAGCCGGCGATAAAGAAGCAGCACAAGTTGCATACCAAGCCGCTCAACCTGTTCTAGACCGTTACGCGTCTAAAGGTTTGATCAGCAAAAACAAAGCCGCTCGTCATAAGAGCCGCCTAGTTGCTAAAATCAACGCTCTTTAATCTAAAAATTAAGAGCTTGAAAAAAAACCGGCTTAAGCCGGTTTTTTTATGTCTAACAAAGCGCCTAACAGCTCAATATTATGAATTTTAGGCTATACGGGGTACTTCTTTCTTGAATCGTCTGAACACTCGTTTACCTGTCACCACCGATGGCAGAAAAAGATCAGTGAATTGCTCAATCAGATACACTCCTACGACAGTGCCTACTGCAGCAAAGATCAAACCCGAATTTAAACTACCGTCAGGAATATTAAGTACATGCTCTGATATCGCCCACAAGAAAGCCTTGAAAGGTTCTTCATAGAAGCGAAATCCTTCGCTCACATCACTCCCATAAGTGGAAAGAAAAGAGTAAACATAGGCGAGAACAAAGAAAGCTAAGGCGTACTCAAATAAGCGAACCAGTTTAGAAAATGTTCTTCCCAGTGCTCCGTACCCAGCCATGCCCATCGATGCTTTCGTTTTTGTATCTTTATCAACGAGAAAATAACCATCACTATGTCGATAAAGGGCAAAAGGAATAAAAGTTCCATCTTTATTATTTAGCGGGTAGTAAAATAGCCTCACCTGATCACCAGGCCTAATCTCAGTACGCTGGCTAAATGCAGCTATAAATACTTCTCCAGATTCACGGTCCCTAACTTTTAATACAGTTCGGCGAAAAGCCGTTGTTTTAGATTTATTGGTCGACGGGTCATGATCGGTATACAAAGTAGCATTATAGCTATTTTCAATAACCTCTCCTGCTATATGGCGAACCTCACAGTCTTTCGATAAAAACCCACTTCTAGCCTTAAATTTTAAAATTTTCAATAAAGATAACATAACCATCCATTGTGTTTGCTAACTACAACTATATAAAAATTAAGAAAAATACCCTATATGATATGGCGAGATACATAACCGAACAGTTTAAACTAGCCTAAGTGAATGCCAAAAAAGAAGCTGCATCAAAGCAACTCAGGCTCTAGCTTATCGGTCAGTCAACACTAAGCACAATACAGTTTATGTAATTGGCCTAATACAGCCTTCGCCTCTTCACTGGATAATGAATAGTAGATGGTTTGGGACTCTTTACGCGTGGCCACTAATTGGTCTTTTCGTAACCAAGCTAGGTGTTGTGATAAAGCAGATTGACTTAACTGAACCCGTTGATTCAATTCCCCTACCGTTAATTCACCCTCTAACAAATGACACAAAATCATTAAACGACTTTCGTTGGCAAGGGCTTTTAATAGCTTTAATGCCGGTTTGGCATTCTTCTGCATGTCTTCTATGTTCATCTTTCTACTCACTAGGGCCTTCATCGCAGACTATACGTGAATTAATCTCGACTCGCTAGATAGCGGCAGAATGATGAGAAAGCTTTAAACAAAAAAGCCGCTAAAAAGCGGCTTTTGTCGTTAAATATCGCTTACTGGGCGATAATTTGATATTGCATGGTAGCGTCATTTAACTCGATGATGTAATCACCAACCACATCGGTGTAAATATCTGAGCCTGTTTGCTCCACTACACCGTCGCTGTTGTTATCACCAAAGTTGTAAGACCAATCACCGTTCACATCAAACTTAAAGCGTTGATCTTGCTGACCATCAAAACTAACACTCACTTGCCAGGTATTGTTCGCCACCAAACTCATTGCCGCAGTTTGCCAACCGTTAGCGGTTCCACGGAAATACAATTGCTCGAAGTGACCACTGTAGTTGGCATTTGGGTCAATTACTTCAACCACTACCGAGGCTTGAGCAGTTTTACCACCATCATCAGTCACGGTAAGCGTCATGCCGTAAGAGCCCGCTGTATCGTAGGTTACAGTAGTGGTTTCTGTGGTAGCACCATTGCCCCATAAGTAAGCCGCAATCACCCCATCACTATCGCTAGAGCCCGCAGCACTATAGGTAATGCTTTGGCCAATATCGATTTGTATGGCCGAAGCCCCAATGATCGCAACCGGCGCATTATTGGCATAAAGCTCGCTAATGCTATAGCTCATGGTTTGGTCGTTCACTTCGATTAAGTAAGTGCCTACTACGCTGGTATAAATATCAGCGCCAGTTTGCTCCAAGCTGCCATCTGCACCATTGTCGCCGTAGTTAATACTCCAATCACCGTTAAGGTCAAACTTGAAGCGTTGGTCTGGTTGTCCGTCAAACTCTACTTGCAACTGCCAAGTATTATCGGCCACTAACTGCATTGCACTAGTCTGCCAAGCGTTAGCCGTACCACGGAAGTATAGTTGCTCGAAGTTTTTAGCTTTATCATCACCTGCAACGCTGAGTACTACTTCAGCACTGCTACTAACACCTTCGTTGTCTGTTACTGTTAGAGTAATCGTTTGAGTTTCATTAACCACTACGTCAATGCTTTGCGTAGTCGCTCCGGTGCTCCATAGATAACTGGCGATTGAACCATCTTGGTCGCTAGAATTAGCCGCACTCAAGGTAACCGTGGTACCCGCTGCTACGGTTTGGCTATCTGGAGAAATCACCGCCACAGGCGCAACATTAGGCGCTACCGTTAGGGTAACAGAGGTACTCGCTGTTTTACCTAGCTCGTCAGTCACCGTCAGGCTAATGGTTTGTGTTTCATTTACCGTTACAGTAATCGCTTCACTGCTTTCACCTGTGCTCCAAGCATAACTGGCAATAGATCCATCGCTATCACTTGAGCCTGCTGCGCTAAGAGTAACAACAGTGCCTTTAGTCACAGTTTGACTAGCAGGGCTAATCACCGCAACAGGAGCAGCGTTACCATCTAGGCCATCGGGGAGCCCTGCGGCAATGGCACCGGCGGCAACACTCCAAACACCATCACTGACTTGATAGTTTTGTCCGCCATTGTTGTCCCAAGCACCACTACAGTTGTTAGTAACAAACTCCAACTGAGTCTCGTCTACCAAATCAACTGTCAAGCTGTACCAGTTATCTCCCAAGCTTTGCATCTCTTCACCAGGCGCGGTAGTCCAAGTTACTGCACCATCCACAGTGTAATGCAAACAAACCTGTCCCCAGCCGTTAGTATCTTGATAATACACCGTGCTAGTTAAAGACTGCCCAGCAATACGATAAGTCACACTAGCAGAAGCCGTTTGGCCAACACTGTCGGTCACAGTGACCGAAATAGTCGTACGCTCATCAAGAGTCACGCTAATAGAAGGAGTGGTCTCACCAGTGCTCCATAAGTAACTAGCAATAGGGCCTTCTTCATCAGTTGAACCAGCTGCGCTTAGGGTTACCACGGTACCTGCTTCGACTTCACCGCCTGTGGCATCAATCACAGCAACTGGGCGTTTGTCACCTACTACTACATTGTCAGTGAAGAACATCGCTTCACCAGCAATCTCACCATTTAGGTCTTCAACAATTTGATTGCCTACAGCACTAAACTGACCAGCCCCCACATAAACCTGTTGGATTTCAGAACGGGTTACGTTGCCTTTACTATCGGTAGCTTCAATGTAGTAGTCCAACAACTGCTCTTGATACTGGTCGATGTAGCTAAAGTACATATTGCCAATCTTTTCAGCAGGAACCACTTCAAACATTTCCTTACCGCTAGGCTGCCAATCTACACCATTAATGTCACCACTAAGGTCTCGCTCGGTCATACTAAAGGTTTGCCATTCACCCACCCGTGATGGGTCAACGTTAGGATCGCTGGCATGGGCACTAGGATCATAAAGCTTGAAGGTTTTATCCGTAGCAGTAGCCCACTTGTCGGTGTGAACACGCACCTTCACTTTAATGTCTTGAATACCACTTACGTCGTAACCGTAGGTATAGATAGCAAACTTAGTATCGGCATAAACGGTTGCCCAACCTTCGGCCTTACTTGAGTTAGCACTACCTGGGTTATAGGGGTAACGTTGTGGCCACCAAATAGATGGGCCGGTTTGATCTTGGCTTAAATTAGCTTCCACATAAGGTTGAGTGAAGTGTAAAGACTGATTAAACGAAACAGTAGGTTTAACCCCGTCATCTACGTTTTCATCGTAGTAACCAAAACCTGAATCGATCGATGCAATTAAGAAGTACCAACCTAACTCAGCAGGGTTAGCGCCACCGGCGTAGTTATTCGCTGCATCCCCCTTAACAGGGTAAGACATCATCCAAGGGTTTAACTGGTTACCAGGGTAGGTGACTTCATTATCTAAGGCCGTAGTTGGGCTCCAATAATTTGGATTATTATCCAACCAAATTTGCTCAGCGGTTTTAGCATAGTTTTCAGCCGCTTGTAACAAGGCGAAGTTACGCTCTAAATAATGGTAACCCAGTTCCAGTGATACCATGTGCTGGCGAGTTGCCTCGAAATCAGTACCGTGAACGGTATTGAAATCAGCCATTTGTCCTGCCCACACGCCCATTGGAATGTGCCAGTGATACCACGTTGGATCGGCTGAAGAGTCTCGAGTATCAATCCAAGAACCATCTTGAACGTGTACTACATCGTCGGCAGGGATCGGGTAGGCTTGCAGGTATTCGTCAACCCCCATGCCTCGTACAGCGCTGTCAGCATAGGTAACATTGCCAGAGTTCGCCCAAGTACCGCCATCACCCGCTCGGCCTGATGAGTTATCGCCATCATGAGCAATGGTGAAGTATTGAGTACGACCAATTGATGCGGCATCGCCTTCAAAACCCTTTAATACATCGGCAGTAATCGAACCTTGATAACCTTCTTCCCAAGAACTCGCTTGCTCAACAGGGATCCCCGCTACCCTATGCTCTTCACCGGTTTCAGGGTCAACATATTGCACCCAGTGAGGAATAGAAGCGAAAGGAAATTTATTATAGGTAGTCTGCTGCTCATTAAACATGTGCAGCTCGGTCCATGCACCAATATCACTGACATTTTGTAAGTCAGCTCGGTTTGGTGGTGACACTAAAGTATCTTTACCTGGGTCATTAAGATAAGGGTAGTCTCGTAAGGTACGTGAATAGTGCACGTTACCCAATACCGACCACTCGATGCCCAACTTAGTTAGCGCTGGAATAATTCGCTCAGAGAACCCTAACTCGGTGGGGAAGAAACCTTTAGACGAGGTAAAAGAGTCGCCTAAGAAATAGTCTTGCGCCAAGGTCACATTTTGGTAGATCAAATCTTTTAAGAAATAATCATTACCTACCAAAGGCCCCATCGAGTGGTGGCCAGAGAAGTGAATGGTATCTAAGGCTTTATAACCATTAGTGGTTTTAGTGGCTGCTTGGGTATTACGCCAATAGTCGCCCCAGCCTAGGTTGTAACCACTAAGGTTTCCCAGCTCGGCAAAGCTTTGTACGTTATTGATCACCGACGCCGACATCGTCACATGGGTTTGACTCTGCGGATGATTACCATTGTTGCCTAAAGCCGTATCCATCGGCCAGCTAAGGTACGCACCAGTTTTAGCATGATGCTGATAGTAAGAGACTAAATCATCATGCGGCATGGGAGCGCCACTGCCTGGAATAAAAAATGTGTAATTAGCTGGAGGGTTGTTTTTGAGATTAATTACTTGACCGTCGTAGGTATAACGAATGGCTTCACCTACCGCCAGATTATCGTATTCACTTACGTCGTAATAAGGCCAAAAGTTTGGCATATGGTTGTGATAAATATGGGTTGCCGCAATTTCTGCCTGCGCAGAGATCGAGGCTGCCACCATACTTATGGCAAACACCTTTTTCATGATTTGCTTCCTTTCCCGCACTCGTCGCTCTCAAGCCACTCATACGTATTACTCGCCGTTAAAAATGCAGAAGCCAAACATGGGAAAGTTTAGTGTTAACCGAATTTGAATTGCCCAACTACCGTTCGTTTCTGCGCTTAGATGCCTTTCGCATCGCCAATTAAGCCCATTGAGATGGATGGGCTTAAGCGTTTCTGAACAACAGCTCTATTGCCGTAACGCAGAGCTAACAGAACGTTCATTTGACTAGTCTTTGCTAGCCATTTATTGGAGTTGACTCAATAGCAATGGAGAAACCGAGCCTTTGAGTCGAAATCGTGTTGATATGTTTTCGATGGAGAGTAAGAGTTGAATGACGAATAATTAAGCGCTTTTTATTATAAAAACGTTTAACTTCAAAAAAACATGGCACTAAAAGCTAAAACATCGAGCTAAATCACATGAAAAAAAGCTATAAATATCAATTAACTGCTGTCAAATTGCATTTAAATAACACAATTAGTGCTAATTATTGGGATCCGCAAAATTTAGTATTTCAGCTTCGTCTTGTAATTGTCGCTGACCAGAAAACAAACTCGAAAAGTCGCTATTACATAGCTGTTGAACCGAGGGATGTTGAATCATCCGCTCAGCAAACAATAGGTGGTATTCCTCGGTCAATTCTTTAGCTATACCAATTAAACGCGTATTGGGATTAGCTAAAATCTCTTCGGTGTAAATAGCCGGTGCGACAAAAATACCATCGGTATACGCACCAAAGGCTTTCATTAAGGCAGCGTCATCAAATTCACCCAATACCGATACATTTAAGCCCAAGCCATCAAACCATGTAGACAACTTTCTGCCTAAGGCACTGGTACGAGAGGGTAATAACAAGCTGCGCTGTTCTAAGCAGGCAGGGAAATCGAGAGTAGGTAGCGGTTCGTTCGCAAAAAAAGCAATGCTGCTCTCACCCAGCTTTTTACTTAGTACACCGTTTTGCTGCGCATGATCTAATCCACAGTCAGACAAAATCATATCAAGCTTATGTTCGGCTAACTGCGACAGTAATAAGTCATGGGTAGACTCCACGCAGCGTAAGCGGATGTTACCATTGGGCGGCACAGCAGAGAGTAAAATACGGCTAGCAAGTCGCTTAGACAAAGCATCAGCCACCCCTACTTCAAACAGCAGCTTCTCCTGCTGGGAATAATTCACAATATCTAACATTTCGTAGCTTAGACTAAACATGCGGTCCGCATAACGGTAAACCAGATGGCCAAGCTCGGTGGGGGTAATTTTAGGCCCACGCCGAATAAACAATTCACCGGAAAAACGCTGCTCTAATAACTTAATTTGTCCGGTGACCGTTTGTGGAGTAAGAAACAGAGCCTCTGCGGCGGCCGTAACCGAGCCACGCTTATAAGTCATCCAGAAGTAATACAGGTGATTATAATTTAAATGTGACATGCTCCACCTACAAACAAACCCCGATAACGGGGTTTGTCTACACTAAAAATGACGACCTTCAATACTAGATGGAAGGATTTTGGGCTGTATCAGCTGTCTCGCCATATTGTGGTAGTTGCTTACTAGCCTGCTCGGGAGTTGACCAACGTAGCAAACCATAACCTAGCACGGCGGCACTGATAGAGCCTGCCAATATAGCTAAACGCGACAAGGCTATCAAATCAGTTTGTCCGCTAAAGGCCAATGACGAGATAAATATCGACATAGTAAAGCCAATGCCACACAGCATGGAGGTGGCAAACAACTGCATATTGTTAGCCCCTTCTGGCAACTTGGCCAAGCCAACCCGAATGGCTAAACGACTGGCAGTATAAATACCTAAAGGTTTGCCCACCAGCAAGCCAAGCACTACCCCCAAAGCCAGTGGACTGTGGAAGCTTTCCAAGCTGATTCCCGCCAAAGGGACCCCTGCATTGGCGAAGGCAAAGATAGGTACAATAATGAAACTCGAAGCCGGATGCAGCGCATGTTCTAGTTTCTTCAGTGGAGAACCACCAGACTTGGCCTTAATGGGTAGCATGAAGCCTACAATCACCCCAGCTAAGGTGGCATGAACGCCCGATTTCAATACGGCAACCCATAACACCGTACCTAAAATTAAATAAGCCGTTAAACCACCATGACCACGACGATTTAATAGGTACAAGCCGAGGGTGGCAAAGGCCGCCCAAATGGCAGGAACAATCGCTAACTCACTGGTATAGAACAAAGCGATAACAATAATCACGCCCAAGTCATCGGCAATGGCTAAAGCCAACAAGAAAACTTTTAAGCTCGCTGGAACGCGTTTACCGAGTAAGGCCATCACACCCAACGCAAAGGCAATATCAGTCGCAGCAGGAATCGCCCAGCCCTTGGCTAGCTCAGCGTCGCCCATATTGAATAGCAAATAGACTAATGCAGGAACCACCATACCACCAACGGCGGCAACAACCGGCAATAGCGCCCGCTCTTTAGAAGATAAAGCGCCTTCAATTAACTCGCGTTTTACTTCTAAACCAATCACTAAGAAGAAAATCGCCATTAAACCATCGTTAATCCAAAGCAATAAGGGCTTATTAATATCAAGCTCGGCGATGCGAACCTGTAAAGGAGTATCTAAGAAAGCAAAGTAAGCTTGTGACAACCAAGCATTATTTGCCATAAACATAGCCACGGCAGCAGCTAGCATTAGCAAAATACCACCAGCAGCTTCCATCTTTAAAAAGCGTTCAATAAATGACTTCATAACAGCTCACAATGAAAAATGAATAATCATTTTACTGAGCAAGGAGTTAAAACATATTCATTTCTAATTGCGCTTATCATCGGTATTTCCGAAGATAATTAAGATAAGAAAAAGTTTAACCAGAGGTTAACAAAAACTTGGTGAGCTAACGCAAACAAACCTTGCTGCCAATTTTCGGCTCCACTCCACTAATCGCAAGCAATAAAGCCTAATAACTAAACAGCCCCTACCTACACTACAAAAAAGAAACTTACTATTTGGCAACACTTCAGCCGCAAATAAACCGCGCTAATACTCAGCGAGCGTGAGGCCAAAACCTTCCTTGTTTTTACTAAAGCCCAATATTAAGCAGCTAATTAAATTAAACAGGGCTGGTTTTGCTGAGCGTTTACACCGCAAATAAGGCTGCTTAGCGAGCCACTTTTCAACATGGCTAAGCAAACAAAAATGAAAGGCTGGCCGTTCTTCGAATTGCTCGAAAAGCCATGCGTCTACGGTAAAACTGAGCGTTAAGCAAAAAAAAGCCCTTCACAAAACTGAAGGGCATTTTCAAGACCGGTAGCCTACTTAGCAGCATAAGGTCGCTACCAAGCAGCTCTATACCGAGAAGGGATAGGCTATCGCATCATGGTACTGGTAACCACTGACTTCAAAATCATCTAGGGTCACCCAGGTTTCTAAATCTTCTAAGGTTTTAATGTCTGGGTTAATATGCAGCTGCGGCGAAGCATAAGGCTCACGTTTCAACTGTACCTCTTTCATCAATGACAACTGATCTTCATAAATGTGCGCATTAACAATCTTATGGTAAGCCTTACCCGGCTTGTGCCCGGTAATTTGCGCCATTAAAGCCAAGAAGGTAAACACCTGGATCTGGTTGAAATTTTGCCCAAGCGGCACATCACAAGAGCGCTGTGATGAGGTCAGATACAAGGTATCACCCAATAAGGAAAAGGTATGGGTGTGCATACAAGGGCGTAAACAGCCTAGATGAAATTCACCGGGGTTGTAAAAAGATAGGATCTCACCACGGTCATCGATGCCTTGCGACAAGTCATCAACAATTTTACGTAACTGGTCGATACTGCCGCCATCGGGTTTACGCCAAGAGCGGCCTTGTACACCATAAACCCGCCCCATATCATTTTCACCTTTACGCGCAGGATTATTCAGCCAGGCTTGGTTTTCATTGGCGTTAGCCAACCAGGTAGGGGTGCCTAGAGCTTTGAAGTCGGCGGCATTATCTAAACCGCGAATGTAACCCAATAGCTCGGCAATAGCCGCTTTCCAATAGCTTTTTCGGGTAGTCACCAGAGGAAATTGATTATTGGCTACATCATACTCCAAATCTGCGTTAATCACCGTTAAGCAACGCTTACCAGTGCGTTCGTTTTCTACCCAAATACCTTCATCAACGATCCGCTGACAAAGCTCCAAATACTGTTTCATGCAGTTCTCTCTTTACCCACGCGGCGATAAGCCCAAGCGATAAATATTCCACCAAAAATTATCATCGGTAACGACAATATCTGCCCCATACTCATGCCAAAACTTAACAAGCCTAGGTGACTATCAGGTTCGCGGAAGAATTCAATAATAAAGCGGAAGCAACCATAGCCCAATAAGAAGGCGCCAGAAACAGCCCCCATAGGTGGTTTACGTTTAGCGTAAGCCAATAACAGCAGTAACAGCAGCACGCCCTCTAAGGCAAATTCATAGAGCTGCGAAGGGTGTCTGGCGATGGGGCCACCGCTTGGAAAAACCATGCCCCAAGGCATATCGGTAGCCCTGCCCCATAACTCACCATTGATGAAGTTGCCTAAACGACCCGTGGCTAAACCAAAAGGAATCAAGGGAGCAATAAAGTCGGCAACAGTAAAGAAATGCCGCTTAGTCTTTTTAGCAAACCATAGCATGGCGGTAATCACACCTAACAAGCCGCCATGGAAGGACATGCCACCAGTCCAAATCTTAAATAGGTAGAGGGGATCGTCTAAAAAATGCGGGAATTGGTAAAATAATACATAACCCACTCGGCCACCTAAAATCACCCCGATAAAACAATAAAACAATAAGTCACTGACTTCGGCACGGGTCCAGCCACTTTTTGGTTTATCTGCGAGACGGCCACCTAGCCATAAAGCAAACAAGAAACCAAATAGGTACATTAAGCCATACCAGCGTACAGCGAGAGGCCCGATGCTGATAGCAATAGGGTCTATCTCGGGAAATTGCAAAGGTGTAGACACAATAAAAAGCTCTATTTAAGGACTAAAAAGAATGGGCATTTTGCAGTGAAAGCGCTCATGACACAAGCGATTAGCAAAACCAAACTCAATGTTTACTCACTCGCACTAACTGCGATAAGTCGCGCTGTTCCAGATAACGAAATAGCAAACTATAAATTGCCGACCCGCTTTGGCTTTGCAGAATTTGTTCACCCAACGCGCTCAACTCAGCCACATCAACATGACGAATAATGTATTTAATTTTAGCCAAGTTGAAACTAGACATGCTCAAACGGCGATAACCCAGCGCTAATACCAATAAAGCCCCCACCGGATCGCCCGCTAGCTCACCACAGAAGCTAACTGGTATAGCATGCTGATTAGCCTGCTCAATAATTTGTTTAAGTGCTCGTACCACCGCCGGATGAAAGGTATTAAATAAGCCTGCGACTCGGGTATTGTTTCGGTCCACCGCCAATAAGTATTGGGTTAAATCGTTACTCCCCACCGACCAAAAGTCTACCCGCTGGGCCAACTCGGGTAGCACAAATAGCACCGAAGGCACTTCCAACATCACCCCGTGTTTCGGCCGTTCTGGTTCTTCGTCAATTCCCAGTTCGTCAAGCACCTCAACCCAAGCTTGCTCTAGTAAACGCGAAGCTTCATCCACTTCATTTAAACAACTGATCATTGGCAACATAATCGATAAGTTGCCACATTCAATGGCAGCTCGATACATAGCCCGCGCTTGAACCAAAAAGATTTCAGGGTGATCGAGCGTTAAACGAATGCCTCGCCAACCAAGAAAGGGATTTTCTTCCACAATAGGAAAATAAGGTAACTGTTTATCACCACCCACATCCAGCGTGCGCATGCATACGTTTTTGTCGCGGTAACTGTTTAAGATATCGCGATAACGCATAAACTGTTCGTCTTCTGAAGGGAAACGGTCCTGCATCAAAAAAGGCACTTCGGTTCGATACAAACCTACACCATCGGCGCCAGCGTTAATCGCAATATCACTATCGGCACTCAAACCGGCGTTTATCAGCATCTCAACTTCTAGGCCATCAAGACTCATTGCGGGTTTATCTAAATCTTGCTGAACCAGCGTATTTAACTCACTTTCTTGAGCCAATAAGGCGAGGTATTCATCTCGAACAATCTTGTCAGGCTCAACAAATAACTCGGCTGAATAACCATCCAAAATAAGCTCGCAGCCACGCAGTTTATTGATGTCGAAACTCAAGCCCATCAGCGCAGGGATCCCCATTGCTCTAGCTAAAATAGCAGCATGAGAATTAGCAGCGCCCCGCTGTGAGATAACCCCTGCTAAGAATTGACGAGGGATCTGCGCAAACATGGTCGCCGTAACTTCTTCCGCGACCACAATCACCGGCTCAGTAGGAAACATCTCCGCGCTAGGGCCCAATAACAAAGCATGTAGCAAACGTAAGCCTACGTCTTTAACATCTACCGCACGCTCTTTAAGATAAGGGTCACTCATCTCGGAGAATTGTTGCACATAGTGCTCAACCACCATGCGCAAGGCCCCTTCAACCTGATAACCCTGTTTGATTTTATTACGAATATCGCCCGCTAAACTGGCATCGGCCAACATGTGTTGATATAGGTCGAAAATAGACGCCACATCTTTAGGCAGCTGTTCCGACAACTTAATCGCTAGGCTATGAAATTCTTCACGAGTGATTTCTAAAGCAACATTAAAGCGCTCTAATTGGTGCTCTATATTATCGGTTTCAATAATTTGCTGTTGCTCTAGCTCGCCGCTGGAGCGGTTAATCCAAGCCTTAGCAATAGCGATACCACTGGAGCTAGAGCCCGCCTTAATGGCTTTAAGTCGTTTGCGTTGATTGGGCTCACTAAGCACTGTCTGAAAATCAGTATTGGCTAAAACCCCGGCCAAATGAGCCGCGAGTGTGACCAAAAAAGATTCTTCACTTTGATCGTAACTACGCGCTTGCGATTGTTGAACGACCAATACACCCAGCACCTTGCGATGGTGGGTTATGGGGGTACCTAAAAAAGAGAGAAAGCCTTCTTCTGCGGTTTCTGGAAGGTATTTAAAATGGGGGTTACTTCTAGCATCGGCTAGGTTAATCGGCTCTTCTCGCACCGCCACCTGACCCACCATGCCCTCTCCTAAGGGCATGCAAGCCTTACCAACAGCTTCTTGAGCCAAACCATCTGTTGCCCGCAGTACCAACAGTTGTTGCTGGGGGTCGGTAACATAAACCGAGCAACAGTCAGTTTTCATGGTATGGCGAATTTTTTGCACCAGTATCGCCAATGCGCCGTCAAGAGAATCCGCATTACTTACCTGTTCAACAATGGCACGTAACTCTCCTAACACTGACTATGCTCCCTTACGTTTTTTAAAGCGCCGCCGCTTGTCTTTTCCTTGGCTTTTCTCGGAACGATTAAACGGCATAGCCGTACTCACAAACTCTTTTAGCGCGCGACGATATACTTCTCGCTTGAATGATACCACTTGGCGAACCGGGTACCAAAAACTCACCCAGCGCCAATCATCAAACTCAGGGTGACCACAGCGATCAAATTTAATATTAGATTCTTTGCCAACAAGACGCAGCAAAAACCACTTTTGTTTTTGTCCGATACAAACAGGCGGACTATCCCAACGAATGAGGCGTTTTGGTAACTTATAACGCAGCCAATGTCTGGTTGTTGCTAAAATTTTCACATCTTTCGGCAACAAGCCGACTTCTTCATGCAACTCACGATACATCGCTTGTTCGGCGGTTTCGCCCTCGTCAACTCCGCCCTGAGGAAACTGCCATGAATGTTGGCCACATCGACGGGCCCACAAGACTTGACCACGCTGATTACAAATAACGATGCCTACGTTGGGACGATAACCATCCCCATCAATCACTGAAACAACCTTCAGCTGAAAACTATAGATAAGTTGATTCTTTCACAGAAACTGAAACACAGCAAATACGACTATCACAAAGGAGTTAATTTGTAGAAATACTCGCTTGCTTAAAGTTATTCGATTTATCTGTGAGAAAAGCTGTGCATAACTTGGGTTAAACCAAATATGGAATATTGCAAAGTACAAAAACTTTAAAGAAACGAAAAACTGAAATATAAAAAATACATTTAAATCATTAAGTTAAGAAGAGCTTAATAACAAAAAGCCGATATTAGTAAAACTCCATGCTGTTTATAAGTTCAAGCGCTCAAAAAACACACAAGCCTTAAAAACACCAAGTTATCTTCATCATTAAGTTTATAAATTATACAAACTGAGTTAAAACGAAGCATTCTGTGCATAAAAACAAAGTTAATAACAGTTAAAGATAGTTATCCATAAAATATGTGCATAACACTGTTCATAAGTGTACATAAGCCCTGAATAAACCTAAATAGCCTCCAACAAAGACCAAGAAAAAGGCATAAAACTCATTTTAATCATAGACTTAAGGATTAGAGTAAAACTAACAAGCCACTACTGCATTTATTGGCCAGCTTCTATACAATGGTGTTTTTTCTTATCAAAAGTCAGCATGCTAGCCAAACCCAAAAGCGAAGCCGAATTATTACAACGCGCTCAATCTCTAGCCGGCTTTAGCCTGGGTGAACTGGCGCAGCGTGAAGGTTTTAGCATCCCTAAAAACCTAAAACGAGAAAAGGGCTGGGGAGGTCAACTGATCGAATGGTGTTTGGGAGCCAGCGCTGGCAGTAAACCCATTCAAGACTTTCCCGAACTAGGTATAGAACTAAAAACCATTCCCATTGATAGCCAAGGTAAACCGCTGGAAAGTACTTACGTATGCATTACCCCGCTATGTCAGGTCACCGGGCTTACTTGGCACAGCAGTAATGTGTATAACAAGCTATCCCGAGTACTGTGGATCCCCATTTTAGCCGAGCGGCAGATCCCTGTTGAGCAACGCGTTGTGGCCACCCCTTTACTTTGGAGCCCCAGCGCTGCCCAAGAACAGTTACTGCGCGAAGATTGGGAAGAACTGATGGATATGATCGCCTTTGGCCAAATCGAGCAGATCACCGCTCGCCATGGTCAAGTATTGCAATTACGCCCCAAAGCCGCTAACAACAAGGCTCGAACCGATGCCATTGGCCCCAATGGTCAAATAATTCAAACCCTGCCACGCGGTTATTATCTCAAAACTCGCTTCACCGCCGAGCTGTTACGTCAACACTTCCAACTATAAAAAAATCAATCAACTATTGACCAAGCTCTCACTTTTTTGAAAGAATCGATATTGGTCACATAGTATACGGATTTACTTTAGCTCTCGGAGGAGAACCCACCATGCCATTGAAGAAGCAATACTTAAAATCAAAACCAGAAGTCAAAGTCACATTTGAAGTTGAGAAAGAAGCCACTCAAGATGCCGAACAGATTTTTCTGCTGGCAGAGTTTAACCAGTGGCAACCCATCGAAATGAGCAAATTGAAAAGTGGGAAATTCAAGACTGTAGTAAACGTTCCTACCGATCAACAAGATGCTTACCAGTTCAAATACAAATTGTGTTTGGAAGGTGGAGCGGAGGCTTACGACAACGACTGGGAAGCCGATGCTTATCAACCTAATGGCGTGGATGGTGACAATTCTGTATTACAAGTCGCCCAGTAATTAGCCAAAAAAAAGCCCGCATACGCGGGCTTTTTTGTCTCGAAGAAAAGGGCTTATTTAGCCAACTTTTCTTTAATACGTGCTTTCTTACCAGAAAGTTCACGTAGGTAGTAAAGCTTAGCACGACGAACGTCACCACGACGCTTAACAGTAATGCTTTCAATTAGCGGGCTATGAGTTTGGAATGCACGCTCTACGCCTTCACCGCTTGACATTTTACGTACAGTAAATGCAGA
This sequence comes from Agarivorans gilvus, assembly GCF_001420915.1. NCBI lineage: Bacteria > Pseudomonadati > Pseudomonadota > Gammaproteobacteria > Alteromonadales > Alteromonadaceae > Agarivorans > Agarivorans gilvus. The sequence continues at coordinate 3,811,014 of NZ_CP013021.1, read as the reverse complement.
GTGTAAACCACGGTTACGCTTAGCAATTACCACACCTTCAAACGCCTGTAGACGCTCACGGTTACCTTCTTTTACTCTAACCTGTACTACTACTGTATCACCAGGTGCGAACGCAGGTACGTCCTGCTTCATTTGCTCTTCTTCGAGCTGTTTAATAATGTTGCTCATTACACTTTTCCTAGAATTAACTGAATCTTTATTTATTATCCAAGAGCGTTTGCTCTTGAATGAACTCAGCAAGAATTTTTTCTTGCTTGTCAGTCAGAGCTAGATTCTCCAATAACTCCGGTCGCCTCAAATAGGTTCGCCCAAGTGCTTGTTTATAGCGCCATTCTTCAATTTTTTTATGGTTACCACTGAGCAATACCTCGGGTACTGCCTTACCATCCAAAACTTCTGGACGAGTATAGTGTGGACAATCCAACAATCCATCAGAGAATGAATCCTGCTCGGCTGAAGCGCTATCCCCCAATACTCCCGGAATTAACCGCGAGACGGCGTCTATCATATTCATTGCCGGCAGCTCACCACCACTTAGCACATAGTCACCAATCGACCATTCTTCATCAACTTCGGCTTGAATCAAGCGTTCGTCAATGCCTTCATAGCGACCAGCAACAATAATCAACTTTTGTTGTTGAGCTAACTCTATTACTCCATCTTGCTTCAAGGTACGCCCTTGTGGTGACATGTAAATCACCTTAACCCCATCACCAGCAGCCCGTTTAGCAGCATGAATCGCATCCCGTAAAGGTTGCACCATCATTAACATGCCAGGTCCACCGCCGTAAGGTCGGTCGTCCACCGTACGATGTTTATCGTGGGTGAAATCACGAGGATTCCAACACTCAATTTGAATCAGGCCACGTTTTACCGCTCGCCCGGTCACACCGTACTCGCTTATAGCAGAGAACATTTCAGGGAATAGACTAACTATTCCTACCCACAAACGTGGTGTCTGCTCAGCCATAAGGAAACCTAGAAACTAGGATCCCAATCAACAGTAATAGTTTGAGACTCGCGATCGACGTTATCAATTATCTGAGACTCTACGAACGGAATTAACCGTTCTTTTTTGCCAAAGGCATCTTTTAAATTGGCCTTCACAACCAAGACATCATTCGAGCCAGTTTCCATTAAATCGGTCACTTGCCCTAAGTTATAGCCGCTTCGGTTAACCACTTGCATGTCGATAAGATCACGCCAGTAGTACTCGTCTTCAGCCAATTCAGGTAGACTTTCCGGCAAAGCCGCAATATCCATCCCGGTTAAACTCTGCGCTTGTTCTCTTACATCAAAGCCCGCAAGCTTAACGATGAAAGATTTACTGTGACGCCGCCATTCTGTCACTTCAATTGAAGTATATTCGCCAGAACGACCTATCAACCAAGGCTGATAGTTAAATACAGCTTCTGCATCTTCGGTGAACGAGTTAACTTTAAGCCAACCTTTAATGCCGTAAACAGCACCTAAGCGGCCTATGACGATGGGCTGTTGATTGTTGCTCATCTAAACTCCACCAAAAATATTCAATTAAGCTGCTTTTGAATCTTTGATTAGCTTAGCTACACGGTTAGAAACCGCTGCGCCTTGACCAACCCAGTGTTCAATGCGGTCATGCTCTAAGCGTACACGCTCTTCTTGACCTCGTGCGATCGGATTGAAAAAACCTAATTTTTCAATGAAGCGACCGTCACGTGAATTACGGCTATCAGTAACAACTACTTGATAGAATGGACGCTTTTTAGCGCCGCCACGTTGCAAACGAATGGTAACCATATCGTCCTCATACTAGTTAAAAAATTTAAGGTCCCAAAACTGGGAACCCGCTAATTGAAGCCGCGGAATTGTACTCCTTTTTTGCTCAAATGCAAGCCAAAGCCACTATAGTGTGGCTCATCCTTTCTCCCCCAGCCCAAATAAGCTAAAGATTAGGCGCAGCTTAAGCCAGCTAAGGGGCTTCAGCCTACCACCCAAGCCGTGAACAGCCTTTGACAATTCAGCAATGCTCGCCCACCATAAGCGCCCTTTTATTTGTCTTTAAAGGCTGCTGAATGAAGTACCAATGGATATTATTTGACGCCGACGAAACCCTGTTCCATTTCGATGCTTTTGCTGGACTGCAGTTGATGTTTTCGCGCTTTAATCAACAATTTGAACGCCAGCACTACCAAGACTACCAAAACACCAACTTAGCCTTATGGGACGCCTACCAAGCGGGGCAAATTAACGCTCAGCAACTTCAGGAGCAACGCTTTACCCATTGGGCTAACAAATTAGCCGTACCTGCTCAGCATTTGAATCAGGCGTTTTTAGAGGCCATGGCCGACATCTGTAAGTTGCTTCCCGGTGCTAAAGACTTACTCGACAGCCTTAAAGATAAGGTGAAGCTAGGCATTATTACTAATGGCTTCACCGCATTGCAGCAAATACGTCTAGAGCGCACCGGCCTAAGCGGTTACTTTCAAACCTTGGTGATTTCCGAACAAGTGGGTGTGGCGAAACCAGCTAAAGCGATATTTGAACATGCCTTCGAGCAAATGCAACAGCCTAATCGCCAGCAGGTATTAATGGTGGGAGACAACCCTCATTCAGATATTCAAGGTGGGATTAATGCGGGTATCGATACTTGTTGGTTGAACCGCGAACAACAGCCGCTGCCTCAGGGCATTCAACCTAAACATCAGGTGGCGTCGTTACAAGAGTTACAACACTGGCTGCATCAGCCGCACTAAAGATGGCTTAGCTAAGATGTCAAAAGGGGCATCGCCCTTCAGCTGATGCCCCTTTCTGTTATATGAACCTTTACCTTTTTTCGGCCGTTCAACTTTGCTTCTAAATAGTTGACTGGTTACCAAGGCCTTGATGGCGTTGTCGTTGATTTGCCCACGACCGTGCTGGTGAGCAAGCGGTTTAGCCGCAAGCTGTTTCTTTTTACTCATAATCACCTACTGTTGTTTATCACTATGGTTTAAAACCGCGCTGATTATAAATTAAGCAAAACGCTTGTACAGCACTATTTCAGCGCTAGTGATAAAAAACCATTCGCACCGCCAGCATATAAATAAAGGCAGCCTTGGCTGCCTTTATAGTAGATACCATCTGCTTAGTGGCTAATCATCCACGGTCGCATAGATGGAAACATTTTTTCGCCATTAGCAGTATAAAACAGCTTGGAGCCGCCACGTTTATGATGGGTGCAACCACAGCCTTTTTTAACTTTTTCGGCATTTTCAGCGCGAGTCTCCACGGTGGAATGCTGCGGCTCATGCTGGGCCTTCTCGTTACGCTCAATCGCTTGCTTGGTTTCTGCTGCGACATCCAATACCGATGGCGGTAGCACAATCACTCTGGCAGACAAGCTTTGACACTCAGGGCAGGCAGCCGGTTTGGCACTGTCTTTCATCTCGGTGAGTTTATAAAACAAACCGTGTTCGGCACATTTATAATCGTAAACTGGCATGGCTCACCTCGCTTATTTATCTAGATCAGGCGCTAAAGGCATATCAACACTACCGTCGAGGTACTTAGTTGGCCCTTCGGCATTCGGTTTAATATCAAATTCAAAGATGTCGGTAGGCAACCATAAAGTGGCGCAGGAGTTAGGCACATCCACCACCCCGCTCAAGTGACCTTGCACCGGCGCAGTACCCAGTAGCGAGTAGGCCTGCGCACCGCTGTAACCAAACTTCTTCAGATACTCAATAGCATTTAAACAGGCCTGACGATAAGCCACGTTAGCATCGAGGTAATGCTGCTTGCCATTCTCATCTACCGATATACCTTCAAAGATCAAGTAATCGTCGTAACGAGGCGTGATCGGGCTAGGCTTAAAGATAGGGTTTTTAATGGCGTACTTAGCCATACCATCTTTGATCAGTTTCACTCGTAAGTGGATCCAACCGGCCATTTCAATCGCGCCACAGAAGGTAATCTCACCATCGCCTTGGCTAAAGTGTAAATCGCCCACCGACAGACCCGCGTCTTTCACATATACCGGGAAGTAAATCTTAGAGCCACGAGACAAGTCTTTAATGTCGCAGTTACCACCGTGCTCACGAGGCGGCACCGTACGTGCGCCTTCTTCTGCCGCTACTTTAGCTTGCTCGGGCTTCATCCGTCCCATGTGAGCGGTAGGCGCGTAAGGCAAGGCCGCTAACATTGGCACACGCTCGGGTTAGTATCAAATAACTCTTTCTCGCGACGGTTCCACTCTTCCAACATGCTCTTAGAAGGTAAACAGCCGATTAAGCCAGGGTGAATTAAACCAGCAAATTCAACACCAGGAACATGTCTTGATTTAGTGAACATGCCGTTGAAGTCCCAAATCGACTTTTGCGCTTCGGGGAAGTGCTCGTCTAAAAAGCCGCCGCCATTTTGTTTAGAGAAGAAGCCGTTAAAGCCCCACTGCGACTCTTCAAAAGTACCAATATCTAGAATATCGACTTCCAATAAATCGCCTGGCTCAGCGCCTTCTACCCCAACCGGGCCTGACAAAAAGTGCACCTGAGTTAAATCCACATCGCGCACATCCGAAGCATCATCGTTGTTTTTGATCTGCCCACCGGTCCAGTCGATACACTCCAAAATAAAGTCGTCACCGGGCTTAACCATTGCCGCCATCGGAATGTCGGGATGCCAGCGGTTGTGTAGATTTTCGTTTTCGTAGGCTGATTTGCTTAAGTCCACTTTAATAATTGTTTCTGCCATGGTTCTTCTCCTTGAATATAACTAACCACTTTTATACTGATAAATAAGCTGCCACTTGTTGTTCATCAACTTCGTCGCGCAGCACGTCATGCACTATTTTTCCCTTTTCAATTACGAGAATTCGATCTGCAACATCAAGGGCAAAACTCAGAACTTGCTCGGAAACCACTATCGACAAACCACGCTGGTCGCGAATTTGTTTCAGGGTTTTTGCCATATCTTTAATGATTGAAGGTTGAATACCTTCGGTGGGTTCATCCAGCAGCAATACACTGGGGTTGCTGGCTAGCGCACGAGCGATGGCCAGCTGCTGCTGTTGCCCACCAGATAAGTTGCCACCGCGACGATGACGCATTTCCCACAGCACCGGGAAAATACTGTACAAGTCGTCGGGTACCTTGCTTTGGCCAATGCTGGTTAAGCCGGTTTCAATGTTCTCCTGCACCGTCATGGTGGAAAAAATCATTCGCCCTTGCGGGACAAAACCTAAACCCGAAGCCACCCGCTGATAACTTTTTTGCTTGTTTAAACTCTTGCCAGCAAGCTCCACATTGCCGCTGCGACTGGGGATCATGCCGATCAGAGACTTCATCAAAGTGGTTTTGCCCATGCCGTTGCGCCCCAAAATGGCGACAATTTCATTTGGCTTTAGCGAAAAGTTCAGCTCTGATATCACTTCACTTTGCCCGTAGGCCACGCTGTAATCGCTTAGTTGTAACATCACCTTCTCCTTAGTGACCTAGGTACACTTCAATGACCTTGGGATCATTCTTCACCCGCTGCATCGAGCCTTCCGATAAGACCTTGCCCTGATGCAACACCGTGACTCGGTCGGCGATGTCTTCCACAAACTGCATGTCGTGCTCAATCACCAATACTGAGCGCTGCTGCGTAATGCTTTGCAACAGGGCGGCGGTTTGCTTGCGTTCGGCCACTGACATGCCCGCTACTGGCTCATCCAACATCAGCAATTCAGGGTCTTGGATCAGCAGCATGCCAATCTCCAACCACTGCTTTTGCCCATGACTGAGTAAGTCGGCTTGGTCATGTAGCTTGTCGCTAAGAAATACCATCTCGGCAATTTCCATGATTTTGTCTTGCACCGCTTGATCACGCTTGAAGGTTAAAGCGCCCCAAACATTGCGCCCTCGCGGATAAGAAATTTCTAAGTTTTCAAACACCGTGAGATCTTCATAAATTGAGGGGTTTTGGAACTTTCGCCCCACCCCTGCATGTACAATCTGATGTTCCTTTAACTTGGTGAGTTCTTTTTGCTTAAATTTGATTGAGCCTTGAGTCGCCTTGGTACGGCCACAAATCAAATCCAGCACCGTGGTTTTACCGGCTCCGTTGGGGCCAATAATTACTCGAATTTCTTTCTCCTCGACGTACAGCGACAAATCATCCACCGCCTTAAAACCATCGAACGAAACGGTTAAGCCCTCTACGCTCAATACAAAATCTTTGCGGGCTGTTGTTTGCTTAGGCTGTTGCATTACCGCGCTCCTCTACTGATGGTGATGTAGGCTTGCTGCTATCGGCTGCTTGCTCAGCGGCTACCGACTTAACAGCAGGACTGGGTTTACGCTTAAAGCGGCGTTTAATACGCGGTTCAATATGCTCTTGATAAAGGCCCGCCAAGCCATCGGGAAAGGCCATCACTACGCCAATGAACAAAGCGCCCATGGCAAATAACCACAACTCGGGGAAGGACTCGGAGAAACTGGTTTTAGCCAGATTCACCAACAAGGTGCCATACACCGCACCCAACAAGGACAAGCGTCCACCTACGGCACAGAAAATCACCATTTCAATCGAAGGCACAATGCCAACAAAAGACGGCGACATGAAACCCACTTGCAGAGTGAACATCGCCCCGCCAATCGCGGCAAAGGCAGCGCCAATACAGAAGATGAAGATTTTAAAGCTAGCTACGTTGTAACCGGAGAAACGAACGCGGTCTTCTTTTTCCCGCATTGCCACCAATAGTCGACCTAACTTACAGCGTTTGATGTACAAGGCCACCATCAGGCAAGCAAACAACAAGGCAGCATTGATGAAATACAGCAGATATTGGGAAAACTCCGAACGAATATCCCACCCCAGAAAGGTGCGTAAATCGGTGATCCCATTCACCCCGCCGGTATAGCCCTGCTGACCAATAATCAAAATGGTCAAAATGGCGGCTATCGCCTGCGTGATAATGGCAAAGTACACCCCGCCCACTCGGCGAGTAAACATGGCCACCGCAATGATGAAGGCAAACAATACCGGCACCGCAATCACTGCGATCAAAGTGAAACCTAAACTATGGAAGGGCTGCCAAAACCAAGGCAACTCGGTTAGCTGGTTCCAGTCCATAAAGTCGGGAATGCCAGGGGTGGATTGGATCGCGGTAGATTCAGGGTCGGAAGCTTCCAATTTAAGGAACATCGCCATGCAATAGCCACCTAGGCCAAAAAATACCCCTTGGCCCAGGCTCAAGATCCCGCCACAGCCCCAACACAACACCAAACCAATCGCGACAAAAGCATAGGTTAGGTATTTACCCACTAGGTTTAAGCGAAAAATATCTAAGGCCAGCGGCAGCACAATAAACAGTAGCGCAGCCAGTAGCAGGTATTTCCACCAGCCTACTGAGTTGCTGTCCTGCGGAGCATCTGAATTAGTTTGAAATAACATTCTGCTTTCTCCCTAACGACGAACTTTGAGCGAAAATAAACCTTGAGGACGCAGCATCAATATTCCAACAACGGTTAATAAGGTAAGTACTTTGGCCATCGAACCACTGAGGAAAAACTCCATGGTTGATTGCGCTTGTGAGATGGTGAAGGCCGAGGCAACGGTGCCCAGTAAGCTGGATGCGCCACCAAATACCACCACTAAGAAGGTATCAACAATGTATAACTGACCCGCCGTTGGCCCAGTTGAGCCCACCATGGTGAAAGCCGAACCCGCCACCCCGGCAATGCCGCAACCCAGGGCAAAGGTGTAACGGTCGACCCGCTCAGTATTAATCCCCACTGCACCGGCCATGGCACGGTTTTGCACCACCGCTCGGGTTTGCTTACCAAGACGAGACTTTTGCATCGTGAGGTACACGCCAAAGGTGATAATGATGGTTAAGCCCATCACAAAGATGCCGTTAATCGGCACTTCAATAATGTCGGTAATGGCGTAAGAGCCCATTAACCAATCGGGTAGGCTCACTCCCACTTCACGCGCGCCAAATACGGTGCGATAAAGCTGCTGCAAGATAAGGCTTAAGCCCCAAGTGGCCAGCAAGGTGTCGAGTGGTCGTTTGTATAAATGACGAATCATTAACCATTCCACCAAAGCACCTAAGGCGGCGGTTACCACAAAGGCCAATAACATGGCGACAAAGAAATAGCCGTCAAATAGGCTAGGTAAATGGCTACTAAAAAACTGTGAGGTGAGATAAGTGATATAGGCACCTAGGATCATGAATTCACCATGCGCCATGTTAATCACACCCATCTGACCGAAGATGATGGCAAGCCCTAGGGCCATAAGAACAAATACAGAAAACAAAATAAGACCGGCAAATCCCTGCATAGCGAAAATGGCGGTTAGCTCAGCGCTGGTATAATCGGCAAACATTGGCTGCCCCTCCTTGATGTCAGCGAAAAGATTGGGTGCCGTGGGGCACCCATCCGTTGTTTACTGATAACCCTCAGGGAAAGGATTGGGTTCGATTAACTCGTCAGTTTCATAGACAATTTCGTACTGACCATCAGCCTTAGCGTGTCCAATACGAGTCTTCGACCATAGGTGATGATTTTCGTGAACCTTCACATAACCTTCTGGAGCGGTGGTCAGCTCTAGATTAGGAGATGCGGCGCGCACCTTGTCGATATCAAACGAGCCCGCTTTTTCTACCGCAGCCTTCCATAACCATGGGCCTAAGTAAGCAGCCTGAGTTACGTCACCAATCACAATGTCGTCACCCCAACGCTCTTTAAAGGCGGCCACAAACTCTTGGTTGTTAGTATTGGTTAAGCTTTGGAAGTATTTCATCGCAGCGTAAGCACCTTGAATGTTCTCACCGCCAATACCTAGGATTTCATCTTCGGTAACCGAAATGGTTAGCACTAATGGTTTTTCCTTGGTCATATCAATACCGGCCGCTTTAAGCTGCTTGTAGAAGGCCACGTTCGAGCCGCCCACCACAATCGCGTAAATCACGTCAGGTTTTTTCAACTTAATCTTGTTAATCACCGAGTTAAATTGAGTGTGACCCAGTGGGTAGTACTCTTCGCCCACTACTTTCAAGCCCAATTTCTCGATGTGCTTACGAGCGATTTTGTTAGAGGTACGTGGCCAGATGTAATCTGAACCAAGTAAGAAGAAGCTCTTAGCGCCTTTGGTTTTAGTCACCCAATCAATACCGGCAATAATCTGCTGAGTGGCTTCTTGGCCGGTGTAAATCACGTTAGGTGATTGCTCCAATCCTTCGTAAAAGGTGGGGTAATAAAGCATGCCATTGTATTGCTCAAATACCGGTAATACCGCTTTACGAGAAGCCGAGGTCCAACAACCAAATACCGCGGCGGCCTTGTCTTTTACCAATAACTTTTTCGATTTTTCAGCGAAAGTAGGCCAGTCACTGGCACCATCTTCTTGAATGTATTCAATCTTACGACCGAGTACCCCGCCCATGGCATTGATTTGCTCAATCGCCAGCTTCTCCGCTTGCACCGAACCAGTTTCACTGATCGCCATGGTGCCGGTAACCGAGTGTAAAATACCGACTTTTACCGTATCGTCGGTGACCGCCAAACCAGTGGTATTGACCTCTGCAGTACTGGGGCTGGCAGCAAAGCTGAGCTGAGAAACCAGCATCGCGGCGGGTAAGGCCATCATTCCCTTGAGCACACGGCGACGCAGCAGATTGCTCACGCCTGAAGTTTTAAGTTTTTGCATAGTGGTATCCCTACTTGAGTGAAAGACGATGTGTCCGTACTTGGTGATAACCATCATGCAAAACCCCAAGAGCAATAAGAATTCGCCAATTGCTCTAGCCCACTACGTCATTTAACGCATAGCCATGACTTAACCCTTTGTTTAAGGTCAAGAGCTTAATAGAGATGGTATATCTTTCACCGCCAAAGGATTGGCTCAAATAATGCTTTTACTAACAATGGCATCATTAAATTATTGATATAAAAGGCATTTAAAAGATGAATGATCAGCATATTCTAAAAGCGAGGAGGAACTACAATCGCTGGGTGGCCAACCAAACCCTAGAGGACTATGCACTACGTTTTACCGCCAAAAGCGCCCGTCAATGGTCTAGCTCGCGGGTCGCTAACACTGCTCTAGGGGCAATCTCTTTTCTCGCCTTAGAAGCCATCGGCGGTGCGTTGATGCTTAAATTTGGCTTTAGCAATGCTCTGGCCGCTATCTTGGTGGTATCGGCGATTATTTTTATTTGTGCCGCGCCGATTTCCTACTACGCCGCCCGCTATGGCGTAGACATAGACCTACTCACCCGTGGTGCGGGTTTCGGCTACATCGGCTCCACCATCACCTCATTAATTTATGCCTCGTTCACCTTTATTTTCTTTGCCATTGAAGCAGCCATTATGGCCTCGGCCTTAGAGCTGTTGTTTGCCATCCCTTTAAGCATTGGTTATTTGATTAGCGCCGTGGTGGTGATCCCACTGGTGACTCACGGGATCACCTTTATCAGCCGTTTTCAGCTTTGGAGCCAGCCAATTTGGGTGGTGTTACAACTGCTGCCCTTTGTTTTCATCCTATGGCATGAGTCCACCAGCATAGATGATTGGACCCATTTTCAAGGCAAGCAACAGCAAAGTGCTGGTTTTGACCTGCACCTATTTGGCGCAGCGGCGGGGTACTATTCTCCCTAATGGCCCAAATTGGCGAACAGGTAGACTTTCTGCGTTTCATGCCGGAAAAGAATCAGCAAAACCGGGTTCGTTGGTGGGCCGCCTTGCTGGCCGCCGGCCCAGGCTGGATAGTTGTAGGCGCGCTAAAAATATTGGCAGGCTCATTCTTAGTGGTCTTGGGTTTAAATGCCGGCGTGGCCGCTGGGGTGGCAGGCGATCCCATCCAAATGTATCAAGTGGCGTTTTCTTATGTGACCCAATCACCACTGATTGCCCTATGCCTAGCGGGGATCTTTGTGATTGTCTGCCAGTTAAAAATTAACGTCACCAACGCTTATGCGGGCTCAATCGCTTGGTCTAACTTCTTCTCTCGTCTCACCCATAGCCATCCCGGCCGTGTAGTTTGGTTGGTATTTAACGTGATTATTGCGCTGTTAATCATGGAGCTAGGGATCTACTCGGCGATTGAGAATATTCTAGGGATCTATTCCAACGTGGCGGTCGCCTGGGTGGGAGCTTTGGTGGCCGATTTACTGATTAACAAACCCTTGGGTTATAGCCCCAAGTACATCGAGTTTAAACGTGCCCACCTGTTTGATATTAACCCGGTGGGCGTAGGTGCCATGGTGATAGCTTCCAGCGCCGGCATTCTATGTTATACCGGCCAACTCGGCGAAACGGCCCAAGCCCTGTCGCCCTTCATCGGTTTGGCTAGCGCATTTGTTTGCTCGCCGCTGATCGCCATCATTACTCAAGGCCGTTATTATCTGGCGCGCGATAGCGAGTTATCGCTAGCCCAACATGGTGAGTGCCGAGTCTGTCAAAACTATTTCGAGGTTGAAGACTTAGCCTCTTGTCCCGCCTACGGGGGAGCTATTTGTTCACTGTGTTGCACCTTAGATGCTCGTTGCCACGACCAATGTAAACCGCACGCCAACTTTGGCCAGCAGCTCAATCAATTTGTACGGCTGATTCTGCCTAGCTCTATCTCCTCAATGATGAATGCCAGACTGCTGCAATTTAGCGGACTAATGATGATTATTGCCGGTCTCATCTCGGGCTTGTTCTATTTGGTCTATCTGGGGGTCCCCGAGGTAGAAACCGAATCACGCGAGCTGATATCCACCACCCTTAGCCATGTATTCTTTTTGCTGATGATTATTGTTGGGGTCCTGGTATGGCTATTTGTACTGGCCAACGACAGCCGCCAATTGGCACTTACCGAGTCACTGCGCCAAACCGAACTACTTAGCCAAGAGATCTCGGCTCACGAAATCACCGACCGCGCCTTACAGCAAGCCAAAGAAACCGCCGAACTGGCCAATCAGGCTAAGAGCCGCTACCTCACCGGCATTAGCCACGAACTACGAACACCGTTAAATTCGGTATTGGGTTATGCTCAACTGCTAGAAAACGCGCCGAATTTGTTGCCTGCCCATGCCGCCAAAATTTCATTAATTAAACGCAGTGGTGAACACCTTGCCGACATCATTGAAGGACTGCTCGACATATCGCGTATTGAAGCAGGCAAGTTAGAAATTCAACGTGACAAGGTGGCCATTAAAGTATTACTGGATGATTTAGTCGAAATGTTTAGCCTGCAAGCCAGAGAAAAAGACATTCGCTTCGACTACCAACCCAGCCCTTATTTGCCTAACTGCGTTTATGCCGACGAGACTCACCTGCGGCAAATTCTAATTAACTTGTTATCGAATGCGGTGAAGTTTACCCAGCAAGGTGGCGTGTCTTTAAGCGTACGCTACCGCAGCCAAGTGGCCGAATTTACCATACAAGACAGTGGCCCCGGCATTGATGAAAGCGATCAGCTACGAATATTTAAACCCTTTGAACGGGTGCGTAAACTGGATGCTCCACAACTGCCGGGCACTGGCCTTGGCCTGACTATTACCCAACTACTCACCGACATCATGGGTGGCAATATCAGCCTAAGCAGTACACCGGGTAAGGGCAGCTGCTTTAAATTAAGTTTAATGTTATCCAGTATTGAAGAAGAAGGCCCCAGCCAAACACCGCAAACTAAAATCAGCTCCTTAGACGGTCCCAGCAAAACGCTAATGGTGGTAGATGATGACCCTAATCACCGTAACTTAGTAAGCGAACTGCTTTCCCCCTTGGGTTTTGTGGTTTTAGAGGCTAGCGATGCCATTAATTGCCTCAGTAGTCTGCAATTAGCCAACATCGATATATTCTTGTTAGATATTTCCATGCCGGAAATGAACGGCTGGCAACTACTGGAAGCTCTACGGGCTAAAGGGATTAAAGCGCCGGTGATCATGGTATCGGCCGACGCCGATGAAGCGCCCTTATTGCAAGGCTCACCTCATCCACTACATAACGACTATTTGGCCAAACCGATCCGCGACAATGCTTTGCTGGATAAAATAGCCAAGGCCTTAAAACTTAACTGGAATTATCATGCCTCGCCGAAGTGGTCACCTAGGCTAATCGACCCTATTCAGGCCAGCAAGGTCAGCCTTTGCCAAGAACAACGCAAACAATTTAGAGAGCTATGGGAAATGGCCCAATTAGGCTTTGTACAAGGAATAGACAAAATTATAAATAATTTAGAGTGTGACCCAAGCCTATTGGCGCATACTTCGACACTACGAAAAGACTTAGAACAATATCAGTTTTCAAAAATTAAAGATTATTGTGAGAAGGTATTAGCAGCATGAATGCGCTTGATTCAAAAGGAATAGTATTAGTCGTAGACGACTCAGCAGAATCGGTGGGCATGTTAAATACCGCCCTGATTGAGCAGGGTTATACGGTACTCATCGCCATGGACGGGCAACAGGCCTTAAACATTACCGAGCGGATCACTCCAGACTTAGTACTGATGGATGCGCTGATGCCCAATATGGATGGCTTCGAGGCCTGCCAATTACTCAAAGACAATGACGAACTCAGTGATTTGCCGATCATCTTTATGACTGGCCTAAGCGACAGCGAGTCGGTGATTAAGGGCCTAGAGTCGGGCGGCGTTGACTACCTCAATAAACCCATCAAACTAGACGAACTGTTCGCCCGGATAAAAGTACACCTTAACAACGCTCGCCTCACCCGCAGCGTGCGTGGTGCTTTAGACGAAATAGGCCAAGCCACCCTTACCTTTACCAGCAGCGGCGGCATTGCTTGGATGAGCAGCAAAAGCAAACAATTGCTCAGCGCCATTCATATTGATGACGCCGAGGTCAGCGCCAAATTCACCCAGCAAATTCAACGCTGGCTGAATAACGCGCCCAGCAAACACAGCAGTTTAGCGCTGCAGCACTTCGCCAAACCCTTCCAACTAAAATACCTTGGGCAGTCCTCACCGGGAGAGCACCTACTGCGCTTGGTTGATAACGATGAACAGAGTATTAGGGAGTCTTTGCGCCAGCGTTTTAGCTTGACCGAGCGAGAATCCGAAGTGGTATTTTGGCTGGCTCGAGGTAAGACCAACCGAGAAATCGCCCAAATTTTGAGCATGAGCCCAAGAACCGTGAACAAGCACTTAGAAGCGATTTTTCAAAAGCTGGAAGTAGACAACCGCACCAGCGCCACTGCACTATGTTTGGAGTATCTGAATGATCATTAAGCAGCGCTAGTAAACAGCGCCCTAACCATAAGAAAGCCCATTATCTCATCCTTCGCCTGCCAATACTTGCCAGCTTAAGAGGCTTAAGCTTGTTTATTAAGGTCTGAACTTGTTAGCATGACCTTCCTTTTAGTTAAACCACCCTGCCACAATAAAAAGTGGTCGATTCGCTGCTTACAGCACTACAGGACGGCACTGATGAAAGATCCTCGCGTCATCGACAAACGTATTCCCTTGGTATTGGCTCTGTTGGTTGGTCTGTTTTGCTACTACACTTGGGCCCCCAATAGTCCTTTTCGTAAGCAAAGCGAACTCGCCTTGGAGCAGGCAATAGAACAACAATTCAGCGGCTGGGTAAGCGGCGAGGTACAGTTATTAAGCGAAGCGGCCAACGGCCTAGCGCTGGCACAAACTGACGCAGGTGCTGAGCTTAGACTTAAGCTCCCCAAGGCCTTGCAGTGGCAAGCCAATAGCCGTTGGCAAGTGCGCGGGCAGCTCACTTGGCCACAGCAACAAGCCCACTTAAATCTCACAATGGACAATGCCAAGCTGCTCCCGCTAGATAATTAAACCTAAACTGCGCTAGCGCAAAGTCGCTAAGGCTGGCCCAGCCAATAATGCGACTAAGGCAGGCTAGCGGGAAATCACAATGAAAGCATCATGGAAATGGCTGCTCTATACAAGCATGGGCCTCGGTTTATTATTGGTGCTGGGCGGCGTCGCCTTAGCGATGTTTTCCGACATAAGCGTATCGATGGGGGTGCGCGGGGTACAAATTATCGCCGGCATTATTGGCCTAGGCTTGCTGTTATTAGTACCCAGTAAAATCCTTCTTACCCTGTTGCTGATGAAGCAAAAATCCACAGAGCAGCCAGCCAACAGCAAGGGTTAGCGGCTAAAGCTATCTAAAATCAATACCTTCCGCTACAGTAATACTACAGCCCTTCCACCACCAAGGTTGGCAATGCAAGTTAGTTTCAACATGGAAGATGCCAGTCAGGTGTTTGTTGGCGCGTTTGCGCTGGCGGTGCCGATTTCCTTTACCGAAGAAGCCTGGCGTTTAGGCGAAACCCTGGCCCTTAGCAATATTTTCATGTTGCTGGGTTTATCGTTAATCTTTCTCGCCTTATTTAGTTATCAGAGCGTCTTTCAAAGGCAGATTAACCATCGGCTGCCGGTGTTTGTGCTGCGTATCGTTATCGACTACGTCATGGCAGCCATGGTGGTAGCCTTAGTCTTGTTATGTATTGATAAACTGCCCTTACTCAGTGAGCCTATGGTGGCACTTAAACGTATTATCATTATTGCTATGCCCGCCTCTATGGGGGCCATTGTGGTTGACAGCTTCGATAAAGAATAACTCAGGCCTAAGCCGACTCGGCTGAATTACACTCTAAATAAGGCCTAAATAACTAGGTAAAAATATGCAAGCAGCCCATGACATTCAACGTCAATCGCAACTTCAGCTTAGCGAATTGATGGCCTCATTGAGTAAAGCCTTAGACATTACCGAAGGGCAACCGCCGGGGCATTGCATTCGCGTCTGCTGGATAGGCTTTCACATCGGCGAGCGCTGTGGGCTTAGCGCTGAAGAACTGCACGAGCTCTACTACACTCTGCTGCTAAAAGACTTAGGTTGTAGTAGCAACGCGGCACGGATCTGCGAGCTATATGTCACCGATGACTTGAGTTTTAAACACAATTTTAAAACAGTGAACGGCAGCCTTAGCCAAGTGGTTAACTTTGTGGTGCAAAATACTGGCTTGAAGAAAAACCTTGCCGAGCGCTTTAAGGCGATTCTTAATATTATTAAAAATGGTGATGAGATAGCCCAAGACTTAATCCAAACCCGCTGCGATCGTGGCGCCGAAATAGCCAAGCAACTGCGTTTTGGCCCCAGTGTTAGTGAGGCCATTCGCAGCCTAGATGAACACTGGAACGGCGGAGGTCGACCTGCTCAGTTAGCCGGTCAAGCCATCCCCCTATTCGCCCGCATCGCACTGCTGGCGCAGGTGGCCGATGTGTTCCATCAATCATCAGGGCGAGATGCCGCGCTGCGCGAATTAACTACCCGCGCGGGCACATGGTTTGACCCAGAACTAGTGCAACACTTTGTCGATTTAGCCGAGCAGCCCACATTTTGGGCAGGCCTAGAAGCAGAAGATGTGCAACAACAAGTATTGGCCTTTGAGCCTGCTCAGCACTCGGTTAGCCTAGATGATGACTACCTTGATGAAATTGCCGCCGCATTTGGCCAAATTGTTGACTCCAAAAGCCCCTACACCGCAGGCCACAGTGAACGGGTAGCCTTATACACCGACCTAATTGGCCAACAGCTCGGTTTTAGCGATGAGCTACGCCGCTGGTTAAAACGCGGCGCCCTGTTACACGACATCGGCAAACTGGGTGTGAGTAATTCCATTCTCGATAAACCCGGTAAGTTGGATGAAGACGAATGGATAGAAATGCGCATGCACGCGGTATATACCGAGGAAATTCTCTGCGAAATTGCCGCCTTTAAAGAACTGGCTCGAGTATCGGCGGCCCACCATGAACGCCTCGATGGCAAGGGTTACCCAAGAGGCATTAAGGGTGAACAAATCAGCTTAGCCACCCGAGCCATTACAGTGGCCGATATCTTTGATGCAATAACTGCCGACCGTCCCTATCGCGCCCCCATTCCCATTGCTAAGGCCTTAAGTATTATGCAACAGGAGCTGGATAGCGCCATCGACAGGCAGTGCTTTGCCGCCTTAAAGCTGGCGATTAAGCAGCTTGATTTGGCGCTGTAAATTCACTTAAAGCCAAGGTTAGCGAGCAAATAGTTCCACCATAGCTTGCAGTTTTTTAGTTTGCTCCGAAAGCTGTTGGTTAGCTTGGCCACTATGCTGACAGCCCTCTAGGGTGTGCAGCGTCTGCTGGTTAATATTGGCAATGTTTTGGCTGATCTCATTAGATACCGCGGCCTGTTGCTCACTGGCCGCGGCAATTTGCTCAATCTGATCGCGGATCTGATCTACCGTAGCAGTCATTGAATAAATCGCCTCGCCAGCCTGTGCAGCTTGCTCTACGCTACCTTTGGCAGAGCGCTCGCCTTGTTGCATAACTGTAACTGCTTGTTCGGCTTCGCTTTGCAAAGTAGCCACAATACTTTGGATCTCTTCGGTAGAGCTTTGGGTGCGATTAGCCAAGCTTCTTACTTCGTCGGCCACCACCGCAAAGCCGCGTCCTTGCTCGCCGGCGCGAGCCGCTTCAATCGCCGCATTTAAGGCCAGTAAGTTGGTTTGCTCGGCAATTCCTTGAATGACACTGACAAAGGCGCCGATTTGTTCACTCTCTTTGGCCAAGCGTTCAATCACCAGACTAGCCTGAGCGATTTCTTTAGCTAATTGATTAATATGGGTAATGGTCTCAGTCACTTCTTGGTGACCTTGATGAACCTGCTGCTCAGCGTGGTTGGTTTGCTCGGCGGTGCGTTGAATATTTGCCGAAACCTCTTCAACACTGCTGGTCATTTGGGTTATCGCACTGGCCACCTGCTCTGCCTCTAACTGCTGCGAGCTCATATCTTGATAAACATTTTCAGTGGCTTGAGCGGCTTGAGCGGCCACTTCATCGAGGTTGTGAGTGGCGTCACTGACACGCCAAACTAAGGTTTGCTGCAAGTGGGATAACAACAACTTTGCCAGCTCTATCTGCCCGAGCTCATCGGTGCGACCGGTATAAATCCACTGGGCGACAGGGTCGTCTATTAAATTTTTACTTTGGGCGGCCTGCTGGCGTAGCGGCGCGCTTAAATAAAATGCGCTTAAGGGGCTTAGCACTAACACCGCCAATAAGGCCACTATGCCCGTGGCCACAGCTAGACTGGCAGTGACAAAACACCAAGCTAATACCAGCAACATCGGCAAGCCAATGGCTAGGCAATAACGGCTAAACAAACCTAAGCCTTGCTGAATGCGCGATAATGGCGGTTTACCTTGGCTCACCCGCTGATACAAGGCATCGGCGCGCGCCACGTACTCGGCTTTGGGTTTAACCCGCACCGATTGATAACCGGTTATTTTTCCTTGCTCACCAAGGATCGGGGTGACTAGAGCGTCCACCCAGTAGTTGTCGCCATTTTTACAGCGGTTATTTACCACACCTATCCACGGCTGGCCAGCTTGAATGCGGTCCCATAACATCTTAAAGGCCACCGCAGGCATCGCCGGATGGCGCACAATGTTGTGACCATGGGTAACCAGTTCTGACTCGCTATAACCGCTAATCTCGACAAAGTCTTTGTTTGCATAGGTAATCACCCCCCGTAAGTCTGTGGTAGAGACAATATGCTGATCTTCTACCATTTTTCTTTCATTTCCGGTGAGGCTTAAATTCCTAGGCATAAACAATCCTTAATTTTGCAACAACATCCAAGGGGCTTGGTTGAGATTTTTTATAAATTATTGACAACAAATTCATAAACATCCACACACCAACCATTAACAAATGGTCGCAAGGATTATCGATAATTAGCCGAACAACTCAATAGCGAAGGGAATAAAATGCGAGGAAGCTACAAAAAGCATTCAGCCAAGCGCAGACTAAACACTCTTTGTAGTAATGGCCGTGAACAATCTAGCCGATTAAATGAACTGTTGTAGCCATTGCTGCATGGCTTGAGCGGGTAAAGCGCCCGCTTGTTGGCCCAACAACTTACCTTGCTTGAAACACATCAAGGTGGGTATAGAACGGATCTGATAACGCTGAGCCAAAGCTTGTTGTTGCTCGGTATCTACCTTTAAAAACTGCGCCTGATGAGCATACTGCTGGGCCATTTGCGCATAGGCAGGAGCCATGCTTTTACAAGGGCCACACCAATCAGCCCAAAAATCCACCACTACAGGCAGCTCACCGGCCAGGTGTTTGGCAAAACTAGTCTCATCCACCTCTATCGGTTTACCGCTAAACAAAGGCGCTTTACATTTGCCGCATTTCGCCGCTTCACTCATTCGAGAAATGGGTAGACGATTACCCGCTTGGCAGCTAGGACAAATAACAATCATGCTGTCTGACATTGTTGCTTACTCCTGTGTTTACAAGGGCACTAGATGCTCAACCATCAGTTGCACACTGCGCCGCCCTCTAAATTCATTTACATCTAACTTATACACCAATTGCACCTGCTTCAAACTGGCATTCGGCCAAATATCCCGATCCACATTAAAGGCAATCGCATCCAGTTCTTGAGCCATTCCGGGCAGTTTAACACTCATTTTTAGGTGCTTTTGCCCGACCACTCGCTGGCTACACAGCTCAAACTCACCATCAAACAAGGGTTCGGGGAAACCCTGCCCCCAAGGGCCAGCGTCTCGTAGCATTTGGGCAAAATCTAGCGTCATTTGCTCAGCCAGTAATTCACCGTCGCTAAGCAAAGTATGGGTTAAACATTCACTGTCAATAAAGCTGGCTGCGGTATCTTCCAAACAGCGCTTAAACTCATCGAAGCGAGCCTGCGGCAGTGATAAGCCCGCCGCCATGGCATGACCGCCAAACTTACTAATTAAGCCGGGATTTTGGGTATCGATCCGCTCCAGCAGGTCACGCAAATGCACCCCCGTCACCGAGCGCCCCGAGCCCTTCACTTCTCCGTGTTCGCCATCGGCAAAGGCAAATACCGGTCGATAATATTGTTCTTTAATTCGCGAGGCGACTAAGCCCACCACGCCTTGGTGCCAGTCGGCTTGGTATAAACACAGCGCCTTGGGTAAGTGTTCGCTATCAATGCTTAATTGATTAACACTATGCAAGGCTTCTTGCTGCATGCTTTGTTCAATGTCTTTACGCTCGCTATTGAGGCTATCCATTTCGCTGGCTAGCTGACGGGCGTGGTGAATATCGTCGCTGATCAGGCAATGAATGCCCAAGCTCATATCATCTAAGCGCCCTACCGCATTCAAACGCGGGCCAATGGCGAAACCTAAATCGCTGGCCACCATATTCGCCTGCTGCCGCCCCGCCACTTCAATTAAGGCTTGAATACCTGGTCGACAAGCGCCGGCGCGGATCCGCTGTAAGCCCTGATGCACCAAAATACGATTATTACTATCCAGAGGGACTACGTCGGCCACCGTGCCCAAGGCCACTAAGTCCAATAAACTGGCAATATTGGGTTCCAGCAGACCTTGTTTATCGAACAGATTTTGCTGGCGCATCTCGCTACGTAGCGCCACCAGCAAGTAAAAGGCGACTCCCACTCCGGCGAGATTTTTACTGGGAAAAGCACAATCGGATAAATTGGGATTAACAATGGCCGCGGCTTGCGGGAGTTGTTCACCGGGCAGGTGGTGGTCGGTAATTAATACTGGAATGCCTAAGTCTTTGGCTTTGGCCACCCCACTAATACTGGAAATACCGTTATCCACGGTAATAATTAGCTCTGCCCCCTTGGCCGCCGCTAGTTCGACGATCTCCGGACTCAAGCCATAACCATACTCAAAACGATTCGGTACTAAAAAGTCGACTTTACTGAAACCAAATTGCGGTAACCCAGCCATTAACAAGGCGGTACTGGTAGCACCGTCGGCGTCAAAGTCGCCCACAATCAGTACTTGTTTACGTCGCATTAGGCTGTCGATTAACAGCGCTACCGCATCATTCATTCCCTGCAAGCCTTGAAATGGCAACAAGGCTTGCGCTCGGCGCTCAACATCAGCGGCGCTTTTCACTCCCCGACGCGCATAGACTTGCTTTAACAGTTCAGGCCATTCACTGGGTAAGGATTGGGTATCAAGGTTTTCTCGGCGGCGTAATAACACAGTCTGATTTACTCTAATTCATCATATAAAAAAGGCTCCTCTTTCAAACAAAGTAGGAGCCCTATATCGGCAAGCTGGGGCTTAACTACGTTCTAAAAAATCCAGCAAGGCCGCCGGTGGGCGATAGCCCGGCAGCATAGAACCATCTTCCAATACCATGGCTGGAGTACCTCTTACGCCAAAGGCTTCGCCTAGTTGGTATTGCTGCAATACATTGTTTTTACAGCTTACAGGGCTAATCGCTTTGCCATTTTTAGCTTCACCAATGGCTGCGGCTTTATCCTCTGAACACCACACACTCTGCATTTGCCCATAGGCTGGTGAATCGACGCCACCACGAGGAAAGGCCAAGTAGCGCACGGTAATGCCTAAATCGGTGTAACCCGGTAGGGTTTCCAGCTTCTTGGTTTGCGGATTCTTTTCTTGATAGGTGTAGAGCTCGTGATGCAGCTTACGACAGTAACCACAGCTGGTATCGGTAAATACCGTTACCACGTGTTTCTCATCTTTAGCTTTAAATACGATCATATCGTCTTCAAAACTCGCC
Source organism: Agarivorans gilvus (assembly GCF_001420915.1). Taxonomy (NCBI): domain Bacteria; kingdom Pseudomonadati; phylum Pseudomonadota; class Gammaproteobacteria; order Alteromonadales; family Alteromonadaceae; genus Agarivorans; species Agarivorans gilvus. The sequence continues at coordinate 3,789,483 of NZ_CP013021.1, read as the reverse complement.
AACTGCTTAATGCGCAGTTTAGCCATGCTTTGCTCGGTCAGGTTAGTGCGGTTAACCAAATCAAATAAGCTACCTTGAAGCAGGTATTGGCCATCTGGGCTCACATAGAACATGCCCTGACTGGTGGCAATCTCATAAATGCCTGGCAGTGGCGTTTCAGCAACGGAGTCTACTTTAACTCCCAAACGCGCCTCTATCACTTGCTGGGTTTTTAGCGGATCAAGCTTGCCTGTAGCGGATTCACTCGCTTGAGCACTCCACACCGAGCCTAAGCTAAGGCCGAACAGACTCATTGACAACAATAGGGCCTTGGATAACTTCATTAATAATTCTCCGGAAATGGGTACTCAAGCAGACCGTATAAACTCTGCAAAACTTACCGCCTCAGCGGGTTAATTGCAAAATTTTTCATCTAAGGCTGCTCCAGCAACTAGGCTCGCGGATGATGCTGGTGATAAACACTGCGCAAACGCTCGTTAGCCACATGGGTATAAATTTGGGTGGTAGACAGGTCACTATGGCCAAGTAACATTTGTACCACCCGCAAATCGGCACCGTGATTGAGCAAGTGCGTAGCAAAAGCGTGGCGCAGAGTATGTGGCGACAAGTGGCTTTTTACCCCAGCTAACAGCGCATAGTGTTTGATTCGATGCCAAAAGGTTTGCCTTGTCATTTGCTGGCCCCGTAAGCTGGGAAACAAAACATCACTCTCCTGCTTAAGTAACTGGGGACGCGCCAGCTTAAGGTAGCCTTCAAGCACATCTAAGGCTTGCTCGCCTAGCGGCACTAAGCGCTCTTTACCGCCTTTTCCCACTACCCTAACCAAACCTTGGCGCAAGCTTAGCTGCTCAATTTGCAAACTCACCAACTCAGTCACCCGTAGGCCGGTGGCATATAATACCTCTAACATGGCTAAGTCGCGATGTTGGATAGGGTCAGTTAAATCGGGCTGGGCCAACAATGCTTCCACTTCGGCCTCACTCAAGGTGCCTGGTAGCTTCTTCTCTAGCTTGGGCTGCGCCAACAAGGCACAGGGGTCATCTTCACGCAGCCGCTGCTGAATTAAGAAGCGGTAAAAGCGCCGCAACGTAGATAGCTGGCGCGCTGCACTGGCAGGTTTTTGCCCCTGCTGATAGCGCTGACTAATAAAGGCTTGTAGATCTAGGGTTTGCGCCTGCTCTAACTGAATTTGCTGGGCGTTAAAAAATACCAGCAACTGCTGCAAGTCGTTCCGATAAGAGCTTAAGGTATTTTCCGCCAAACCGTGCTCAAACCACAGCTGTTCGATGAAACGGTTGATTAAAGGATGGTCGACTTCACTGGCTTTAGTACTGGGCATTGTTCTCACTGCTTAGGCTTCAAGACACGGGCGTATTGGTGTTAGCTGAGGCTTTTGATACACTGCCGCGCAGCTCTCCCCCTGCATGAAGGATGTTTACTATGCGCATTGGTCTTTTTTATGGCTCATCTACCTGTTATACCGAAATAGCAGCGGAAAAAATTCAAGCTGAATTTGCCGAACAGCAACTTGATATGTTCAATATCAAAGACTGTGATGTGCAACAAATGACTGACTACCCTGTGCTTATTCTCGGTATTTCTACTTGGGATTATGGCGAATTGCAGGAAGATTGGGAAGCAGTATGGGACAACCTTGAAGGGCTCGACTTACAAAACAAGACCATCGCCTTGTTTGGTTTGGGCGACCAAATTGGTTATAGCGAGTGGTTCCTCGATGCCATGGGCATGCTGTTTGAACAACTGGCCCCTTCCGGTGCCAACTTCATCGGCTTTTGGCCCAACCAAGGCTACGAATTTGAAGCCTCTAAAGCCCTCACCGAAGACAGCGAATATTTCTTTGGATTAGCACTAGACGATGAAAACCAATACGACCTTAGCGATCAACGCATTGCTCAATGGTGTGCGCAGTTGAAACAAGAGCTTGCTGCGCTGGCTTGATATCTAGGCTTCAATAGTGACTCAGTACTAAACTCAAGTTCCACCTTGTCCACATTAAAATAAACCGAATACTGAGTAAGTAGCGACTTACTCATGTAAGCCCCTAAGCTCCGACAGTCGAAATTGTCAGATAATTTTACAACTTCGACTGATAGACAAATGTCCTACCATAAAACATGCCAATAAAATATCACTCGTAAATTCCTTAGGGCCGAAAATAATGAATGATAAAAATGTAATTTATCTATTATTTCATTGGTATGGATTCGCATACCTGAACCCTTGCATCGAGCTTTGACAATTGTTTATAGCTGTAACGAAAACACACTGGTGCTGTTCTTGCTTAAAATTCACCAGCGATGAGTCATGCTTCACTAGCTGCTCTGATGGTTCGCTGATGTAGAGAAAAACTCACCAGCAAGGAGCACGAACATGCAAGTAACTTTCAACAAACAGTTCATCTTTCTGTTAATAAGTCTGACTCTGTCACTACCACTCAAGGCAGGGGTAATTATTGACACGATCACCATCTATTATAACCGAGGAACCTCACTTACCCTTAACTTTGATGACACGATATACCAACCCATCCCTTATGGACCTGGAGACTTGCAGTTATCATCCATTAGTTCAATAAGCGGCATTTTTACCACTCCTGGATTTGCATCAACAATACAGATAGAAGATCTGCAAGGCGGAAGCTATATAGGCATCTACATTGATGATTTACTCAATGTCAGCCTAACTAGTTTTTATCTTAATTATGCCAATAATGAAGGCTTTTTAGCTAAATACTTAGACTACTATTTGTCCACTTCTGATAGCTCACTATATCTAGAATACTGTAGTTACAATGGCAGTCCCGACACCTGTGGTTTTAGAAGCGAAACTTGGTCAATGACGGAGTATACCGTCAGCAGCCGCGAAGCTAATAACGTCAGCGTAAATGAGCCTACAACCTTGATACTGCTTGCTCTCGGCTTATTCGGTTTAGTTTGGAGAATGCGGGGAGGTCAAACTAAGATGGAAGGGGCTCATTAGCAAGCGCCGTGATGCTTTCACGCGCCCTGTTTTCTGTTTTTCTATAGATAGGCGCGTGAAGTCTTAAGCTTACACTTTCAGCTCTTTGGTCAACTGTTCTAATAACTCAACTTGCTCTAACAAGGTTTTTATCGACTGCTCTGAACCTTGTACCAATTCGGTCACCAACACAGTTTGGTCGCGCAACTGATGAGTATCGTCGGAAATCCCGGTAGCTACCGTGCCCTGCTCTTCTGAAGCAATGGCAATTTCAGAAATCTTGGCAGACACCGTATCGGTTCGCTGGCTAATATCGGCAATAGTTTGGTGAACACCACCCATCATCTGCTTGCTGGTTTCACCGCGTTGCACACTTTCTTTCACCGTAGAACTTAAACCTAAACTGGTGCTTTGTAGCTCTTCAATCATCGATTGAATTTTCACCGTTGCTTGCTGAGCGCGCCCTGCTAAACCACGCACTTCATCGGCGACCACGGCAAAACCACGACCTTGCTCACCGGCACGCGCCGCCTCAATCGCCGCATTTAAGGCCAACAAGTTGGTTTGTTCTGAAATCGCTTCAATAGTGGTGACCACCTCACCAATTTCTTGGGTACGTTGTTCTAATTGGTTCACCGCCTGCTCTGCACGCTGTACATCAGACATCAAGCTGTCGATGGCATCCACCGTTTGCTCAACCTTTTGTTGACCTTCACTGGTCGCTAGATTGGCTTGGCTAGTTTGCTCTGCGGTGTCGTTGGCGTTGGCCGCGACATCACGAATCGTTGAGACCATTTGCTCAATAGCACTGGCCAAGGAGTCCACTCTATCTTGCTGCTGCACGCTAAGGTCGCTGCACTGTTCGCTGGTTTGATTTAACTGCTCGCACAAATCTTTAACCATGGCATTACTGGCATTGGTTTCACTGACCAATTGATGTTCACGAATAGCGACTTTGTCGATAATGATGGCAATGGAGCTAAATTCGTCCCGTACCGGAAAGTAATTCAAACGGTGGGTTAGATCCCCCTTGGATAAGAGATCGAGTGCGCGATGAATTTGGTACATAGCACCACCAATAAAGGTCATCACGTAATAAAACAGCAAACCGGCCACAAATAAAATGGCCGCGATACTGACGTACTGCCAATTCGAGAACAAACTAAAAATGGAGGTATCCTCATGCAGAGAGCTCACCTTGCTGCCATTTAAAGCGTAACCCGCTTGCGACAATATTCCGGCTAGTTGCTCAGGCTTAGCACTAATCACTTGACTGAGTAACTGAGCTTCTTGCTGATGAACAGACTCAATATATTGATCAACATTACTGGACACGATCAGCAGTATGCCAATCAGCGCTAGCATCGGAAAAGTAAACATTAACAGAAACTTTTCCTGCAACTTTAGGTGCACATTTATACGATCTATCCACCTAAATGGGACTTCTTTCATGGCAAACTCCATCTTGCACGGTGAAAAACTAACAAGGAAATTTCATAGTATTGTGGGCTGGAAGTGAATACGAGGCGCTGTAGGCAAAGATCTTCAGTGGCCAAATAAAATTATTTCTTTATTAACCCAATATGTTGCTAACTTAGAATATTGCGCCGATTAGCTAACGGCGCAATGTTGTCTAGATTTAAGCGGTTTCAGTGAGCGCGGCTTTCTCTGAACGAGCAAATACGCTGACCAATACTGCGGCAAAGGTAGGCAGTAACCAAGCAAAACCTTGCGAGAAGCCAGGCAAAAGACTGAAGGCGTCCATGTTCACACCGGCAGCTTTTAATCCATCCATCAAACCAAATAAGGCCGCCACACCAATAATTAAGCGCGCCGCCATGTGAGGACGGTTAAACCAATTAACCAACAAGTTAAAGGCAATCAAGGCCACCGCAACCGGATAAATACCAATCAGAATCGGGATAGACACCAGCAATAACTGATCGAGGCCGATATTGGCCACCAAGGCACAACAGGCAGCCGTAACAATCGCGATGAGTGAATACGAAAATTTGCTGTTGTCACTCACATAGGTCGCGAATGACGAAATACCACCAATCGCCGTAGTAAAACAGGCAAGACTGACAATGGTGGCCAAAAGCCACTGCCCCTTCAGACCAAACAGTACCTCTACGTAGGCAACAATAATTTGCCCACCATTTTTCGCCTCAGGCGCCACACCCGTTGCGGTAGCGCCTAGATAAAATAGCACTACATAGAATAGCGTTAAGCCCACTGCGGCAATTAAGCTGGCTTTCACCAAATATGAGAATTGAGCGTCCTTACCGCTAATACCTCTGGTGTTAAGTGCTTCAATCATCAATACACCAAACATCAAGGCGGCTAAGGCATCCATAGTATTGTAGCCATCGATAAAGCCCTGCCCAAAAGGCATATCAGCAAAATTTTGCTGGGCGGCGGCGATCTCAGCAAAAGGCTGGCTAAACACGCTCACCCCAATTATCGATATACACAATACCAATAACGGAGTAATCACCTTACCCACGCTATCAATTAAGCCACCACGACGCAGGATAAACAACAAAGCAGCGACGAAGTAAAATAGTGAATAGCCAAGTAGAGTCGCCTGAGATGCATTCTCCACTAAAGGCACAAAACCCAGTTCATAAGCCACTAAGCAAGTTCGCGGAATACCAAACATGGGTACCAGCACCAAATAAACAGCCAAAGCAATTAGGTTAGCCACTTTGCTCGGCAAGTAACGACCTAGGTGAGCGATACCTCCGCCAGCCTTGGCAATGGCCAACAAACCCAATAACGGCAACCCCACAGCGGTCATTAAGAATCCAAACATGGAAGCAAGTAAATTATCGCCAGCCAAAAGACCCGCCATTGGCGGAAATATTAAGTTACCGGCACCTAAAAAGAAGGCAAATACCATTAAACCTAAACTAAGGGTATTCCATGCGCCAAGCTGTTTGGTCATGCATGCTCCTGCTATGAATTGCTATCGAGAGAAAATAAAGGGCAGCAGTATATAGCATGGCCATAAAACATAAAACCAGTATATGTGACCAAGAATTATAACTTTGATCTAAAACATCTCCAAAATAAACTACATTTTTAGATATAAGTCTTTACATAGATTTATGTACTCTAATGAATAAGACCTATCTTGTTGATAGATAAAAAGCTGTTCCTCAACACATTGCTGGGGATGGCGAGAAAAACGCAGCAAACAACGAATTGCCGGTTTAGCTGGCACAGAGTAAACCTGCACTTGATGAACTAAATGCCACTGTTGTTGCTCTGCTTGATTAATCCATTGCAAAGCCACATCACAAGGTAAAATCAGCGCCACCGAAGACTCCTGATGGCTAAGTTGCTGCAACGCCAGAAAAAACTCGGTAGCACTTAAAGAGCCACTATGTCTAGCCTGCTGGCGTTTCTGTTCAAAGCTTTGCCCAGCAGGAAAATACGGCGGGTTAGACACAATTAAGTCATAAGGCTGAGAGCTTGAGTATCGCTGCATACTGCACTGGTGAACTTGAATGGCTTGTGGCCAAGGACTATGAAACACATTGTCACGGGCCTGCTGGCAAGCATCGGGCTCTAAATCAATGGCATCAATCTTAGCCTTACCAGCACTACGTTGCGCTAGAATCAAACTAATTAAACCCGTACCCGTGCCCACATCTAAGATTTGCTTGGCCCCTTCCAGATCGAGCCAAGCGCCAAGCAAGATGCCATCGGTACCAACCTTCATTGCGGTTTGCTCATGAGCCACATGAAACTGCTTAAAAGTAAAACCTGGACGCTGATAATGTTCGATCATTTCTTGCTTGCCTTAGTTTGGCGCTATACTATGCCGCGAATGTAAATGACCCGCGCTACTGATTCAAGTCGATGGCGCCTGACAATCTGGTAGATTTATGACCTTTGAAGATCTCGACCTAGACTCACAAATATTATCTGCAGTGAGTGCTATGGGCTTGCAAAAAGCCACAACAATTCAACAGCAAACCATTCCGGCAATGCTTGATGGTCGAGACGTACTTGCCTCTGCCCCCACCGGCACCGGCAAAACCTTGGGCTTTTTGCTACCGGCGATTCAGCATCTACTTGACCATCCGCGGCGTAAAGCCGGCCCCGGCCGTGTACTCATTCTCACGCCAACCCGAGAGTTGGCCATGCAGGTAGCCGAGCAAGCTCGCCTCGCCACCGCCGGTACTAAGTTAAGTACCATCGATATTACGGGTGGGGTTAAATACGACGTTCACGCCGAGCAACTCAAAGGCAATATCGATATTGTTATCGCCACCCCTGGCCGCTTAATGGAGTACATCACCTACAAGGTGTTTGATACTCAGGCTATTGAGTTATTGATCCTTGATGAAGCAGACCGTATGTTAGACATGGGCTTCATTAAAGACATGGAAACCATCAGCGACGCAACCAGTGAACGAAGCCAAACCGCACTATTTTCGGCCACGCTGGAAGGCGCAGGCTTATTGCGTTTTGCTGAAAAAGTCATGCAAGACCCAGTACAAATTGAAGTGGAACCACCTCGCCGTGAGCGTGCCAAAATTCATCAAATTTTGCATTACTGCGATGATGCCCAACACAAGTATCAATTGTTGCGTCACTATTTATTAAATGAAGAAATTGAGCGCTGTGTGGTATTTGTTAAAACCCGCGAGCGCCTCTATGCCTTAGCCGAGCAGTTACAGAGTGATGAGATTAAAGCATCTTATCTACGCGGCGAAATGGCCCAAGATAAACGCAACCAAGCCATGCAATCGTTCCGCGAGGGCCAAGTTAAGATCCTAATTGCTACCGATGTTGCAGCGCGCGGTTTAGATGTACCAGAAATTAGCCATGTATTTAACTACGATATGCCACGCAGCCCCGATGTTTATGTACACCGCATCGGTAGAACAGCGCGTGCAGGGCGCAAAGGCATTGCGATTAATCTAGTTGAAGCTCATGACATGGGAGTATTAGCCAAGATCGAGCGCTATACCGAAGAGCCCATTCGTCGCCGGGTAATTGAAGGCTTACGCCCTACTCATCGCATTTCTGCACCTCCAGCGAAGAAGAAAAAGCCAAAAACCGTTGAAGACAAAAAGGCCGCTAAGAAAAAGGCCAAAGGGCGCGCTAAAAAGCTGGCTAAAAAAGCCAAGAAATAAACCGCTCAAAACAACCAAAGCCACGTGATTAACGTGGCTTTTTCACTTATATAGACTCATCAATAGTATTAGTAAACTCGTACTTCTACTCGACGGTTATGAGCACGACCTTGCTCGGTTTCATTGGTCGTAGCAGGAGCCATTTCACCTTTAGCTTCTTCCAATGTCTCACTAGCAGGAACACCCGCGGCCATCAAGGCTTTAACAACGTTATCCGCACGGCGCTTACTCAAGTCCATATTATAATCGCTAGGGCCTGTACTATCGGTATATCCTACCGCATCAACGGTAAGATCATTAGCAATGACTACATCGGCAATACAGTCAATTTTGCCTTGTTCAGTATCCGCGTATTGGTCTTTATCAAAGCCAAACAGAATAGTAGCGAAACCAGTGATTTTATCGCCGTCAACCGTAACATACTGTTCACAGCCCTGAGGTATAATTGGCAGAACCACCATTGGTTCTTCTACCACCTCTTCAACTACGGTTTCTTCAACCATCACTTCTTCAACAACGGCACAACCTGATTCATCCACTTCTGTACCCACTGGGGTATCTGGACACATATCACTATCATTTACGACGCCATCTTTATCTTGGTCTGGGTTGGCACAGACAATCGCACCAACAATACCCCTCCCACGGCACCGCCGCCGCCGCCTAGAATGCCACCAAAAGCAGCGCCAACAGCAGGACACAAAATCCCCGCCTCCCTTTTCGGTGCACTTGAACAACCAGCCAAACTTACTGCACCTACTAGCGTTACAAGAACTGCAATCTTATTTTTCATATTATCTCCATCTAGCCTCAGTCGGCGAATATTCTCTAATCTCTTGAATAAAACAATAAGCTATCCATTTACCAAGCTATCAATTACAGACCACTCTTACAGGAGGTTCTTGTTAGTATTGTCCTTCCCAAAATTAACGCTCAAATAAATGAATTGTTAAGAACAAGGACAAAAACGCTAACACTTATTAATAATATCAACGTCATTCATCACAAAAAAAGAATAGACCAAATACACTTAAGATGAGAAAAAATAAACAATTTTTTTACAATAAAAAGCCCCGCATTGGCGAGGCTAGTCATCATAGGCTTTAGAAGATAATATCGGCTTAATCTTGCCGGTCGCGTAAAAATATCAATTCATTACCCTTAGAACTCGCTTCGTCAAAATAATAACCTTGGCTATCAAACTCACACAGCTGGTCAACACTGCTAATTTGTTTATCAAATAAATAGCGCGCCATTAAGCCACGGGCTTTTTTCGCATAAAAACTAATGATTTTGTACTGACCATTTTTTTGGTCTTTAAATACTGGGGTAATCACCGTGGCATCTAGCTGCTTAGGTTTAACCGCCTTAAAATACTCGTTAGATGCCAAATTAAGCAAAATATTATCACCCTGCTCGGCAATCGCCTGATTAAGCTTATCAGTAATGATCTCGCCCCAAAACTGGTACAGATTGCTACCACGAGGATTAGCCAACTTAATCCCCATTTCTAAACGATAAGCCATCATTAAATCCAAGGGGCGCAACAAACCATATAAGCCGGAAAGGATCCGCAGATGTTGCTGGGCATAGTCCAGCTGCTGGCTACTAAGGGTATTTGCCTCTAAGCCAGTATAGACATCCCCCTTAAAGGCAAAAATCGCCGGCCGAGACAAAGATGGCGGTAAATCACTGCTCCATTCGGCAAAGCGGGCCGCATTTAAACCGGCTAACTTATCGCTAATTTTCATTAAACTGGCGATATCAGCCGGAGTTAACTGCCGGGCCACTTCTATCAACTCTGCACTATGTTCTAATAACTCAGGTCGAGTCGACGAATGACTGGGTAGTTCCGAACTAAAATCCAAGGTTTTAGCTGGTGAAATAACCGCTAACATAATACTCCTTTCAATGCTTAATAATCGATGGTCACACCATCTAACATGCCGCTGTCTAAGTTATTCGATTTGTCTGAGCCTTGCAATTTAATCATCAGACGTAAATCGTTAGGTGAATCGGCATGGGCAATGGCTTCGGCGTAACCAATCACGCCATTTTCGTAGAGATCAAACAAACTTTGGTCGAAGGTGAGCATGCCCTGTTCACGCGACTTGTTCATCAACTCTTTGAGTTTGTGCATCTCTCCCTTACGGATTAAATCTGCCGCCAAAGGCGTATTCAGCAAAATCTCAAACACCCCGCGACGGCCGTTGCCATCTTTGGTGGGCACCAATTGCTGAGCCACAATCGCTCGCAGGTTAAATGACAAATCGAAACACAATTGACGATGCCGCTCTTCTGGCACTAAGTGCATAATCCGATCCAATGCTTGGTTGGCGTTGTTGGCGTGCAGCGTGGCCATACAAAGGTGACCCGTTTCGGAGAATTGCAAAGCAAACTCCATGGTTTCACGAGTACGGATCTCACCAATTAAAATTACATCCGGCGCTTGGCGCAAGGAGTTCTTCAAGGCCTCGTCAAAGGATGGCGTATCAATGCCCACTTCACGCTGGTTAACAATACAACCGGCGTGTTTGTGCATGAATTCCACCGGATCTTCAATGGTAAGAATATGCCCACTGGAGTTGTGATTGCGATAATCAATCATACTAGCCTGGGTGGTAGACTTACCCGCACCGGTTGCCCCCACAAACAGAATTAAGCCGCGCTTAGACAGGCCGACTTCTTTTAATATTTGTGGTAATTGCAACTCTTCAAAACTAGGAATTTCCGTCTCGATACGACGGATTACCATGCTCGGCTGCTCGCGCTGGTAAAAGGCGCTCACCCGGTAACGGCCTAAGCCCTGGCGAGCAATCGCAAAGTTGGCTTCGCGCTCCACTTCAAAGGCCTTCATTTGTGCTTCGTTGCGAATGGTCGACAGCATCGACAGCACGTGTTCTGGCAACAATTTCTGGTCAGTCAAAGGGGTTAAACGCCCACTCACCTTGGCACTAGGAGGTACACCCACCGACAAGTATAAATCTGAGGCCTTACGCTCAGACATGTCACGTAATAAATCATCCAGTAACATAGACCCTCCTAAAAATTGTTGGGATCGGCTGCTTTAAGTTTAGCGTCTTCATAAGACACCATGCCTTGGTTAACCAAATCCTTAAGATTTTGATCAAGGGTTTGCATGCCGTGGGCCATACCGGTTTGAATCACCGAGTACATTTGCGCCACTTTATCTTCACGGATCAAGTTACGGATCGCCGGAATACCGGTCATAATCTCGTGAGCCGCGACACGCCCCCCACCCAGTTTTTTCAATAGGGTTTGGGCAATTACCGCTCGCAGAGATTCCGACAACATCGAACGCACCATGTCTTTTTCAGCCGCAGGGAATACATCGATAACACGGTCAATGGTTTTAGCCGCAGAGGTGGTATGCAAAGTACCAAAAACTAAGTGACCGGTTTCGGCGGCAGTGAGTGCTAAACGAATCGTTTCTAAGTCACGTAGCTCCCCCACCAGAATAATATCGGGGTCTTCACGCAAAGCTGAGCGCAGCGCATTGTTAAAGCTGTGAGTATCGCGGTGCACTTCACGTTGGTTAATCAAACAGTTTTTATTTTTGTGAACAAATTCGATGGGGTCTTCAATGGTCAGAATGTGCTCATGGCGTTGCTCGTTGATGTAATCAATCATAGCTGCCAAGGTGGTAGATTTACCCGAGCCAGTTGGGCCGGTAACCAGTACCAGACCACGAGGATGCTCGGCAATTTGGCGGAAAATCGCTGGCGCGCCAAGCTGGTCTAGGCTTAATACTTCAGAAGGAATGGTACGAAATACTGCGGCGGCACCTCGGCTTTGCTGAAAGGCGTTAACCCTGAAGCGCGCCACGCCAGGCACTTCAAAAGAAAAGTCGATTTCTAAATTTTCTTCGTACTCTTTGCGCTGCTTGTCATTCATAATATCGTAGATCAAGCTATGCACTTGCTTATGCTCTAAGGCAGGCACATTGATTTTACGCACCTCACCATCCACCCGAATCATTGGTGGTAATTCTGCAGATAGGTGTAGATCCGAGGCATTATGTTTTACACTAAAGGCCAGTAATTCAGTAACATCCATTTAATTTTCCTCAATGTGAGTCTATGAGCAGTATTACCCAAGCACTTCAATTTGTTAACCACCAAATTCAGCAAGCGTTAGCTCAAGCACATCGCCCGGCTAATAGCGTTGATTTATTAGCCGTTAGTAAGACTAAACCGCTGAGTGATATTGCCCAAGCCTATCAGGCAGGCCAACGTCGTTTTGGTGAAAACTATGTACAGGAAGGCGTCGATAAGATCCTCGAAAGCCGGCAACAAGCTTGGCTAAACGAGCCCATCGAATGGCACTTCATCGGCCCGCTGCAATCCAATAAAACTCGCCTTGTTGCCGAGCATTTCGACTGGATGCAAACCTTAGATCGCGCCAAAATTGCCGACCGCCTTGCCGCTCAGCGTCCTGAGCAGATGGCTCCCCTGCAAGTGTGTATTCAAGTTAATATTAGCCAAGAGCAGGCTAAATCGGGAGTCAGCCTTGCAGAAGTTGATGCCCTAGCTGCACATATTGCGCAACAGCCACAACTCAACTTACGTGGTTTAATGGCGATTCCCCAAAACCTTGGGCAAGGGCAAGCGCTGGCAGAGCAGTTTAAAGCCATGGGCGAAAAATTTGCTGAATTACAGCAACAATATGCTAGTGTCGATACCCTTTCCATGGGAATGAGTGGCGACATGCAATTGGCGATCAATCACGGCAGCACCATGGTACGGGTAGGCAGCGCCATTTTTGGCCAACGTGGCTAATAAGATAACAAAGAAGGATTAAGCAACATGACAGCTCGAATCGCATTCATCGGTGGCGGTAATATGGCCAGCAGTTTAATTGGCGGCATCATCGCCAACGGTGCCGATGCCAGTAACATCACCGCTAGCGATCCCAACCTTGAACAACAGCAAAAGCTACAGCAACAATTTGCTATTAATGTCACCGCCGATAATGGCCAAGCCATTGCCAACAGCGACATTGTAGTACTGGCAGTCAAACCACAGTTAATGGCTGAGGTGTGCCAAGCGATTAAAGATTTGGGCTTGGATTTAGGCGCCAAGCTGTTTATTTCCATCGCCGCCGGCATCAGTGTAAAACGCCTTAAGGGCCTGTTGGGTGAGCATGTTGCCATTGTTCGCACCATGCCTAATACCCCAGCCCTAGTTGGCCGCGGAATGACCGGCCTGTATGCCGCAGCAGACGTGAGTAGCGAACAAGCCGCCAGTGCCGAGCAATTAATGCAAGCGGTGGGCGAAACCTGCTGGGTTGAGCAAGAAGACGAAATTAATCATATTATTGCAGCAGCAGGTAGCGCGCCGGCCTATTTCTTCCTGTTTATGGAAGCCATGCAACAGCATGCCGAGCAGCTAGGCTTTAGCCCAGAGCAAGCACGTAAGTTAGTGCAACAAGCGGCTTTAGGCAGCGCCGAGCTAGTTGCTGCTAATCCAGACCTTGAATTAGCCACCCTTCGGGCCAATGTTACCTCTAAGGGAGGGACCACCGCAGAGGCTATTCGCGTATTTGAAGAACAAGGTGTACGTAAAATAGTGGCCAATGCCATGGACGCCGCGATAGCGCGCGGTAGAGAAATGGAAAGTTTGTTTTAATTTTATTCGAGGACCTTATGCAAGCGTTTAGTTACTTAATCGAGGTAGTATTCAACCTCTATTTGATGGTGGTATTACTGCGAGTTTGGCTACAAATGGCTCGTGCTGATTTCTACAACCCTTTAAGCCAGTTTGTGGTAAAGGCTACTAATCCGGTAGTGGTGCCCCTGCGCCGTATTATTCCGGGCTTTGCTGGCATCGACTGGGCGGCAGTGTTGCTAGCGCTGCTAGTGTCCTTTGCCAAGTGGGGCATCTTAATGCAATTGCGTGGCGGTTTTGATTTAACCGCCGTGGCCATACTGGCCTTTTTCAGCACCCTAAAAGAAGCCGGCATGTTGTTATTCTGGGTATTATTGCTACGCGCCATTCTAAGCTGGGTGAGCCAAGGCCGCAGCCCGGTAGAATACGTGCTTGGGCAACTCACCGAGCCACTACTAGCACCAATTCGCCGTATTATTCCGGCCATCGGTGGTTTAGACCTTTCAGTATTAGTGCTATTCATCGCACTTAACTTCTTAAACATACTGATTGCTGGCTGGGTGCCTTTCTGGAGCTCGCTGTAAGTGGCGAGCCCCGCGCAACTGGATGGCGAAAACCTGCTACTGCAGGTTTACGTGCAACCTAAAGCCAGCCGCGATGCCATCGTGGGTGTACATGGTGATGAGCTAAAAATAGCCATCACCGCCCCACCCATCGACGGCAAGGCTAATCAACACCTGAGTAAATACCTAGCCAAGCAATGCAAGGTGGCGAAGTCTCAGGTGAGCATTCTGCGTGGTGAACTTGGCCGCCATAAATGCATCAGCATTAATCAACCCAACATTATTCCTCAAGCTATTGCAGCACTGCTGTAAGCTTCGCCCTAAATCTTATCTATACTAGAAACAGCCATGACAAAAGGGTCAAATCGATGAGTAAGTCTTTACTACTGAGCCTAATTTTCAGCCTCGCCTTGTTAAGCGCGCCCAGTTTTGCCGAACAAAAAAGCCAATTAGGCCCCTACGAAGTGCACTACATCGCGTTTAACTCTACCTTTGTTACCCCAGAAATCGCCAAGTTGTACGATATTCAGCGCAGTCGCTATAACGCCCTAATTAACATTTCGGTATTAGACAGCCGCAATAAAAACAAACCCGCGGTGGCGGTAAAACTCAGTGGCACCGCGCGTAACTTAATCGGCAACCAAACTAATTTAGAGTTTAAAGAAGTGCGCGAAGGTGAGGCCGTTTACTATCTCGCCCAATTACGCTTCAGTAACGAAGAAACCTTTCGTTTTGAAATCACCGTAGATGATGGCAAAAGCCAGCAGTTGTTAAAGTTCCAGCAAAAGCTCTACGTAGATTAAGCTAGCCACGTCCCGCCGATTAAGGCTTCTTCCCCGCCAGCCTCTGGTTTACACTAGTAGCTGGCTTGTTATGTTCTAGGAAATATCATGCAAAAAGTTGTTCTCGCCACTGGCAATCCGGGTAAGGTGGCCGAGCTATCGGACTTACTTAAACCTCTGAATAAACAGATTATTGCCCAAAGTGAATTTAATATAGAGGACGCCGCAGAAACCGGTACTACCTTCGTAGAAAATGCCATTATCAAGGCGCGCCACGCCGCGCGCATTACCGGCTTAGCCGCTATTGCCGATGATTCAGGTTTAGCGGTTGACTACCTCAATGGCGCGCCGGGCTTATATTCTTCTCGTTACGCCGGTGAACAAGCTAGCGACCACGACAACCTAGTTAAACTATTGGCCGCACTAGAAGGTGTGCCAGAAGCGCAACGCGGCGCCGAGTTCCACTGTGTCTTGGTGTATTTGCGCCACGCCGACGACCCAGCACCATTAATCTGCCATGGCAAATGGCGCGGTCGTATCACCACCCAAGTCCACGGTGAAGGCGGTTTTGGTTATGATCCGATTTTCTGGGTAGAACTGCAGCAAGCCACTTCGGCACAACTCACTAAGGCCGAGAAAAATGCTCTTAGCCATCGTGGTATGGCGCTGCGCCAGCTATTAACCCAAATGGAAAATGAAGCATGCTAAGTCGCGCTCCGGCACTCAGCTTGTATGTGCACATCCCTTGGTGTGTACAAAAGTGTCCCTATTGTGATTTCAACTCACACGGCTTAAAACAAGCGCTGCCGGAACAGCCCTATATTAAGGCTCTGCTCGATGATCTAGATGATGATTTAGCGCGTTTTCCGCATTTGCGCCAACAGCCACTGCTGAGCATCTTCATTGGTGGTGGCACCCCAAGCCTGTTGTCGGCAGAAGCCATCGCCAACTTACTAACGGGTGTGGCCGAGCGCCTGCGCTTTAGCCTAGACATTGAAATCACCATGGAAGCCAACCCCGGCACCGCCGAGGCCGAGCGCTTTGCCGGCTATTATCAAGCGGGAGTGAATCGACTCTCGATTGGCGTGCAAAGCTTTCAAAGCCAACACCTGAGCAAACTAGGACGTATTCATAGCGGTGACGAGGCGATCCGCGCCTTTGAATTTGCCCAGCAAGCGGGCTTCAAACGCATCAACCTCGACCTAATGCATGGCCTGCCACAACAAAGCCTAGCGCAAGCCATGGCCGATCTGGAACAAGCCTTTGCTTTGGGGCCTAGCCACCTGTCGTGGTATCAGCTGACCATTGAGGCCAATACTGCCTTTGCCTCGCGCCCACCTAAATTACCCAACGAAGACTTACTCTGGGACATCTACCAACAGGGGCAGCTACAGCTACAGCAAGCGGGTTATCAGCAGTATGAAGTTTCAGCCTACTGTCGTGATGGGGATCGCGCAGTACATAACCTTAATTATTGGCGTTTTGGTGACTACCTCGGCATTGGCTGTGGCGCCCACGGCAAAATTACCGACTTAAATAGCCAACAGCTGTATCGCACCGAAAAGGTTAAACATCCCAAGGGCTACCTAGAACCAGAGCGTCCCTTCTTATTCAAGCAATGGACGGTAGAACAACAAGATCTGGCCTTTGAGTTCTTCCTTAACCGCCTACGGCTGTTTGAAGACATTCCCAAGGCTGACTTTTGTGAATTAAGCGGCCTGCCCTTATCGACCATTGAACAGCCGATTAAACAGGCTAAGCGACAAGGCCTGCTAGAAGAAAGCGAGCAGCATTGGCAAGTCACAAAAAAAGGCCGTTTATTTCTAAACGACCTTCTCACTTGCTTTACCGACTGAGCTTAGTCGATACGCTCAAATATCAAATCCCACACTCCGTGGCCTAAACGATGGCCACGATTTTCAAACTTAGTCAGCGGACGCCAATCAGGGCGCGGCACATAGTCGTTAGTGCTAGAGGTATTTTGGTAACCCGGCGCCGCCTGCATCACTTCTAACATGTGTTCGGCATAGTTTTCCCAGTCGGTAGCCATGTGGAAAACCCCACCCACCTTGAGCTTCTTACGCAGTAATTCAACAAACTCAGGCTGAACAATACGGCGCTTATGGTGGCGCGACTTATGCCATGGGTCGGGGAAAAACAGCTGCACGGTGTCTAGGCTATTGTCGGGAATGCTGTCGTTAAGCACTTCTACCGCATCGTGCTCAAATACCCGTAAGTTGCTAATGCCTGCTTCCACTGCGTCGGCCATACACGCACCCACACCCGGGCGATGCACTTCAATACCAATGAAGTTAGTCTCGGGTGCCTTGCTAGCCATTTCTACCAAAGAAGCCCCCATACCAAAACCAATTTCTAATACGGTTTTAGCTTCGCGTCCAAATACTGTCGCCAACGAGTAGTTTTCGCTTTGATAATCTAAGCCCATTTGTGGCCAAAATTCACTCAGCGCCTTTTCTTGGCGTTTAGTTAGCCGACCTTCGCGTTTAACAAAGCTACGGATCTTACGAAGACGCTTATCTTCTGCTTGCTCTGATGAAGCCTCAGGCGCTTGGTTTTGCTCTTGCTCGCTCATGATATTTCCAGACTCGACGTTGCAGGGACATTCTAAATGTAGAACAGGGCTGGCATTATCCAAAGTTCTTGGGTTTGTGCAAGCTTTCAAGGCGCGAAGCAGGCGGTATCAGATGCTTTTTCAACGAAAAAACTTAAGCTGAACCAAGAGCCTCAATTTTGTTGGCTGAATGGCTGCTTCTCGGCGGCAAATATTTTACACTGGTACAAACTGCTAGGAGCTTCATAATATGTCGTATAAGCCCTCTTCAAGAATATTCAAAGATAGTGATTTTCACCAAGGCGAAGCACCGCTCTACCTCGGTGAAGGTTACAGTTTTAAGCATGGCGAGAAGATGGCCACGGTGGTTTACCAACCTGCCCACCCCAACCCCAGCGCCCCACAGGGCATGCAAGGTGAAGGGCGTCTCGATGGCACTTGGATTTACAGTGAAGAACCAGACAAGGCGGAGAACATACTCAGCAGCGGCCTAGAGCTGGTGATGGATTCTCACCTAGAGCCCAATGCCAGTATTGGCCTACACCAGCACACCTCTACCGAAGAAGTGTATTACCTACTCAGTGGCGAGCTACACGTTACCGTGATACACGACCAGCAACAATGCACCCAAGTACTGCAAGTGGGTGATTCGCATTGCATCCACCCCGGACAAAGCCACTTTGTAAAAGCCGGCGATGAAGGCGCTCGCTTCATTGTAGTGGCTGCCAAAGTTAATCCTTAGGAGTTGGTGTTGTCGCAAACTAAACCAATCACAAAAGCTGCCATTGTTGGCTGTAATTGGGGCATGGTGCACCTAGCTGCACTGCAGCAAAGTGGCCTAGAGCTAAGTGCATTGGTGGATGTTGATCTACCACGCGCCCAAAGCTTAGCCCAACAGCTTAATATTGCTCATGCTTGCCAGTCTTTAACGCAGGTTCCAGAAGTCGACTTGGTGATTATTGCCACGCCTGCAATAAGCCATATGCAGGTAATTGAGCATTTTTCCCAGCAGGCGATTATCTGCGAAAAACCGTTGTTAGGCCTATCGGCCAACCAGCTACCGGCAAACTGGCCGAAGCGTTTGTGGGTGAACTACGCCTTTAACCAGCTGGAAAGCGCCCAATTAATAAATCGGCTGATTCAGCCAACACAGGGGCCAGTAAGGGTGCAACTTAGCTCGCAAGTAAACTTGCCACTTAAGTTTAATTTAGAGCAATGGTTTTTAGAAACCGCCAGCCACCCGCTGTCTTGGTTACTGCACTTGTTGGGCGAACCTCGGCAACTAAGTAAACAAACCAACGAACAAGAGCTGAAGCTGGAATTGGCCTGTGGTGAACACCGTATTAACATCGATTTTACGCTAGGTGGCGCAGCAGGGATCTACCATCAAGTGCGAGTTCAGCAAGGGTCACAACAGTTGCAGCTACAGGGCCACTACATTCCCGGACAAGCCTGGCGTTTTATGCCGGTATTACTCAATGACGAACCGCAAAACCAAGGTGAATACCATGAGAGTGATTGCTGGTTACTGGCTAATCAACGTTCCACTAGCCTGATCATTAAACACTTGCAAGGCCAGCTTAGTGAAGCCGAATTGTTGGCCCAGGGCGGCTTTAACCCCACCAAGGCACTCTGGCTAGAACAAAGTCTGTTAGGTGAAAAGTTTAACTCGGCGAGTTAAAGCTTGTTTCTTCGGCCTAAGCACTAGAAAATAGTAAATCTCACTCAAGATTGAGCTAAAACTAAAAAATGAAACTCGATAGTAAAGATAAGTTAATACTCGATTTGCTACAGCGCGATGTGAGCATGCCACTAAATGACATCGCCGAACGGGTTGGTCTGTCTGCCACGCCTTGCTGGCGGCGCATTCAAAAGCTAGAGCAAGCCGGATTTATTCGCCATAAGGTAGCATTGCTCGATCGCAACAAACTCAATCTTGGGGTCACGGTATTTGTTAGTGTTCGCACCTCGCAGCACAACCAGCAATGGTTAGATCAATTCAAACAAACCATTCAAGAAATCCCAGAAATCATCGAAGCCCACCGCATGAGCGGCAGTGTCGACTACTTATTACAGGTAGTTGTGCCCAGCATCGAAGATTACGACAAAGTCTATAAACAACTGATTGAGCGACTGGCCTTTACCGATGTGAGTTCGGCCTTTTCCATGGAAATGATGAAATCCACTACCTCACTGCCCACCCATTACTTAAGTTAAACACAACGCATGACAACACCACAAAATGATTTTGCCAGCCGCGTAGTGGCTTGGTACCACCAAGCTGGGCGCAAACACCTACCTTGGCAACAAAATAAAAGCCCCTACAAAGTGTGGCTCTCAGAAATCATGCTCCAGCAAACCCAAGTGGCTACGGTGATCCCCTACTTTGAACGGTTTATGGCACGCTTCCCCACGGTAAGCAGCTTGGCCGAAGCCGATACCGATGAAGTGCTGCACCTTTGGACGGGCCTAGGCTATTACGCCCGAGCCCGCAACCTACATAAGGCCGCCCAATTAGTGGTAAGCCGTCATCAGGGGCAATTTCCCGAGCAGCTAGATGCACTGGTTGACTTACCGGGCATTGGCCGCTCCACCGCTGGGGCGATTTTGTCTTTAGCCTTAGGCCAAGCGCAGCCGATTTTAGATGGTAATGTAAAACGGGTATTGGCGCGCCATCAGGCGATTAGCGGCTGGCCGGGCAAAAAAGCCGTAGAACAACAGCTATGGCAACTGGCCGAAACCAATACCCCCAGCGAGCAAACCGCGGCCTATAACCAAGCGATGATGGACCTAGGTTCGATGATTTGTACTCGCAGCAAACCTAAGTGCCAAGCCTGCCCAGTGGCCGAGGATTGCTTAGCATTTAAATACCAGCGCCAAGCCGACTTTCCCGGTAAAAAACCGAAAAAAGTGCTGCCAGCCAAGCCGGTGCAAATGCTTATCTTACGCTGGCAACAACAATATTTATTGGTGCAACGGCCGATGCAAGGGCTATGGGGCGGCCTATATTGTTTTCCAGAGATCACCCCAGAAGACAGCATTAGCCAATGGTTAGAACAGCAGCAGCTAAGTTACGATGCTATTTACGAGCTAGCGCCGCTGCGCCATACCTTTAGCCACTATCATTTAGATATTCAACCCTCGTTGATTGAACTCAGCGAGGCGCCTAATTCGGCAGTGAGAGAGAACGAGCAAGAGCTGTGGTACAGCCTGCAAAACGCCCCCAAAGTCGGCCTAGCCGCAGTCACCGAGAAGTTGCTGAAAGTCGCCCAGAAAGCGCCTTAAGTGGAGGCTAGCGGCAACGCTGGCCGAAAATGCGGCGTAGTTTTTATTTCATCAAGGCTAGTATTTTAGGCGGAGGAGCGACAGCGGAGCCGTACCGCCGCGCATTTAGCTGCGCACAAAATACACTTGTTAGGTGATTCAACTCCTACCTAAGGCAATGGCCCAATCACCTTGCCAAATATCAAAACCCACTATCCTATGAACTTCATGGATAGTTTTCTCATCAGTTCTATTCTTAAACTATACTTTTTCCTGTTTGAAATCATCACCAATTGATCTTTCGAGCTCTACCTTGTGCCCCACTAGGCGCTCAAATGCATCTAAGCAATCGGCGTTTCCAACCAAGCAGAAGTGATACCCGATAACGCAGTGTATCGATCCATTTTCAATTCCTTTTTTCAGTAATAGTCGATCGTCCATTCAATCACCTTATGCTTTAAACAGCGGAAAACGCGAGCGCTGCGGGTCTCTAGAATTCATTTTCGATGTGGATTTAAATTCAAGTAAATCGTCCTTAAGACCTAGGGCCTATTGACCTTTCGCAGTTAATTTTTGTTCAAGATAAAAGCGTTTTAATCGCGGCGATAGCTTTGTAGCCTAGCATTCTAAGCAAAACAGCAATACCTCAACAAACCACTTAAAACGGAAAAACTGAATTTACACTCAAGCCGCCAAGCGCAGCGAATCCGTCGTAAATGCTTATGTGAATTTTTTCACGCGCCCAAAAAAGGCAAATTTTTACGCTGCTGATAGGTTAAAGCCAACTCTAAACAGGACTTGATTGCTGTTTCTGGCAACACCTGCGATATGGACAGAACGATTGCTCTGTTTCCCTGAAACACCAGTTCTTCACCATACAATTCTCGAAATGTATCGACTAACTTAGTTTGGCAATTAAAGAACAGGTAATAATTGTCAGGAGATTTTAGCTTCCAGTCCATTCTTAGCGGGCTGCCTGTTTTTACACTATAACTGGGTTCACCCCACTTTAGAGTTTCATCGACTTCACCCAGCTCCAAATCAGATGCGATTTGAAAGACTAAATTTCGTAGCTCCTCTAGCCTAATACGAGCATTTTCCGGATATTCATCGAAGCGTTCTTTGACTACCTTATTCACTGGAACCTCCTATTCACATACCAACGCCCATGGTAAGGGGCGGAGTGAACTTGACCTACTTGTTACGCATACGGGACTTTTATCTCATAACTCGTGTATTTTTGACCGAATATAGTGCTTTCATAAACCCGCGATGCCATTTTCCTGAGGAACCTGTACTCGGGGCGAGTGTTGAACAAATGCAAAACCACGTGGCTATGGCCTAGCTCGGATGCCCAACCTAAAGCCTCTTTGAATACTCTGATGCCAATACCCCAGTATTCTTCATCCAGCACAACAGCAAGCTCATAAGCTTCATCTTCGAATTGGATTCCGCACCAACCGGCTACGGAGCCATTCACTTTTATCCCTTTGACTTTGCATCCCTTAGATGAATCTACCTTAACTTTGCCGGCAATCCAGTCTTCCAATGAGGCTTGATCGAACTCGTCATGTGAAACTAGGTGCTCTCGAACTTTTCCTTTATTGAGGATTTTTTGTAGTTCATTTTTGTCCAGGTCTTGAAGGCTTACATATTCGATATTGTTCATTGCTGGACCTATTAATGTCAACGTCCCACTCACCGGAATTTTAGGAGCGGAGCGAGTAAAATTTCCGAGTACAGTGGCTTGTTATGTGATATTTCAACAGTGCTTATTTCTCTGCCATCACAAAGAACACTTAGATAGTGATGTATTTCCTTACTTCAAATTGCACCAAATCATCTTGCATTTCCAAGTACTGTTTGAATTCACCATTAACAAAAATATGCCCTAGATTATCTATTTCAATATTTTTAATCTGGCCGTCTAATTCAAACTTTTTAATTATTGCTCCGCTCAAGCCAAGTTTTGTTAAATCAGTATTTCTTTTCTTTGCTGTACCATAAATGAAAATATCGTAATCTTGTTCTGATATAACTCCGTAATCTTTTAAGAGGGAAACAAACTCATTTAGCTTATATGAAAGAAAATCGCTTTCCATTTTTATCTTCACTAATGCTAGGTTTACCAGTTCCTTATGGCTTTTGGTCGACAAGTCAATATACGTTTTGGTTCCAATAACTGAGCCATCCTTCGCAAGCTCTCCATAAGAACTTCCAATATAGAATATATTATTTCCAGTTTCAGACGCATTTGTGTAAAAGTACTTAACCGTTGAGTTTATATGTTCTTTTAATGTTAAAGCATGGATGTTCTTCACGAACGAGCGATAGTAATTTCGAGCTTTTTCGTTCTGAAGTCGAGCGAAGGATAAATCTATGATTTCATTCTCAAGTCCAGATATGAAGATTAAGTATACCTTTTCAATTGGATCAAGTTCATCGCTGTCTGGATCTGTTTGCACAATTTCGACCTTATCTAAAATAGTGTCAAAAGCACTTCCAGAGTCATAATATGTAGAGTGCAATCCTGACTCCAAAAACTGAACTTTCATCCTGTCAACTTCAGTCTGTGGAGATTCGGTAAGAAAATTCTCCCTTTCTATAATAGATAAGGCATTGCTTTTTCCCCTCCTAGCAGAGTCAATAGCTTCGAGACTACTTGAATTTTCAATAATGTGGTCATATTTTGATATATCAAAATTAAGCAAAGTCGGATTCTTAATTTCATCACTAAACTTGCCAGATTTTAAAGTTCCGATTTTGGTAGCCATGTTACTGCCGGCTCTATTGAATTCTTCTGAGTTTACAAAGTGAACAGAAGGTCTTAACTTAGTTAAGCTGGGATTCTCTCCACCAAACACTTCATTGAGCCTATTTACCCTTCCGATTAAATTTGTCAGTTCCTTTGCGCCCAATGAATAAGTATTCAAAATATATAAGTTGTCAATCGGTAAATTAACACCTTCGAGAATTACTGAGTTTGCGACAATAAAATTTAGCGCACCTATTTTTCGAAAGTTAAACTCCAGATACTCTTTGATAAGATCAGGTAGTTTTCCGTGAATGTACAAAACCCCCTTTTTGACAAGTTCAACACAATAAAAATCTTCGTGTACATTTTTGGATATTGTTATAGCTAACTGCTCTAGTTCTTTATTTTCAGTAAAAGGTAATTTTTCAGCTAAGATTCCAGCAAACTTTTCTACTTTTCGTGGAGCTCTGAGATATAGGAAGTTATTTGACCTTTTATTTTCATCTATATAAGTCAACATATCTCGATCAGATTTAATGTCGAAGAAAACGTTTAAAAACCTGTTGTATTTGTACACCCTTCCATTGAGCCGATATTCATTTATATCTGCTTCTTTAATGTTAAACTGGATGCGCTTGGTGTCTATTTTTTGCTGCTCTTCAAACTTAAGATTATCGCTATCGCTAATTAAAGGTGAAAAATAGAAGATTCTGGAGTTCGGTTTTCTTGCTCTTATTTTGCGAATGAGCCTACTAAGTAAAATACTCCTGGAGGATGACTCAAATAAATTGTGCGCCTCGTCCAAAAGTAAAGCATCGACTTTCATCTTATCTTCACTCTTTAAAAGCCTAAGTGCACGCTCTTGAGTGAAAATTGCTATAAAATTGCTCTCTCCACCATACATTTCATCATGAAATATGACTTTCCTATCTGTAAATGTAGAGTTAATTAGCTTATATGTTTGAGTGAGTAATGATTTAGTGGGAACAATAATGAATATCTTATCTAATTCTAACTCTGAGATTAGCTCGACCATCATTGAACTTTTTCCAAATGATGTAGGGGCTATGTAGCAGTTATCTCTTGCTTCACTTTCAACCAGCTGATTTCTGAACTTTCTCTGCTCTAGAGTCTCAGTTATTTCTTGATACTTAAATTTACTTAATCCGTTATTGACAAAATAATGGTGTAGCCTTTTTTCATCAACCATACCATTTTCAAGAACAAACTTTGAAATTGGGTAAAACCCTAAATTCGTACTCAGATCAAATAACGGCTCATAA
This sequence comes from Agarivorans gilvus, assembly GCF_001420915.1. Taxonomy (NCBI): domain Bacteria; kingdom Pseudomonadati; phylum Pseudomonadota; class Gammaproteobacteria; order Alteromonadales; family Alteromonadaceae; genus Agarivorans; species Agarivorans gilvus. The sequence continues at coordinate 3,764,508 of NZ_CP013021.1, read as the reverse complement.
TTATCACTTTGCAAGGCATAATTCAAAATCAGGTAATACCCAAACTCTAAATAAGATGTTCTCCTTTTATCTTTTTCATATTCTTTAATGAGCAGAATAGCGACAGACAAACAGAAAGTGGACTCATCTTCACTCAGTGAAACATCCATGGCTAATTTAGAGTTTATTTGCAGAAACCGCTCATTGTCTTTCAACCATGTTAAATTATTTATTCTACTCACAACTCATCTCCTAAATAATTTAAAAATGAGTCATAGCTCGCTTTTGTAAGACAAATTGCCTTTAGTGACTTCGCTTTCAAACCTGTAAAAAAACGCTCCTCCGCCCTTAAAATAGCACTCGATATATCTGGATTCCATTCATCTGTAATAAATATGCTTGAGCAGGGAATTATATTAAATTCACTTGCACTCTTGAACTGATTATTATCAAACAGATTCGAAAGTTCTTTAATCTTTTTTCGAATTGACCTACTTGCCCCAACATCAATATGACTTGCATGGTTGTAAGCATTTTTCCAAGGGTTATTTTTGCTTTTTCTGCTATCTCCAGCAATTACTGAAGAAATATCATCAAAAGCTTCCTTTAATTTGTTCCTATGACTTATTCCTGTGGTTGAATCCAAGCCTGATTTACTTTCAACTAAATATTCCTCAGTACCATTCGAAAAAAAGCCATCAAAGCCTTTCTTAATAGATCCTTCTTCCAAATTAAAGAATAAGAATTCTTGCTTTAGGTTGGTCTGCCTCAAATAAAGATGAACAAAAAACTCAGCAACAGCACCCATTCGGGTCCGGTAGTCTTTTGATTCTAAAAAACGAAGAAAATTTGATTTAACTAATTGCAAAGGAGACTCACTATCGCCTTCACAAATTTGGACCAAATTTTGATCTATTTGCTTAACAATTTCCGGCGTTAATTCGACCAAATCGAAAACATGAAGTTCAACCGTTTCAGAAATGTGCTTTATTTCGGGTAGTATCAAAATATATCCTTATTTAACAACCTTCAACGCATAATTTGCTCTGAGAGCTAATTTATTCAAATCGATTCCGTTTTAAGTAAGCTTATATATTTCTTACTCTGCATATCTAGATATTCTATCTATAACCAAAGTTTGCTGGATTCACAACGCCCGCCTCAACGGCAGTTAAAACAGGCAATTAATATTGCGAAAGCAATTTGAGTGACAGTTTTGGCTGTCCGATTGCAGGCGCTTGTTAGCACTACAATATCTGAAGAGCCTTGAAGAGACCTCGATGTACGCATATGTTTTCCTTCATGTTCAGCCTTGCTTCTTTATTTTGATATTTGAATATGAAATGATTCTTTTGTTTGGTAACATTTCCAATAACACTAAACATAAACAGCATTTCAAGAACAAATTGATAATCTCTTTTTGGTAGATTTCCCTCTTTAACTTCAGACTCGTACAAAGCCCTAAACTCCTGCACCTTCATCTCTTGTTTTCTGAGTTTTGTGAACAGGTTTAGTATTTGCTTTATCTCAGGAAATACACCGTGTATCTCATCTTCCATCTCGCTCTTTAGATAGTTGGAAAAAGCTTTTGCTTCAGATTTCACAATTCTGGGATTGACCTTATGCAACCCTTTCTCTAATGCGCTATCAGCGCATATCTGCATATAGCGCACATAATCCCTTGGACGGTTTTGAGTATTTTTTGTTATGTAATCGAAAACTGAAATTCGTCTAGAGTCTTTGTGGCCATATTTAACCTCTCCACCTTCAAAAACCCCACCCCAGACTTGATTGAAAGGGCGGTCATCACGATCATTGTTAGGCATGGCTCTGCATATGCGGAATGCCAAGAGATTCTGAAGATTTTGTCTATTCCAGTCTAATTCGTATTTGAAATCAGTCCACTTTGTTTTATCCGGGTCTTGTAGGATGTCATAAATATCATCACGCAAAAATACGATAGGATATAGTTTATGTTTTGAAAATCTCGCTCGCACATCCTGAACAGCTTTAAACAAACTAGTTAAAAGGTCTGTGTACTTCCTATATTTTTCTCTATCAATAATATCTTTATAGTCTTCATCTAGTTCATCAAATAAGATGACATAAGCTCCATCTCCTAGTTTACCTTCGATATATTTTTCTAAGATCTCTACTCTTTTCCCAATATTGGGATCAGCATTGTCTACAGACTTTTTATCCGTACCAACACCAACTCCTGTACCGAGTACCTTTATATCAAACTTAAATCCAGTCCACTGTTCAACTGCGCCCGGTAGAGCATTTGTTATATCTTGGTCGAATAATTTACCCAGAGTTTGCCTTGATTCAAGGTCTACCTTCGGATTTTTAGAAAGCATTTGACCTATAGTGGAATAAATTAAATACTTCCATAAAGTAATATATTGATTCGGCTCGGTGTAACCAGAATCTGTAAGCTCATAAAGAATATTAAATGGGAAATTTTTGAAGGTTAACTTTTGAGCAAAGTAGTTCTCTTCGCCTATTGAAACCAAATGCTCGCTTATAGCAGTTTTGCCAGTCCCTTTTCGGCCTATGACATAGGACTTATTTCCCTTAAGAAGTCGACCAACCACACGAGTATGATAAAAATATCTCTTGCTATCTTCTAGTTTAGCTTCCAACTTCCAGTTTTCGATCTCTTCTAGTAGTTGTTTACCCATTGTATTTCCTTTCTCTTATTGTTTTTGCGTAGCCTGGTTATTGTGAGGGTGCTAACGCTAAGTAGGAAGCACGTGCTTCCTATCCCATTCAATGAGCAGGCTTCCTATCACAGAAAGTGTGACCTAGCGGCAGGTCGCTAGGCTGTTCATGCTCTATCTTTAACTTATTGTCTACTTTGATGTTTTCTTTTAATTTTATCAATAGACAGTGTTCAAATTTTATAGACCATTTTGAGAAAAGCAGCTTGAGAAATTTTGGGGCTGTGTATAATCACAGTGAAAAAGTGCGCAAGCCCTAAAAGTTCAGTTTTGTGAAGGGTGAAGGCGGATGTTTAAGGTGTTATTGGACTAACTGCCTAACAAACAATGGAGCAAATACCTATAACACTCTCGATACTCAGATTGCGCTTTTTAATCCCATCATCTTCGCCGAGTAGCGCAAATGAACAAGTGTAGTGGCATAGTGAATTTGGCCACCTGATTAGAGGTGATAGACTCACCTCAGAGACAAAACAGGTGAACTAATGACAAAACCAAGAAGACCTAACTTTAGCCCCGAATTTCGCCTAGAAGCTGCCCAGCTTGTTGTAGACCAAAATTACAGCGTTCGTGAGGCCGCTGAAGCCATGGGCGTGGGTAACTCAACGATGGATAAATGGGTGCGACAACTTCGCTCAGAGCGCCGTGGTGAATCACCTAAGGCGACACCCATGACGGATGAGCAACGCCGTATTCGTGAGCTAGAAAAGCAGGTCAAACGCCTTGAAATGGAAAAAGACATTTTAAAAAAGGCTTCCGCTCTCTTGATGTCGGACGAGCTGAAAGGTTTGCGTTAATTCATCGGCTTCAAGAGAGCTTTCCCGCTAATCATTTATGTCAGCTATTCAGTGTTCATCGAAGTAGTTACAAATATTGGCGTGATGAAGCGGTCGGCGAAACACCGAATCGCATTGTGCTTAAAGAGAAAGTTCGAGAAGCATTTGAAGTGAGTGAAGGTTCTGCGGGAGCTCGCACTATTGCAGCAATGGTTACGCAAACAGGTACACCCTTAAGCCGTTATGTCGCTAGCAACTTGATGCGTGAACTTGCGTTGTTTAGCTGCCAACAACCAAAGCATCGCTATAAACGAGCGACACACGAGCATCCTGTTGCACCCAATGTTCTTGCTCGCCAGTTTACGGTGGATGCGCCTAACCAAGTTTGGTGTGGTGATATCACGTATGTCTGGACTGGGAATCGTTGGGCTTATTTAGCGGTTGTACTGGATTTATATGCAAGGAAACCTGTTGGTTGGGCAATGTCTTTGAGCCCTGACAGTAAACTTATTAGCAAGGCGCTGATGATGGCTTATGAACTGAGAGTAAGCCTCAAGGACTAATGTTTCACTCAGACCAAGGCAGCCAATATACGAGTGTTAAATATCGACAGTTGCTATGGCGATATCAAATCAAACAGAGCATGAGTCGCCGTGGTAATTGTTGGGATAATGCGCCGATGGAGCGTTTCTTTAGAAGTTTGAAGACAGAATGGATGCCAGAGCTAGGCTACCGAACTTTTTTAGAAGCCAAGCACGCCATAACGGATTATATCGTAGGGTATTTCAGCCAAGTCAGGCCACATCAGCACAACAAGATGTTGCCACCGAATCAGGCTGAAGAGTTGTACTGGAAAAACTATAAAACCGTGGCCAGTTTTACTTGACCACTACAAAGGGAGCAAAGTTGAAGTCTGTTTAAGCGAAGCGAGTTACTTCAACGCCCTTGTTAATGGGGTGAAAGCTTAGCTTTAAACAAAGCATCGCTTTGTAAGCTTGAACACAGGATAAAGATAATGCAGGGCGAGCTTTCTTTTTGCTTCGTTATTCTTTGCTCGTCAAAGCTTAATGACGTCGCCGTCAAGGCGAAACCTTGACCAACAGCGCAATACAAAACTAAATATTTAAAAATCAAATAAATAGCTATCAGGCGCAGCCGAACACCACGCCCCTCCACCACTACACCTTAAGCTCCAATACCCGCGAACTAAGTTCTTTCGAGGCTACTTACATCTTGACCACAGTTATTGGTGCAACGGCCAATGCAAGGGCTATGGGGCGGCCTATATTGTTTTCCAGAAATCACCCCAGAAGACAGCATTAGCCAATGGTTAGAACAGCAGCAGCTGAGTTACGATGCTATTTACGAGCTAGCACCACTGCGCCATACCTTTAGCCACTATCATTTAGATATTCAACCCTCGTTGATTGAATTAAGCGAGGCACCTAATTCGGCAGTAAGAGAGAACGAGCAAGAGCTGTGGTACAGCCTGCAAAATGCCCCCAAAGTCGGACTAGCCGCAGTCACCGAGAAGTTGCTGAAAGTCGCCCAGACAGCGCCTTAAGTGGAGGCTAGCGGCAACGCTAGCCGAAAACGCAGAACAGCTTCACCACACCTAACCTAAGCCAATAAAAAAATTGACTTTTTTATTTATTTGAAAAAACTGCACCAAGCCTTAGCGCGCTAAATCCGCTCTAGATTTGTTTTTTATTAATAAGCGCTATACCACTTCTGCATTTACTGGTAAGTTATTGCCAGTATTGAATAAAACCCACGTGCTAACTCATATTAACGCTTGCAAGACTGGGCTTAATGAAAAGCACAGGAATATGCGCTTATATGCTCTAGGTCGAATATGAGTTGTAGATATTTAACACTTCCAGCAGCTGAGTCATCCTTCAATAGTGGTAAGGCTGTAGCATTCTTCAGGGACGATTTACCCATGGATCTGCCCAATGTATTCGTTGGGTATCATGTTCTTAAAGCGCATCTTGCCTCTGCTACTGCATCGCTTGGACGGTTTTTCCGCTCATGCCTCGCAACAAAGCCACCACACATCCAGGCGTTAGCATTCAAAAAGGAAATTTAATGTCAAATCAGACAGAAATCTGTTTTTGCAAATCCTGCAAGGAAAGAACTTCTCATATTTTAGTATTAGTCAGAAAACCAAGTCCTTTTGAAAACACTAAGCACCGTAAAAGAAAGGAATTTATTGCCGGTATTATTAAAGGATGGTTTCTTGGCCCATTTATCGCCTCAGCAGATGAGTTTTCTAGGCACCTTATATGTGAAAAATGCGGAACGAAAACAATTGAAGATTAGTGAGCCTTTTAGCATAAAAAAGTGGCAGGTATGCTCAAGCCTTACCAATATTGCTAATTAGTAGCAGGTAATACATCTAGGATAAATATGTGATGCGTAAGCAATGCCCCTGGTGCAGTGAAGCTATAGGCTTGAACCAACTTGGTCGTCGACCCGCTCTTCCCAAACCTAAATGGTTTCAATTTTCGCGAAACGTTCTCGTTTGCCCCTATTGTGCAGGCGCAGTTAAGCTGGGTGGTCAATCCAAGTGGTTTTTATTGCTGCTATTACCCTCGTTCATTTCGCTACTTAGCGAACTCATTACTGGCCACGCCCTTCTCGATGGTGAAAACCTGCGTTGGGTGGGGTGGGCTCTTTTTGCTGCAGGTTTTAGCGGCGCTTACTTCTTTGGTCAGTTTGAAAAAGTTGAAAACCTATAACATAGCCAAGTTAAGGAGCTATTTTGTTTATTGTTTCTCTAAACTACATTAAGCCACTAGAAGAAGTTGATGGCTTTATCTCTGAGCATGTTGCATTCCTTGATGAGCAATACCGCTTAGGTCATTTTCTACTTTCTGGCCGCAAACAACCACGTAGCGGCGGGGTCATTTTGGCAAGCGTAAAAGACAGAGTGAAATTAGAGCAAATACTGGCCCAAGATCCCTTTCAGCGCGAAAAGCTGGCCAGCTACGAAGTGACTGAATTTCTGCCTACAAAATCTTCTGATGCTTTGGCTTTTTTAATCGAAACCTAACAGCTTATCAGTATATGGTAGGAAATTAAGCGCAAAGCCTACCCAGCCGCGAGAACAACAACTAGCTGCGATAAAGAATGCTGAGCTAAAGCAATTGCTGCGTTAGCCATCCCTTTATGGGTTTTGTTTTGATTGGACAATAACAACATAGCAAGGCTTGGCTTAACTAGCTGGTCAGATAAACCCCGCACGATGCCATTAACCGTTAAGCGACAATTTCAGCAATAGGCTGGGTTAAGAAGGGCACCTTACAACAATGGCCAATATAATAATTGGGTCAAATAAGTGTGTTAGGTTAGCAGTGCTTAGAACAAAAGCCACAAAGCACCTAAGAGGCTTAATCAAGGCCTAGATTTTTCGGTTTGAATTGGCTTTAGTATTTCGCACAATTACTTAGCTAAGGCGGTTGTGTTGTTCATCCCCTAAGGTAAAGTGATCCAACGTCGTTCATTAGAGAATTTCAATGCACTTAGATATTTATCAAGTTGATTCATTTACCACTGAGGCATTCAAAGGAAATCCTGCTGGGGTGTGTATAAGCAAACATGGCCTCAGTGAAAACTTAATGCTGGCAATTGCTGAAGAAATGGCGCTATCTGAAACGGCCTTTTTATCGCTTTCAGATATGAGATTAAGATGGTTCACACCAACCACCGAAGTAAGTTTGTGTGGCCATGGCACGCTTGCCGTGGCGCATGTGCTCAAAGAAAGAGGACAGCTTAACAAAGGCGATAAAGTTAATTTTGAAACCCTCTCTGGAACCTTAACCGCCCTCGTAAATACAAACACCATCGAGCTTGACTTCCCATCACCAGTAATCGACTTAAACCCAACTCCGTCACCTCAGTTATTGGAGTATCTGGGCATTCAGAAGAGTGAAGTCATTTCTTATGCTCACTTCGACTCGAAAGTGTTAATCGAATTGAATAGCGAAAAAACCTTACTTAATCTTCAACCAAACTTTGAGGCTTTAAAACAACTTAATGGTCGTGGCGTTGTGCTTACAACGCGTTCGCCAAGTGATGATTTAGACTTTATTTCGAGGTACTTTGCCCCTTGGGTTGGTGTAAATGAAGACCCTGTGACAGGTTCTGCGCATTGTGCTTTAAGCGTTTATTGGTCGAAAAAGTTAGCCAAAACTCAACTAAAGGGGTTTCAAGCGTCGGCCCGTGGTGGCTATATCACTACCAAACTCTTAGCCAATGGACGTACCAAACTAATCGGGTCGGCAGTAACGGTTATTACAGGAACAATGCAGCTGCCCACCAGCTCAGCTCAATCTATGGAGTAAAAATGAAGTATAAAGCTATAAATTTTAAAGATAAGTTCTCCAAATTTACTGAACACTGGTCTCCACGAGTGATTGCGGAGATGAATAACTATCAATTTAAGCTAGCAAAAGTTGAAGGTGAGTTTGTTTGGCATGACCACCCCGATACAGATGAGGTGTTCATCGTTATTGAAGGCACTCTTAATATCGAATTTCGTGACGGTGTGGTGACTCTCAATGCGGGCGAAATGTTTGTCATTCCTAAAGGAGTTGAACATAAACCCGTCGCTACCAGTGAATGTAAAATTATGCTTGTCGAACCCAAGGGGTGGTTAATACAGGTAAGTCGGGTGGTGAGCTAACTGCCGAAAATGATGTTTGGGTGTAAGTTCTGCGAAACATCACCACCACTACCCGCCTTGGTGGCAGGCGACTAAACATACACTATTTAGTCGCCCCTGCTGCTAGCTAGATACATCCAAGGAGGATTTGTGCAAATAGCGGCAATCTCAGACATCCACAGCAATGTGTATGCGCTTGAAGCGGTTCTAGAAGACATTCATAAACGTAAGCTTGATGTAATAGTTAACCTTGGAGATATTCTATATGGCCCTATTGCGCCTAAGGCGACTTACGAGCTGTTAAGAGAACACTCGATAGTTACGCTCAGAGGCAATCAAGACCGACAAATTTATGAAGCCTCCTCGCAAGAAATAGCATCAAATCCAACCATGCAATTCATTGTAGAAGATCTAGGAAATGCCCCTCTTCAATGGATGAAAGCTTTGCCTTTCAGTTATCAACTCACTAAGGATGTTTTTTTATGCCATGGCTCTCCTCGCGATGACTTGGTTTATTTACTCGAAAATGTTGTCAGTGGCAGAGCAAGCGTGAGAACTGATGCAGAGATATTGCAGCTGCTTGATGGCCAATCATCGGAAGTGGTTATTTGCGGTCACACACATACACCGAGAACAGTATTCACCAGCACAGGGCAGCTCATTGTTAACCCTGGTAGTGTTAGCTTGCCCGCCTACACAGATGAAGACCCCGTCATTCATTCTATGGAGACCTATAGCCCTCATGCTAACTATGCAATTGTTGAAAGGACAAACGGAGCTTGGAGTGTTCAACATGTTAAGGTGCCATACGCTTATCAAAAAGCCGCCGCAGCAGCCCAACAAAGAAAGCGCCCAGACTGGTTTCATTTTTTAACTACCGGAAGGGGTTTATAACGAACTCATCGAGCTGCTCCCTGAAAACCGCACGGCAAGGCGCGCCTCAAACACAGCAATACAACTCACTTTGTTTATTATCAATAAGTACTGTAAATGGCCCAACCTTACTGGTAAGTTATTGTCATAATTCAATAAAAATTGACACAGCAACTCATTATGCAACTAACTAGGCTCAGTTTAATGAGAAGCCAAGTAATACGTTGTGAAATTGCAAGGATGCCCCTGTGAGAGACAAAGAGAAAATTGCACTATTCATTGATGCCGATAACGCCCCTGCCAAAAAGATAGATAAAGTACTCTCCGAGTTAGCTCGTTATGGTGTAGTTAATATTCGCAAGGCATATGGAAACTGGAAAAGCCAAAACTTAAAGCCTTGGGAAGACGTACTTCATGAATTTGCAATACAGCCGATCCAACAATTTGATCTTACTAAGGGGAAAAATGCCACTGATATGGCATTGGTAATAGATGTAATGGATATACTGTATACGAAAAGCATTGACGTTATTTGTCTGGTGTCATCTGATTGCGATTTTACTCCATTAGTCACTCGTTCATTAGCCGATGGTAAGTTTGTGATTGGTTTTGGTGAACGCAAAGCACCTTTGGCTTTCGTAAATAGTTGTTCTCGCTTCCTTTATCTAGACGAAGGCGACGAAATAGAAGTACCAATTCAAAAGCAAACAAAGACTATAAAAAGTGATACCAAGCTAATCAACTTACTACGACAAGCAATTGAAGCCGTAGAGGAAGATGATGGCTGGGCTATGTTAGGACCAATAGGCACCCATATTTCTAATCATGCATCCTTTGATCAAAGAAATTACGGTTTCAAAAAATTAAGTGACCTATTTCAAGCTATTGATTTATTTGAAATGAAAAAAACAAATGGCTCTGTTTTATGGGTTAGGGATAAAAAGAAAGCAAAGCAACTTAACAAGTCACGGGAAAAAGCGCATTAAATTATCCGATACGTTTCTGAACAGAAAAGTCTTCGAATGGTAAGGCCTGAGAACACCCGATACTTTTTATGGTAAAAACGTTTCTCACTCTCAATAGTCAAGATTGCGCTTTTTAATCCCCTCATCTTCGCCGAGTAGCGCAAGTGAACAAGGGATCAGAGTTGAAGTCTGTTTGAGCAAAGCGAGTTACTTCAACGCCCTTGTTAGTGGGGTGAAAGCTTAGCTTTAAACAAAGCATTGCTTTGTAAGCTTGAACACAGGATGAAGATAATGTAGGGCGAGCTTTCTTTTTGCTTCGTTTTTCTTTTCTCGCAAAAGAAAAATGACGTAGCCGTCAGGGCGAAAACCTCACTAACAGCGCATACAAAACTAAATGATAAAATCAAATACCAGTTTGGGGTTTGTGAGCTCAAAAAGCACCACATCCTTACTGGTTTGAATCTGTAATAAAGGGGATATTAACTCTATCCATCCAAATCAAAATTTTATCCACCGCTTAGGGCTGGCTATGGTCTCAATTATCTCGACATGCATAAAGTAGTCGAGTAATCGATTAGCGCTATCATATTCACTTCTATCGTAATAGTAGCGAGCCAGATAGTAAGTCATAAGCTCGACACTCACTTGATTGATGCCCAGTTGCTGGAAGAGTGGTTTAACTTCTGGGTAGGCTTCGAGAAGAGTTCTCGCTCTTTTAAATAGGTAGTAGCCGTTACGGTATTGCTCGATCACACGATTAAAATAGTGGGTGAGCGCCGTGTTTAATGCTTCGAGTTTATTTCCATCGATAAAAGGTTTTAGGGCAAATTCTGGGCTGGTTAAGGCCTGTGGCTTATCACTCTCAAACAACATTTTTATGGTGTCGATTTTCGATTTATCAGATTGTTCGACCAATAAGTAATGCATAACTCCCGTATTGAAATACTGGTCGCCAATACATTGTTTGAATAGGTCTAGGATTTTATCTGGCTGAGTTTGATGAATAAAAACCGATTGATATGAATCGATGAAAGGCTCAAGTTTGGCCGCGAAGGGAACATAAGCGTTATCAGGGTTGGTTATGTCAAAAGCAGCATCCAACTGATAGGTATTGTGCTTTAGCTCTTGTAAAACGATATTAGAGTATTCCGCTTGAATGTCTACAGCCTTGCTACCATCGATAAATAGTTGCTTAAAAACGGATTCACAATGTGCTGTTATCGACGGCGCCACCTCTAAGGGCCGCTTGGCATTATAAGACACTAGAAATCCTTAATTTTTAACCATGTAGCGTATTTAACTTGATGATATAGAGGAATTAAATTCAAGTAAATCGGCCTTAAGAGCTAGAGCCAGTTTACCCTTCGCAGTTAATTTTTGTTCGAGATAAAAGCGTTTTAATCGCGGTGAGAGCTTTGTAGCCTAACATTCAAAGCAAAACAGCAATGCCTCAACAAACCACTTAAAACAGAAAAACTGAATTTACACTAAAGCCGCCAAGCGCAGCGAATCCGTCGTAAATGCATTGTTAGTTGCCCTTGCCTCACATCGGTGCTAACGTTTGTGCACACGTCAATTTAGGAGTTACTCATGGACACTAGAATTCAATTTCGTGTTGATGACGAAGTTAAGCGCTTAGCTCAGCAACTAGCAGAGAGCCAAGGTCGCACACTTAGCGATGCTTGCCGTGAGCTTACCGAGCAAATGGCTGAGCAACAACGAAAAGCATTATCTCATGACGCTTGGTTAACTGAACAAGTAAACCTAGCATTTGAAAAGCTTGACTCAGGAAAAGCTTCATTTATTGATCATGACTCAGCAAAGGCACGAATGGCTGAACGAAAGGCCAAGATTCGTAGCCGAGGTCAACAATGATTTTATGGGAAGAAGAATCGATAAATGATCGTGAGAAGATCTTCGAGTTTCTTTATGACTTCAACCCTGACGCGGCAGAAAAAACTGACGATATTATTGAAGCTAAAGTAGAAAATTTACTTGAACAACCACTGATGGGTGTTCAACGTGATGGCATTCGAGGGCGATTACTCATTATCCCCGAAATCTCAATGATCGTTTCCTACTGGGTTGACGGCTCAGCAATTCGTGTAATGCGAGTTCTACACCAGAAGCAGAAATTCCCTACCGAATGATTACAGTCGGTGGGCAAACTAACGCTCAAAGTAACTGCGCGGTGCGCGTCGGATGCTTTTGCTTGTTATACAAATTTATCACTTGGTAAGGCCTGATAATACCAAACAGCCCAACAAACAATAGGCCAAATACCTTTCATACTCTCGATAACAAAGATTGTGCTTTTCAATCCCTTCATTATCGCCGAGCAGTGTTTGCGCAGGCGCGCTTGGAAACTAGGTGAAAGCTTGGCTTGAAACAAAGCATCGCTTGGTAAGCTTGAACACTGGATGAAGATAATGCAGGGCGAGCTTTCTTTTTGCTTAGCTAAGCTTTACTCGTTGAAGCTTAATGACGTCGCCGTCAAGACGAAATCATCAGCGGCTAGCAATGACATAAACGCTGAGGCTAGGCAGCCAACACGCATCCCACTAAACCTAACACGCCCATTCCCGTGAGCTACGCTCTTCATTCACACTAGGTTTGTTTTTCACATTCAAGGCATTAAAAAAATAGAGCTATCCATTTTGGCCTATTTTTATCGACATTTTTTTTACATGCCGCTTGCGATACTCAGCATCAACCAACTTCTACCATCTATTTATTAAATTTGCTGTTGATGATGAATTCAAAAATACTCGCTTTTCGTCGTATCCCAATGAATATGACAACACTCATCCTATTCTGTGCTGTGTACTTCGGTACGGTGATGAACTATCCAATACTCAAAACGATTTTTCAGTTGAGCGCCGATGTTTCTAACCCCTTATTTGCTTATACGGCTCCTATCTTGCTCACCTGTGCATTCATCATTATCTTTTCTCTGTTTGCTTGGCCGTACTTTTTTAAGCCATTTATGTTTTTCGTGATACTTAGCTCGGCCGCAGCCCTGTACGCCGAAGTGAACTTTCAGGCTTTGTTGGATACCACGATGATGGAAAGTGTTTTTGAAACCAACTCGTCTGAAATTTCATTTTACTTCAATGTCCGCTTACTCATTTTCCTACTTGGCTTTGGCTTACTACCATGTGTTTTCTTAGCATGGATTCGCATCACACCGCACTCCACATGGAGACGAGCGCTAATTTCCCGAATCGCTTTAGTATTAGTTGCAGTGGTGGGGATCGGTTTAATTGCTGAAACCTGCTACAAAGATTATGCGTCAGTGGGACGCAACAACCACTATTTAAACCAAATGATTATTCCCGCCCACATATTTAATGGCGCAAAATACCTGAATAGAACCTACTTCGAAAGCCAATTGGAATACCAAACTTTAGGCTCTGATGCACACCTAGCAGCAGTTGCTAATGGTAAGCCAACCCTGATGGTGGTAGTGCTGGGTGAAACCGCACGAGCTATGAACTTTGCCTACAACGGCTATAAACGAGACACCAATCCCTATACAAAAAACATGGGCTTAATCGCGTTTCAGCAAGTGTCTTCATGTGGCACCTATACCGCGCTATCGGTTCCATGCATGTTCTCTAATATGACTCGAGGCTCCTATGATAAACGTCGTGCCAACTCGCAGGATAATGTGTTAAACGTGCTACAACACGCTGGGGTAGATGTATTGTGGATAGACAATGATGGAGGCGATAAAGGCGTAGCTAAAAACCTAGCCTATATCTCAATCAATTCATCGTTGAAAAATGATGACTGTAATGGCTCAACTTGCTTTGATGTAGCGATGTTAAACGATGCCAACACATTTATAGACCAAGGCACACACGATAAATTGCTGGTTTTGCACACCATTGGTAGTCACGGCCCCACCTACTGGCAACGATACCCCGATGCCCAAGCCCCCTTTCAACCGGCCTGTAATCGTAATGACATTGAAAACTGTAGCGATGAGCAAATCGTAAATGTTTACGACAATACATTGGTTTATACCGACTACGTACTCGCTCAAGTTATCCAACAGCTGCAACGTGTCTCAACAAAATACAACGTAATGTTGACCTACATATCAGACCACGGTGAATCGCTTGGGGAAAGTGGCATGTATCTTCACGGAACACCTTACTTAATTGCCCCTAAACAACAAACCCACGTGCCTTGGCTCGTGTGGATGCCAGAGCAATATGCGACACAAAAAGGCATTAACAAGAAATGCCTAGAGAACAAAGCTCAAAACAGTGCCCTGTCACACGATAACTTATTCCATAGCTTATTGGGCTTATATGGCGTGAGTTCGCAAGTACACGATGCAACACTAGACATTGTGCAAAGCTGTCAATCCATCTCCTAATAGCATTACAGGACTCATTATTATGCAACAACAAATCATCATTAGGCGTACCGGTATTGCGCGTATCGTTCACACCTTTGTACACAGTTTTAATGGCTTAAAGTGGATTTGTAAAAACGAAGCGGCATTTCAGCAAGAATTAATGCTGTTTATTCCTCTCACCGCTTTCGCCTTCTGGCTAGAGCTGCCAACAATGCATACTCTGTTAATTTTACTCAGTATGGTATTTGTACTATTTGCCGAAATGGTTAATACCGCGATAGAAGCGGTCGTTGACCGAGTCAGCATGGACTATCATGTTTTATCTGGCGTAGCTAAAAACATTGGCTCAGCCTTGGTGCTACTTAGCATGCTGTGCTCGTTAGTCGTTTGGGGCACGGTGTTGTGGTTGCGATAAGTCATCTTATTTATGGAAATAGCATCTTTCTTGAAATAGCATCGAAATATCGAGGGAATTTATCTAGCCAATTTTTAAGCATTAGGAATGGCCGCTCTCCAAAAACACCTAGTTAATCGGCTTCGTAAGCGATAGTCATTGAGCGTTACTATGAAAAAAATATTATTAATTGAAGATAATAGAGAAATAGTTGGGATCTTATTCGATTATTTTGAAGCCGAAGGTGTCGTTATCGATTACGCCGATAACGGGGAGTTAGGCTTGAAACTCGCCTTAGAAAATAGCTTCGACGTTATTATTCTTGACCTAATGCTACCGCGTATGAGCGGCTTAGCGGTGTGTGAAAAACTAAGAGAAGCAGGGAATGTGACACCGGTACTGATGCTTACCGCTCTTGATAACCGCGAGGACATGCTCAGTGGTTTTAAATACGGTGCCGACGACTATATCACTAAGCCTTTTGATCTGGAGATATTGGAAGCCCGTTTGCACGCTCTGATTAAACGCTACCGAAGAACGGTAACCGAAACATCGCTGGATTTTGCTAACTTACATATAGACCAAAAAACCCGCCAAGCCTACCGTAACGGACTCAAGCTAAACTTAAACCCAACTACCTACGCCATTTTGGAACTGCTTTGCCGTAGAGCGCCTAATGTTGTCACTCGAGACGAAATTATCAGCATGCTATGGCAAGAAAACCAACCTGATACAGATATTCTACGTAGCCATATTTATAACCTGCGTAACCAGTTAGACAAACCATTCTCCTCATCCATGTTAATTACCGTACCCAAGATAGGTTTCCGCCTAGAGAAGCAATAATGAATAAAATTGGTTTTTCCAGTACTCGTACACTCACTAGCCAACTGGCCATATTCTTTACTTTCGTCGCACTCATCATGGGCTTAGCAAGCTACACCATCTTTTATGCGGCTCTGCATTGGTCTGAAGACAAGGTAGGAGAGCGACGTATTGAAATAGATAAAAATGAAGCCATACAGCGTTTTACTAATGGGGAAACGGGTGAAATTACTATCGATGTGCTCACTCGAGCCTATAACGACATTAGCTTAGTGCCTTCTGCTTATCATCGCTACTTTAAAGGCAGAGACGAGTTTGTTGGTGAAGTAGGCAGTGACACTGAATCACGCATGATCTACTTCGGCCATTACCAGAAAGAGGGAAATAGACACCCCGTCATATTAGTGTCTGATATTAACCAAATAGAATTTGGCCCCCATGAAATCTTGTTTTCAAGTCTCGTCGTGATTACCAGTATCGCAGGACTGCTGATTATTTTTGGGGCGCTATTATCCCGTTTATCTCAACGCTTAATCGCACCGTTAAATCAGCTTACCGAGCAGTTAACAGAACAAAGCGGCAACTCTGCGCACATATTTAGAATACCCACAGGAGGCGCTGCAGAATTTCAAATACTAGCCAATAAGCTTAATCAGGATCGACTTGACATTCATAGTTTATTAAAACGTGAACAAGCTTTTGCTCGCTATGCTAGCCATGAGTTAAGAACCCCGCTCACCATAGTAAAAGGCGCGAGTAAACTCTTAGAACGCCACACTCCCAGTGATTTTCAGCAACGTCAAATTCTGAGAATCAATGAAGCCACCGGCCAAATGAGCACGATGGTTGATGCACTGTTAGCGCTAGTACGCTACGAGCGTAGTGAAGATGACACCAGTCTCAGAGAAGTGACGAAGAGCGAATTTGAAGCAATAATCAACAACAATAACGCTCAAGCAAAAGATAAAGACATTGAAATAGAGCTCATTTGCCACCAAACACCGCAATTGAAGGCCGCGCCTGCGGTACTAAACATGGTTTTAGGAAACTTACTGAGAAATGCTATCGCGGCTTCGCAGCAAGGTAAAATTACCCTAGAAGTTTCAGCTAAGGCCATCTCCATGACAGACAATGGCGCCGGCCTTAATAACTCGAGCAATCACGCTGGTCACGGTTTAGGCTTGTTGATAGTAGAAGACCTATGCCGTCGCTATGATTGGCACTTTTCAATTAAAAATCGAGCCACCGTAGGCTGTGAAGCCACTATCAGCTTTGCACTGTCATAAATTGGCGGCGCTCCATTCTTGAATACTTCTGGCCGCCACCCAATAAAAGGCTAAATCATCAACGGTTAGCAATAGCAGAGGCGCAGCCAAGAGCCACGCCTCCCCATTACACCTTAAACTCCAATACCCGCGAGCTAAGCTCTTCTGAGGCCACTTGCATCTTGCTATTAATGCTGGAAATCACCGCCGCACAAGCAGTAATTTGCTGGGTCATCTGATTGGCTTGACGGAGTTCTTCATCCAAAGCCTGCATCATGGCGCATTGCTCGTCTGATGAATGCGCCACCTGATGGTTAATCTGCTCAATTTGCTCCACCGAGCCTTTAATTAACTGGATTTGCGACATCACCTCTTGGGTGGTTTGCTTGCTTAACTCGCTGCTCTGCAAGGTGTCTTGCATTAAATTATCTATCTGTTTTGAGGAGCCAGAAAACTGCTGTAATAGTTGGTCAATTTGGGTGGTGCAGCTATGGGTTTTCGAGGCTAGGCTGCGCACCTCGTCGGCCACCACTGCAAAGCCACGCCCTGATTCTCCGGCGCGCGCAGCTTCGATTGAGGCATTCAAGGCCAGCAAGTTGGTTTGGTCGGCAATATTTTGAATGGTATCTAAAATGCCGCTAATCCCCTGAGTGACTGTCTCCATCACTTCCATAGAAGAAGATATTTGCTGAGTCTTGTCCACCAGCTGATTCACACTAAGTTCAGCAGACTCCCCCTTATCGACTGCGTGGCTTACCGTTGCGACGATTTGCTCGGCTAAGTGGTTGGCTTCGCTGGTTTGACTTTGGATCGCTAAAGAGGATTTGCGGATCGCCTGTATCGCCTCGGTAAGAATTTGACTCTGACCTTCATATTGCGACACCACCGCCAGGTTGCTGGCATTTTGATTGTCCAGCTCATCACGTTGTTGATTAAGGCTGAGACTAGAGCTGGAGATATTACGAAATAGGCTTTGTAGATTGTCGATAAACTGGTTAATAGAATAGGAGATCTGGCCAACTTCATCACGACGATTGAGTACGATGCGCTGGGTTAAGTCGGCGTTCTTGCCTGAGAGGCTTTCCATTAACTGCTGCAATTTAAGTAAGGGAGCAAATTGCGCCTTTAAACTAAATAAACTAAATAACAGCATCACCAAGGCACACAGCGCTAAATATTTGGTTATGTCTTGGTTAATACCGGAGATAATCCCATCGGTATAGGCGCGATCAATATAAGAATGTAAATACCAGCTGGAATTGGCCACGGTAATCGCGTCGGTTTGCTTGGCTTCTAAATTAGCCTTTAGCGTGGAATAAATCGGCTGACCTTGCTGATCCAGCACCTCAAAGTACACCCCAGGAATACTGTAGCGCTCTATTAGTTCGCCAATCAAACTTAAATCTATAGTGAAGAAGTCCACCACCCCGCTTTTGTATTTAGATATAATCACTTGAGCGCCCCCTTCAGCCGAACGGGTTTGGGTGACTTTAATCCCTTCAGGATGGTCTTTAGCTAGGTCAATGTAATATTGGGCTTGCTCGGGCTTCATGCTGCCCTTGTCGCTAAGGGCCTTTTTATTTATCAGCTTCACCACTTGCTCGTAACCCAGCTTTTGCTTGGTAGCTCGAATACCAATAATGCCAAAATCCAAGCTTTCGATAACCGAAATATCACGAGCCAAAGATTGCTGAATTTCACTACTAATGAGGCTGACATTGTTCAGCATACGCTGTTCATAGGCGCTGTTGATGTAGTCGCCAATTACCGTTTTTACGCTGAAGTAGGCTGTGACTATCGTCATCAACAAGGACAGTACAAACAGACCAATAATCTTGCTCTTTAACGAAAGTGATGTCATGAGTTCCCCTGATAAAAAGGCTCTTAAAGCCCCCACAACTTGCGCTGTGACTATAGTTCGCTTTAAGAGCAAGAAGGAAAGTCCCCAGACTGGGCATCTGGGGAAAGCCAATGCAGAGTCATTGGCTGATTACACTGGCCGTAGCTAGTACGGCCAAACTCTGGTGTTTTGGCTTACCACCAGGCTTCAACTTGTACGCCATAGTTAATGGTGTCGTTGCTATCACCGTTGAAGGTATTGTCTTGCTCGTTATCTTTGACGTAAGTAACAAAAAAACGGATCTCTGGGCGAGCGTAGAACGATTCGCCAGTCGCCAAGGCATGTGCCAAAGTCACTTTAGTGCCACCAGATTTTTCTACTGAGCCACCATCCCAAGTTTTCTCTTGGCTAAAGTAACCAAGCTCTAACATGGTTTTGTTAAACTCAGACCATAGGTAGGTTGGTCGAGCGACAAACGACAACAGTTCTTCGCTGTCTAACCAATCACCGTGGTCTTCAGCGCGACCATAAGTTAATACATGGTGGAAGATGAAGTTATCAGCAAACTTCACTTCACCGGTGTTGATTAAACGGTAGCCTTTGGCATCGCTTACATCACCACTCCAAATGTCGTACCAACCACCACCTTGGGAAATGGCGTTTTGCGCTAGGCCTTTGTCCATGAATTGTAAGGCGGTTTTGTTCCAGCCAATGGCAAAGCTTTGGCTTAATTCAGCGGTTAGCATTAGGCCGTTTTTGAAGTCCTCAGTCAGAGCTTCTTGATCATCGGTAGGATTAACCATGGCGTAATCAAGGCCAAATTCGGTCCAAGCACCTTCCCATGGGCTAAATCCCGCGTAACGTAAATCGAGGTAGTAAGTATTTAAATCACCAAAGCTGGTTTCGTTGCCTTCATCATCCCAAGTCGATAAGGCATTATCCGCACGGATCACCGCGGCAGAAATAGCCCCGGTTTTTAACTTCATGTTTTCGATGCCCACACCGTAACCGGAGATGTTCCAGTATTTGGTATCGATGATATGTAAGTCATGACGTTGATAGAAACGCTTACCCGCCCATACCACCGCATCAGGCAGTGCAGTAATGTAACCTTTGGCCTGTATATTCGCTTGTTTAATGCCGAAGTTAGCGCTGTCGTTAGAGGTGCCTTCAGACTCAAGATTACCTGAAGAAGACATTTCAAACATACTGTCAAAGTACATTGAACGCCCATCTTGATTAAATAATTCTTGGCCTAAGCCAATCTCTGAATAAGTGTCAAACTCGTTACCCAGGCGACCTAGCTTAGTTTTATTAAACTCATCACCGCCTTGAGTACCACCACCGTCCGCACTAGCTCCCAAACCAGAGCGAACATAGCCTGAGAAATCAAGCGCAAAGGCTTGGGCTGATAGCAAAGAACCTAAAATAGCTACAGAGAGTATTGTCTTCTTCATGTTTTATCCCTTTTGTTTTTTTCCTAGTTATTGTTGTGGGCAAGCGTCACCGCTCAGTTATTTTTGGCAACACTTACCCGTGAAGCGAAATCGCCTCATTTCTTAATTTATTTCGGGGGCCAAGCTAAGTGTTTAGCTTGGCCGTATTACTTAGCTTGTCGCATCACACTCACCTGATAGGCTTGCAGTTGAATTAAGGGCTCTACCGTCTCGCTACTGTCGAGCTTCAACCATGTTCCAGCAGGGCAAATCATTTGCTGTGGCTGTTGGCTGAAATTCATCGCAAACAGATAACGGTAAGCCTCATCTTCGCGTACGGTCACTGATAGGCCAGCAGGCAAGTCATCTACCCAGCGGCTAACGCCATGCTGTTCAACGATTTGCTGGTAGAACTGCTGGTTAAAATCAAGCTCGGTGCGAGCTGCTATGTAATAAGCGCAACCTTTGCCTACGCGGTTTTTAGTAAGCATTGGCTGGCCGCTGAACATATCAGAGCTGTAATGCGCCAAGGCTTCGGCGCCCTCTAAATGGATATGCTCCATCAGGTGTTTCGCCTGAAACTCGCCGCTAATGGCTAAGGGCGAGTTTTGGTCCATCACAAAAGACACCCGTTCGTGTTCATACAGTGAGTCGATTTCTTCTGCCCAAATACCCAAGGTGCGGCGCAGCGGACTGCCTTCGCCCCCAGGGAAGCCCCCAAGAAGCACAGATCTGACTCATCAACAATGCCGCTCCAATAGCTCACCACTAGTGTGCCGCCTTGTTCAACAAAGGCAGCTAAACGCTCGGCTACGCCGGGTTTAATCAGATAAAGCATGGGTGCAACCAGCACCTTGTAGGGGCTAAAGTCGCATAGCTGTTCGATAATGTCGCAGTTAATGCCCTGCTGCCAAAAGCCGCGGTAATGGTCACACACGGTTTGTTCGTATTGCAGCCCTTCATTACGTGGGCCAGATGCATCATCCATGGCCCAGCGACTTTCCCAATCAAAAATAATCGCCACTTCAGACTGGGTGTGAGTACCGGCTAATTGGTTAATTTGTTGCAAATACTTACCTACGGCGCTGACTTCACGACCAACACGCGTATTCACATGGCCAACGTGATCCACCACCGCGCCATGAAACTTCTCTACCGAGCCGCGGCTTTTGCGCCACTGGAAGTACTGTACCGAATCGGAACCATGTGCCACCGCTTGCAAGGATGACAACACATGCATACCATCTTTCTTCAACTTGGTAATCGGCTGCCAATTAGTTTGGCTAGGCGTCGACTCCATCAATAAGAAAGGCTGCTGCTTCAACGTTCTCATTAAGTCGTGGTACATCGCAATGTAACAAGCGGTGGCCACATCATCTTCACCATGCCACAGCGGATAGCTGTCCCAGGAGATCACGTCTATCGCCTTGGCTAACTCCCAGTAGTTGTAGTCGTAAAAATACTCCATAAAGTTAGCGGTGGTGGGCAGCGCTGGATTAAGCTCTTTCAGCGGAGCAATTTCATGGCGACAGAAGTCACTGACTCGCTCGGTGCAGAAACGCTTCCAATCTAACTTAAGCCCGTGCACTGAGTTCTCCCCAATCGGCGAAGGCGACTCAATTTGTGCCCAATCGCTGTAGTTGTGGCTCCAGAAGGTAGTCCACCACTGTTTATTTAAGGCCTCTAAAGAGCCGTATTTCTCTTTTAGCCAGCCGCGAAAAGCGTCTTGGCAGTAGTCACAGTGGCAGTCACCACCATATTCGTTAGAGATATGCCAGCCAATCACCGCGGGATGCTGGCTATAACGCTCGGCCAGCTTGCGATTGATAATGGCAACTTTCTCTCGGTAGTTAGGCGAGCTATAACAATGATTATGGCGCTCACCATGGAACTGCTTAACTCGCTCGCTATTGACCCGCAATACATCAGGATAGCGCTGCGATAACCAAGCAGGGCGAGCCCCACTTGGGGTAGCCAAGAATACATTAATGTTATTGTTGGCTAATCGGTCTAATACACTGTCCAACCAGTCAAACTGAAACTCGCCCTCGCTAGGCTCTAACATGGCCCAGCTGAAGATCCCCACCGACATCACATTGCTGTGGGTTTGCTTCATTAGTTCGATGTCTTTTTCAAGAATATCGGGTCTATCCAACCATTGTTCAGGGTTATAGTCAGCCCCGTGCAATAGTCCATTTACCTTAGGCAAAATGCCTTGTTTACTGCTCATTACTGTCCCTTAAATACTTCTAGTGAGGGTAAGGCATTGCCTTCAAAATCAAATAGCGCTTGGTTCTCCCAAGAGTTGCCCATATCCCACTTATCACCGCTGTATTCCATACCCGCTTCGGTGGACCAAGTAGCGCCATCAATGGGTAACCATGCTGGCTCCCAGTAGTAAATGCCTAAACCTTGTTGATTAGGTAGTTCGTTAAGTAAGGTCATGATATCGGCGAGGTATTGGGCTTGGCCGTTGACCGAAATTTCATAACCCTCGATGGGCGTGGTTTCAGAGTAGGCATTACCTAAAGCATCACCATTTTCATTGGTGAAAGGGAAAGAGGTTTCCACCAAGACAATTGGCTTGTTATAGCGCGCTATAACATCTTCCATGTTGGCTTTTACTTTATCCATGGGGCCGTGCCACCATGGGTAGTAAGACATGCCAATTACATCGTAATCGACATTCTGTTTAGTGATTTCATCAAACCACCAGCGGAACAAACCGTTGTCACCGGCTTCGGCCAAGTGCAGCATAATCTGAATATCTTTACCGCTGTCGTTATCGTGAACCGCTTGGATACCGGCTTTTAGCAGCAAACCGAGGCGGTCAAACTCTTTACCGTCTTGGCCCCAGCTTTTTCCATCTGGCCATAACATGCCGCCATTTAGCTCGTTACCCACTTGCACCATGTCTGGTACGACTCCAGCGGCCTTATGCGCTTGCATCACTTCAGCGGTATAGTCGTAAACCTTTTGAGTGAGGTTCTCAAAGGTAAGTAGATCCCACTCTTTCGGTTTTTGCTGCTTCTTAGGATCGGCCCAAAAGTCACTGTAATGGATATCTAATAGGAAGCTCATGCCATTTTCTTGAGCACGTTTACCCAGCTCAATTGACTTGGCTAAATCGCTGTTACCGCCACCAAATGCATCGCCGTTGGCTGCGGCTGGATCCACCCATAAACGAGCACGAACCGAGTTAACGCCGTTATCTTTTAGAATTTTTAATAGGTCTTGCTCACTACCTGCTTGGTAGTACTTGCCGCCAAGGTCTTCAATAACCGGCAACATTGAGATATCCATGCCGCGAATAAAGTCAGCGCGTAAGCTGGGGGCAACAATGGTGTAGTCTTCGTTGTTATTTAAGGTAGTAGCAGACTGACAGCCAGTAAGAGCCACAGCCGCAGCAATCACTGCAAGCTTAAATGTTGTTTTCATGTTGTTCCTTCCTTTGATTAGCCTTTGGTACTACCCGCGGTTAAGCCGGAGACAAAGTATTTCTGTAGTGATAAATAAAGCAGCGCAACCGGGATCGAAATCAGTACCGCGCCTGCCGCGTAGGTGGTGTAACTCGCGCCCATTTTTTCCACTACCAAGTTGTACAATCCGATTGGTAGTGTGTAGTTTTCGGGGCTACGTAAAATAGTGGTAGCAAGAATGAAATCGCCCAGTGGTCCGGTGAAAGAGAACAAGGCCACCACCGCAATAATGGGTTTAGAGATAGGTAAAATAATCTCTAAAAAGATCCGAATATTGCTGGCACCGTCCATTTTTGCTGATTCGTCTAAATCTTTTGGAATGGCATCTAAATAACCCTTCATCAGATAGGTATTCATTGGGATCATGCCGCCCACGTACACCAAGACTAAAGCCAAGTGACTATTAATTAAGCCCAGCATCTGCGCCAAGACAAAGATCGCAATCAAGGCCGAAAACTGCGGGATCATCTGCAATAACAAAAACAGCATCAAACCATTTTTTCTGCCTTTAAAACGAAACCGTGAAAAGGCATACGAGGTACAAGACACACTGATTAGCGTTAACACCATGGTGAGAAAGCTAATTTTTAGGCTATTCCAAAACCAAGTTAGATAAGCCACTCGGTCATTGGCAAACAGCGTCGCGTAATGGCTCAAGGTCGGATTCTCGGGGAAAATAGACTCCCCCATAATGCTATTGCCTGGGTAAAAAGACGCGCCTACCGTCCATACCAAGGGGTAAATAATAATCACCGCTACCAGCGCAATTAGCGCATAACTTAGGCTTAGGCGAATACGATTACTGCGTTTAATACTCATATTCTTAGCGCGCCTCTTCTTTAAATGACTTAGTCATACGGAACTGCCATAGAGCGATGCCCACTACCACAATGGACAACAGCAAGGTGATGGCCGAAGCAATACCGTACTGTGATGACGACATGGTGAGTTTGTAGATCCACGACACCAAAATATCGGTACCGCCGGCATTGCTACCGATCACCGCTGGCCCACCATTGTTAAACAGATAAATGATGTTGAAGTTATTAAAGTTGAAGGTGTATTGGGTAATCAAAATCGGAGCGATGGAATACAATACCAAAGGCAGCGTAATGGTTTTAAGCTGCTGGAACTTACTGGCGCCATCCATGGTGGCCGCTTCGTAAAGATCGTTGGGAATGGCTTGCAGCACCCCGGTGGTCATGGCAAACACAAAGGGAAAGCCCAACCAAGTCTGAATCATAATTAAGGCGACTTTGGTCCAGAAGGGATCGGTTAACCAAGCTTTGGGCTCGATACCAAAGAAGTCCAAAATGACATTGTTAATCACCCCGAAGCTGTCGTTAAACATGCCGGTAAAGATCAGAATGGTCACGAAGCCAGGTACCGCCCAAGGTAAAATAAAGATGGTGCGGATCAGAGACTTGCCTTTTAAGTCTTTCTGGTTAACTAAAATCGCTAACAATACGCCCACAGTACATTGCAAGGTTGAGGCCAATAAAGTCCATACCACGGTCCACTGCAATACATCAAAGAAGGTATTACGCCATAGGTTAACTTGGAAAATATTGAAGAAGTTTTTAAGACCCACCCAGTCCACCAATTTGGCTGGCGGAGAGTTATATAAGTTGTAATTGGTAAAGCCAATGGCAAAACCAAAGATGATGGGAAATACCACCACAAACACTAGCAAAATGAATCCGGGGCTAATCATTAAATAGGGGAAGCCGGCATTAATCACGTTGCGATACTGTACCCGTAAGGAATTAAGCTCTCGGCCTTCATCCAACAATTTGCCGTTTTTATAGGCGTCGTTAATGCTTAATGCATAAATAACCAAGCCAAACAGCATTACTAGCCCTGCAATAATGCCTTCAGCTAATAGGAACACCGAATTATCTTCAGGAAGAGTCTCGCCTAAAGTAGTGAGCCCCCACATACCGTGAGCAATAAAATCACGGCTCACTCCGTAGAAACTGACAAGCAAAACCAGAAAAATCACGCCTTTGACAAACTGCCGGTTATAAAACTGGCCAAAGCCGGGGATAAACGCAAGCACACTGGCGGTCACACGGTGTGAACGATATAAGCCGCTATCTTGCTCTAGGCGTTTAGTCATGTCAGACATCTTTTAAAACTCCATTTTGGAAAACATTCAGTGGGATACCAGCCACTTAATGCTAGTATCACTCACCGAACTTACTGCTACACGCCTATAAACCCATCATTGCGTGGTTTGCTTCAATTTGCATGTTGATGCTTTCTACTGCTGCATCTAAGGCACCTTTAGCGTCTTGCTTATCGGTAGCAATTAACTGCAGCGCACTGTTGGCAGGGCCCATACTTCGTTCATTTCTGGGATCGAAGGCATAGAGGTAGCGTGTACCGATTGCAAAGCAACGGCGCGTGCACCAGGGTCATTCTTAATCACAGGGTCATTCACCAAAGCAGCTACCGCAGGTACTTCACCAGTCAATTCAAAGCGACGCTTAGCGTTATCGAAGTTGTTAATAAACTCGATAAACTGCTGTGCTAGCTCTTTGTTTTTAGAGAAGGTAGAGATACTGTAACTTTTCACCCCCATGAACGAGCCCATTGGCTCACCCGAAGGCAACTTAGGCAGAGGAGCCACGCCATAGTTCACGCCAGCTTCTTTATAAGGCTGTAAGGCCCAAGGCCCAGTTTGTACAATCGCTGCTTTGTTGGCGGTAAATAATGAATCAATAGCGTTTAAGCCGTTGTTACCAATAATACCGGTGGGGAAAGCGCCCGATGTGTAAAACTTTTGAATGAACTTAGCGCCTTCAACCGCGCCATCGGTGTTCAATAACACCTTGTTTGGGTTGTAAGAGCCGTCGTCGTTTTTCGCAAATACGTCGCCGCCCATGCCTTTTAAGATGCCGTAGCTGTAGTAAATTTCATCCCACTTAGCGAGCAGGCCATATTTATCTTGCTCACGGAATTTCAAAGACAAGTCATAAATTTCATCTAAGGTTTCTGGCAATTCATCAATAAGGTCTTTGTTGTAAACCATAAACACCGTTTCAACGGATTTAGGTAAACCGTATAAGGTGCCATTGTAGGTTAAGGCATCAATTGACGATTGGCTGAAACTATCCACAACCGCCGCTTCTGAATGAATGGGGGCCAGCAAACCTTGAATCACCGCACCGCCAATTTGATCGTGTGGAATCAAAATAACATCAGGTCCGGTGCCAGCAGGGCCATCCATGCGTAACGATTCAACTTGCCCGCCATAAGGCATTTCTAATACTTCTACTTTCACATCATGCTGTTTTTCAAACGCGGCAACCGCTTCTTCATTCCCGAAAGACTTCTGAATATCTTCCCAAACCAGCAAAGATTGTTGTGCCAATGCCATTGGTGAACACACTAATGCCATCGCTGCAGAAATTGCACTGATATTTTTACTAAATTTATTGATTCCCATAAAATTTCACGCCTTGTGTTTTTGGTAAAAATAAAATTTGTGGTGCAAATATGCGCTGATATGTTATTTTTTCCATAGAACTTAATCATTGATGTGATTTACATCACTAAAAACGATTAGCACTGTGACAGAAGAAACATACGGTAAATAAAATTTACTAAATATAAATGAGACATGTCACACTATTTTTACTTTTTTATCATAAGGAAATTCGATGTCTTCTATTCAGCTAGCTAATATCGTCAAGCGCTTTGACGATACCCAAACCATTCATGACGTTAACTTGTCTATTGAAGAAGGTGAGTTTGTGGTGTTTGTTGGCCCGTCTGGTTGTGGCAAATCCACTCTGCTAAGAATGATTGCCGGCCTTGAGGAAATCAGCGGTGGAGATATTTCTATCGCTGGCAAAGTGGTTAACGATACCCCACCTTCAGAGCGTGGCGTTGCCATGGTATTTCAATCCTATGCCCTTTACCCGCACATGACTGTGGCAGAAAACATGAGCTATTCACTTAAAGTGAACAAAGTCCCGCAAGAAGAACGCGAAAAGAAAATAGCCTTAGTGGGTAAAGCCCTGCAATTAGAGCACTTGCTTGACCGTAAACCGGCGCAATTGTCAGGCGGGCAACGTCAGCGGGTCGCCATTGGCCGCGCGATTGTGCGCGACCCTAAAGTATTCTTATTTGATGAACCGCTTTCTAACCTTGATGCAGAGCTGCGTGTAGACATGCGTTTGCATATCGCCAAGCTGCACCAAGAACTTAAATCAACCATGATTTACGTGACTCACGACCAAGTAGAAGCGATGACGCTGGCCGATAAAATTGTGGTACTAAGAGATGGACGGATTGAGCAAGTGGGTTCTCCGATGGAGCTATACCATCAACCTAAAAACAAGTTTGTGGCGGGCTTTATCGGCTCCCCTAAAATGAACTTCTTGCCATGTAGCGTAAGTGCTTGGGATGAAGTGAGCCTAACGGTCAAGCTGGAATCGGGCCACCAAATGACGCTGCCAATTCAAGTTCGCCAACAGGCGGTAGGTGAGCAGCTCACGCTGGGTGTGCGCCCTGAACATCTCGCTACCGAGACCAATAGTTTAGTGTTGGATTTCCAATGTGAAGTAGTAGAACGTCTCGGCGGAATGACTTATGTTTTTGGTCAGTGCCATAGCATTGACAATTTTAAGTACCTCAATCACGGCGATACCGAAGTACAACCGGGGCAGTCAATTTCTCTATACACCAGTGCCGAGCAATTGCAGATATTTGATCCCAAAGGAGATGCGCTTTCATTTACTTCGGTAAACTTAAGCCATTAAAATAGCAGGGCTAAAGAGAAATAACCCTCTTTAGCCATCGTCAATCACTTCTTAACGATGACTTAACAGTAGGTACACCTTGGCCACACTTAAAGATATAGCACGACACGCGAACATTTCGACTTCGACCATTTCGAGGTTTCTTAATGAAGATCCGACTTTAAGCATCAGTGAGCACAAAAAGAAGGCCATTCTTGAAGCCGTGGAAGCACTGGCTTATCAATCGCCGAAACGTAGCAAAAAGCAATTTACTCAGGCGAAAGTAGCCGAGCCAAGGCCAAACGAAACCTCACTAGAGCGCCAAGAGCTAGTCATCGTTAACTTTTTAACCCCCACTCAAGAGATTGACGACCCCTATTTCACCTCGATTCGCGCTGGCATCCAAAACCGCAGTTTACAGAAAAACATCAACTTACAGGTGCTTCACCTCGACCAAATAGACAGCAATTTAGAGTTAATTCGACAATCACCCGCAGTGGTAGCGGTAGGCCACTTCAGTGCCAAGGCCACCCATACCCTTTACAACACCAACCCCAAACTGATTTTTGTAGATACCAACCCACTTGGGGCCAAAACCGATGCGGTATTAATTGACCGCTTCGCCCTAGCCTACGACTTAATGCAGCATGTCGTGGCCAGCGGTTGCCAACGACCAGCCTTTATCGGCAACAATGAAGCCCGCTTGCATGCCTTTCAACAGGTCACCAAAGCCCATGGTTTATATCATGACGAGTTGTGTAAAGTGAGCAAAGAGTATTGTATTGAATCGGGCTATCTTGCCACTAAAGAGATGCTACAGCTACCGACTTTACCCGACGTGGTTTATGCCGCCACAGACATGGTGGCGATCGGTGTTTATCGTGCCATTTATGAGCATGGTTTATCGATACCAGACGACATTCAAGTGATAGGTACCAACGATATCGCCTCGGCTCGCCACATGAGCCCTAGCCTCACCACCATGCGTTTATTTCCTTTTGAAATGGGTGAAGCGGCCATCGATATGTTTATTGAAAAACTGGAAGGCAGAAAACACACTAAAACCACTTATTTTGGGCATGAATTTATTTGGCGAGATAGTTTCAAGAAAAACTAACGTGGCCCCGAGCCACTGACGTCCCCTGATAATAGTAATTCAGCTTGAATAATAAGCGCGATCAGCCCAACGCTTTAACAGTAAATTTACCAAGCCAAAACTTTAAAGCATCACAAATCACAAAATTTAAACATATCAACTCGATTATTTTTGATACTCCCCTGCGACACCAAAACCCGCTGTTATATGTTCTTGCAGGCAACATGGGAATGTTGTTAACACATTATTAAGGGATAAATACATGAAAAAAATAATCAATAGCTTGCTGCTACTGCTCAGCTTGACTTTTAGCTATCACTCAATGGCCTTGGTTAAGGGAGCAGATATCAGTTGGATAACCCAGATGGAAGACAGTGGTTATGAGTTTTATAACGATTGGGGTTACCGCCAAGACGTACTGTCGATACTACGTGACCACGGCATGAGTGCGGTACGCTTAAGAGTATGGGTAAACCCCAGCGATGGCTACTACAGCTCCATTGATGACGTGATCATTAAAGCTCAGTGGGCTAAAGCGGCCAACATGGATGTGATGATTGACTTTCATTACAGCGATACTTGGGCAGATCCGGGGAATCAGTGGAAACCTAGCGCTTGGTCCTCACTCAGCTTCGAACAATTGATGGGGGAAGTATGGTCTTATACTAAAACCTCGCTCGAGGCGCTACGTAATGCAGGCATCACGCCTAAATGGATCCAAGTGGGTAATGAAACCAATAACGGAATGTTATGGTATGAGGGCATGGCATCCAATAATATGCGTAATTATGCATGGTTATTTAATAGCGGGCGTAATGCCGCAAAAGAAGTCTTTCCCGATGCCAAAGTGATTGTTCACTTAGCCAATTGCCATGACAACGCCAATTTCCGCTGGATTTTCGACGGCCTGCAAGCGAACGACGCTTGGTGGGATGTGATAGGCGCTTCATCCTACCCCACCAATGCGGCTGGACTGAGCTGGCAACAAGCCAACAGTCAGTGTTTAGCCAATTTAAATGACATGGTTGACCGCTACGGTAGCGAAGTAATGATCAGTGAAATTGGGGTGCCTTGGGACCATCCAGAAGCCAAAACGATTGTTGCCGACATGATCTCTAAACTACGCCAAGTAAACCAAAATAAAGGACTAGGTATATTTTATTGGGAACCACAAGCATATAGCTGGCAAGGCTACACCCTAGGAGCTTGGAACCCATACACTATGCAACCCACAACAACCCTTGATGCTTTCTTAGAATAAACGCTGAATTAAGTCACTGAGCGCCATCTTTACCATGACTTCTGCAGTCACTTAAGAGTGACAACTGAAGGATAAAAGCTGGCGCCAGATTGACAAGTCGTGGAACCCAAACAACAACTTTGGTATAACAAGCAACACGCACCTAAGGTGGGTTTGGCTGTCATCGTTAAAAATCAATGAAAATAGCTTTGCCTCTACCTTTACTTACCGTCACTGCACGCTATGAGTGAGCACGCAATAAGGGATCAATATGGCTAGAACAGTATTTTGCCAGCGTTTGAAAAAAGAAGCCGAAGGGTTGGATTTCCAGCTGATACCAGGAGAAGTTGGCAAACGCGTTTTTGACAACATCAGTAAAGAAGCTTGGGCGGAATGGCAGAAAAAACAAACCATGTTCATCAATGAAAAGAAATTAAACCTGATGAACCAAGAAGACCGAGAACTACTGCAAGCCGAAATGGTGAAATACCTATTTGAAGACGGCGAGGTTGATATCGAAGGTTACACACCTCCTTCCAAGTAAGCCCGCGCATCGAGTTAACAGGGCCCTCGCTCTGTTAACCCTTTTTTGCCAGTTGCGGTATTACTCGCCTAGCTCATTAGCCTTATTTAGCTCCTAAAGATGGCTATACCTAACAAATACCACTTGATATCAAACAGTTAACAAAGTTCATACCTATTATCACTGCCAAATCTGACAACGTGCTAAAACAGAGTAATAGTGTGTCATACTAACTCTTAAACTAGCACACACCTTTACTTAGCTGGCTAAAACGTCTTTGGACAAAAGTGTGTTAGTGGCAAAAGCACTATTTGGTAACGTTCGAATTAAGATCTGTAGAGGTAACGCTGAGCTAAGTGGCTGCCAACGCCTAGATTACTCAATGCATTGCACCTTAACCACATAACCCACTGAAACTAAAAATGCCACGCGTTGGCAGTCCACTTGAGCGACTTGTTAGCTTATACAGTGTGATGCTGCAATTCATTTTCAAGAACAGCTAAAAAGTCTCTATATTTTTCAAATGACATGTTTAAATAATTAGCTGTTAACTCAATACATGCTACATCGTCTAATTCGGTAATTTTTGCTCCATTTTTTTCAGCGAAATGTTTAGCTGATAAATGCTTCTGTTGAGACTCATCAATCTCTCCTCCACAATGAGCGATAACGTTTCTGACGAAAGATATCTGAGTTAAAGTTTGCCATTCTGGTTTACTAAATACGGGCTTTATTTTTAATTGATCTTGACTCAAAAAATCTTTTGCTCTTCCTATGCCAAAACCATTAAAGTCGTTTAGTTTTTTTAAGTTTTCAACCTGCCCCTGTAGTGAAAAACAAAGTAAATTTAGAGATTTTTCAAAATGAGAATGAACGATAAGGAATAGTGATGCATTCTCAATCGGCATGAAAGTGTCCTCTAAAAATTTTTGTGATGCATCATTAATACGAGCTTTAGAAAATTCAGTGTGCATAAAATCTCGATACATTTCGAATCTACATAATTCTTCTCGAACCAACTTTATCCATAATAAAAATACAGTATTAATTTTATTTTCTGAATTGTTCAATTTTACTCCTAGAAGCTAACAGTTTATTAAGAGGAAAAATTCCTTGTTTAAACAAGGAAACTTTCCTCTTATCATACATTTAATAAAACCCAGATTATCACCTTTTCTGAGTATATCAGCCACCTAGCACCAAAAGTGACAAAAAAATCAGCATAAAAGTATGCAAGCCTTTGTGGAAAGTAGGAAACGCAAGAAAACTGTATATAAAAACAGTACCATATCCACAAAAGTAGAAATATTAAGGGTACATAGGCTTAATAAGAGTAGCTTTGAGGGAGCTGTAACAAATTAAGTGAAAAAACGTTTCACCCTCGCTAGCCAAGATTGTGCTTTTAAATCCCATCATCTTCGCCGAGTAGCGCAAGTGGACAAGGGATTAAGTTGAAGTCTGTTTGAGCGTAGCGAGTTACTTCAACGCCCTTGGGAATGCGCAACGCAGGATCTAAGAAGATGCAGGGTGGCCTTTCTTTTGTATACTTTTCTTTGGCCAGCAAAGAAAAGTATATCGCCGTCAGGGCGAAACCCTTACTAACAACTCGATACAAAACAAAATGATAAAACGAGACTAACAGCCCTCCTAAACTAAAAATGCAAACACACTTTGGGGCAAAAACGTTTCACACCCTCGAAAGCCTAGGTTGCGCTTTCAATCCCATCATCTTCGCCGAGTAGCGCAAATGAACAAGGAATTAAAGTTGAAGTCTGTTTGAGCGCAGCGAGTTACTTCAACGCCCTTGTGAGTGCGCAACGCAGGATCTAAGAAGATGCAGGGCGAGCTTTCTTTTTGCTTCGTTTTTCTTTGCTCGTCAAAGAAAAATGACGTCGCCATAGGCGAAAGCTTTTATCCCGTTACTAACACTCAGTAAGAGACTTTATTACCTTCCACTGTTAAAGCCTGATCACCTTAAACGCTTTCTGTTATGCTAGGTTGTTGAGCAATTTATGGACGACTTATCGGTGGCTTGGACAATCCTCAGTATTATTGCCCCTTGGTATTGATTGTAATGCTGGGGCTGCTTTATGGCCGCAAACATCGGCCTGATATTAGCGCGGCCAATCGCATGAACATGGATATTTTTTGTCCCGCGTTGATCTTTTCCGTACTGGCTAATAACCACCTCGAATTTACCCACTATAGCCAACTGTTTATCGCTGCCATTTGGGTGGTACTAGGCTCGGGTTTACTGCTACTGCCCTTAGTGAAACTTTATCGGCTTAACGCCCGCACTTTTTTGCCGCCAATGATGTTTAATAATGCGGGAAACCTTGGTTTACCTTTGATTATTCTGGCCTTTGGTGAAAGCGCGATGCCGATTGCGGTGATCCTATTTATGGTGGAAATGGTGCTGCACTTTTCCGTGGGTTTATACTTCATCGACCCCAAAGCCAAAATTCACACTAGTCTGCGTATTCCGGTTATTGTCGCCGCAATTTTGGGGCTCTTATGGGGAGGCTTGACACTACCCTTACCACAACTACTGGCTACGCCCATCGACATGCTGGGACAAATTTCAGTGCCGCTGATGCTATTTACACTTGGGGTACGCTTAATCGATGTTAACCTAAAAGATTGGAAAGTGGGCTTAATTGGCGCAATAGCCTGCCCGCTTAGCGGCTTAGTTTGTGCCGCCATGGCAATTTGGTTGTTACCGCTCCCCCCCACTCAGCAAGCCTGTTTGATCTTATTTGCGGCTCTGCCACCCGCCGTTTTAAATTTTATTATTGCCGAACAATATCAACTCGAACCCCAGCGCGTTGCCTCAATCGTGATGCTGGGAAATATAGCTAGCCTGCTATTCATTCCCTTAGCTTTAGTTTGGGTTTTACCTTCAAGTTAAATAACGAAAGCACAGCAATTACTACTAATAATACTGCGCTTTTATAGTAAACCACGCGAAGTCCACTATATTTACCTATAGTAAACAGACTGATGGATTAGAAAATGAAAATAAGAACAAAATTTCTATTGTTACTACTCGCCGGGGTCATCTTACCGGTACTGATCGTTTCAATTATTACCATCTTAAATGTGAGAGAAAACGCCAAACTAAACTTTGAACATCGCAGTCATGCAGAGTTGGGCCACATCGACACCACCTTCTCGATATATTTAAATGGCTTAGCCGAAGATGCCCGTTTCTTGGCTAATGCATCGGCTATCAAACAGCTCGATCACTCTGTAACAACCTATATAGATAAACCCAGCCAAATGATGCGTACCGACAGCATTGGCGGAGTTGAACAGCAGGCCTTTGAATTAATGAGCCAATTTGGCGAAGCTCGGCCAGATCTAGCCTATGTGTACTTGGGCATGGACCATGGCGGCTACATTCAGTGGCCGCTGAGTAACAACGCAGCCAACTATGATCCGCGCAAACGCCCTTGGTATCCGCAGTCCATCGATGCTCGCTCGCCAGTGCGGATCGCCGCTTATCAAGACATTAATACCAAGGCTCCGCTCCTCGATTACTTAATGCGTTTTGAAGGACAAAATGGTGCCTATGGTACCGTTGGTGTAGACGTGACCCTAAGCAAGCTGACCGAGCTGATTAAGAAGGTAAAATTTGGTCAGCAGGGCTACGTCATCATGATTGAGGATACCGGCAATATTCTGGCCGACCCCTCTAATGAAGATAATCTATTTAAGGCCTTGAGCGATGTAGGCTCTTATCAAGAGGTGAACAATGCGTCCACCGGACTCCATCAAATTGAAATGAATGGCCAAACTTGGTTAGCCAATGTGTATGTCTCTCCCGAGCTTAATTGGCGCTTTATCGGCTTTATGCCCACCGGCGAAGTGTATCAAGAGGCCAACTCTTTAATAACATTGATCTTGGGTGTTGCTGTAGTAATGGTCTTGCTATTCTTGGCCATCGGCTACACCTTAATGAATGTGATTACCAAACCGATGCTTACCATCACCGAAGGTTTAGAGAGTATCGCCTCTGGAGAGGGCGACCTCACCCAGCGGCTCAATATTCAAGCTAAAGACGAATCGGGGCAAATGGCCAGCGCCTTTAACCGTTTTGTTGAGTCCATCAATGTGTTAGTGGGGCGCATCAAAGACAATAGCCAGCAAGTAGACAAGTCCTCGATACACGCCAATGACTTATCTAGCAAAATGAAGCAAATTGCCGAGAGTCAACTGGCAGCGGTTGAACAAGTCTCAACAGCCTTCCACGAAATGGTGGCCACCTCTAACGAAGTGGCGTCTAACTGTAGTCAGGCGGCTTCCAGTGCCGATGACAGCCAACACCAAGTAGAAGAAGGCCACCAGTTAATTCAAGATACCGTACAGGCGGTTAGCCAACTAGAAGCCACTTTGAATGACTCGAATCAAGCCATGGACGCGTTGTCGCAACAGTCGGCCAATATTACGGTGATTCTCGATACCATTCGTGGCATCGCCGAACAAACCAATCTACTTGCCTTAAATGCGGCGATAGAAGCGGCTCGCGCGGGTGAACAGGGCCGTGGCTTTGCAGTAGTGGCTGATGAAGTGAGAACTCTAGCGGGGCGCACCGCTGAATCCACCGAAGAAATCGACAAGTTACTGACTAACCTACGCCAACAAACTGGCAATGTGGCACAAAAACTCTCTAGCAGCATCGAGCATTCAAGCACTACGGTTAACGCAACCCAGCAAACCAGCACGGTGTTTCAAGCTATCTTGCAATCGGTATTAACCATTCGTGATATGACCACCCAAATTGCCGCTTCGGCCGAAGAGCAGCATCTAGTGGCTGAGGAGATTAACCGCAATATTACCGATATACACGATGGCTCTAGCCAAGCTAATGAGGTATCACAACAATTAGAACTCAGCGCCAGCCAATTAAATGACTTAGCCTCTGGGTTACAAGCGATGGTTTCTCGTTTCAAAACTAACTAAGTCACAGTAAGCAAGTAGTCCAGTCAGTCAAGCGGACTGGATTACTTGCTCAATAGTGACGCTTCCGCATCCACTAAGGACTATTCAGACGCTGCCACAGAGCGAGTAATTCGCTTCAATTTAGCAAACCTTTTATAACCCAACAGCAAACAAGAACAGCTGAATAAGAAGGGAAGGAAAACGATGGCGGCAGTCAAATAACGAGGACGAGAATCTAATAAATTTATGTACAGCAAGCTGGCTGTAGCCACCACAAAAAAGCCGCTAAGCAAATACCAAAATGCCGCCACGGCCCGCATGCCTATAGTGTATTCAGGGTAATAGCGCACGCCCTTGGTTTGGTTAGTGTAAGCATAAGCAACAAAAACGCCGCTTTTAAGATCGGCCTCACCACTTAGCTCTAGAGAGTCACCTTGGCTAATTACCCACGGCTCCCCCACGACTAAACGAACTACTTTATTTTGCTTCTCGCTGTTTAGTTCAATAGTCACTTCGGTTCGAGAGATCGCTTGCAAGTGACTGACTACACCAGATATTTTTTCCATTAAATACTCTTAATTTTAACGATAGATACACCCAGATTATCGTGACGCTCGGCATTAATTAACCGTAGATTTTTGACTCAGCTTCGGCGGCTAAGCCTTCATCTACAGCAATTTATAAAAGTAAGCCGTGGCGTCTAGCTGGCCATTTGAGCTACGGGCAAACTGCGGAATTTGCCCCGCTTGTTGATAGCCAATAGCCTGATATAAGAATGAAGCAACATCTCCAACACGTGTATCTAGTACTAATAGGGACAAACCCATCTCGGCGGCGCAGCGCTCCATACTCGCCATAAGTAGTTTACTCAAGCCCTTGCCACGCTGGCGAGTGTTTACCATCAGCTTTTCTACTTCGCCGCGGTGGCTGGCATTGGCTTTGGTCGATAAAGACAACTGCACGCAACCCACCACTTGGTCTTGCTCAAGAGCAATAAACAACTTTCGGGTTCCGGCCTGAAGCTCGGCTTCGACACTTTGCCAATAAGCTGCCACCTCTTGCAGATTGGCTGGGCTTAAAAAACCTAAGGAAGCGCCGCTGTCAATGGCATCGGCCAACAGCGCATCTAGTTGCTGGGTCATGCTCGCAATGGACTGACATGGTTTAATT